>JAGHTF010000035.1 GCA_018065485.1 Candidatus Cryptobacteroides fimicaballi | reverse complement strand
CCCCCCAACTGCGGCTATAAGGGACTAGAGCTTGTAGTAGCCGGAGAGGATCGAGGCGAACAGGTTTGCGGGAAGAATCCGTTTGAGGATAACCGAAAGGCGCTGCTCAAAGGTCGAAATCACATAGTTGTACGCCGGATTCTTTTTCTTTACTATCGCTGAAATCTTTCCGGCGAGGTATTCCGGTTTGAGTCCGGTGGTTTCGTCTTTCTCGATACTTGCAAGGGATGCGGCATAGGCCGGGTAGGCCTCGTGCGCCTTAGAATCGGTCACACACTTTCTCTGAGCGGTGAAGCTGGTGGCGAAATCGCCCGGTTCTATGACTACAACCTTTACCCCGCTCTTGCGAAGTTCCATTCTCAACGCCTCGCAATAGCCTTCGATGGCAAACTTGGAAGCCGAATAAAGTCCCTGGAACGGAAGCCCCATAAGACCGCCGATAGAGCTGAAGCAGATGATTCGGCCACAGCCCTGACGGCGCATTACCGGAACAACGAAATGCAGGAACCGCACCATACCCATCCAGTTTACGTCCATCTGGTATCGGGCATCCTCCAGAGATGAAAATTCGAGAGGACCGCCGATTCCCATTCCGGCGTTATTGATGAAAACATCGATCCTGCCTTCAGTTTCAAGAACCTGATTCACAGCAGCTTCGACCTGCGCGTCGTCGGAAACGTCGGCCCGGATATAGGTAACACCGGGAATGAAATCGGTGGCTTTCCGGTGGGTGCCATAAACTTTGTGGCCATCGGCCGAAAGCCTTTCGGCCATCGCCTTTCCGAAACCGGAAGTGATGCCTGTGACAAGTATGACCATCTGCCTTATTTTACGGGAATCTGAAGCAGGATTTCCTTGAGGAATTCCCAGGACTTTTCAACGGAAGGGATATAGCATCTCTCGTCGGGAGAGTGAGGATACCGGATGGTGGGTCCTATGGATATCATCTCCCAGTTGGGATAGTTGGCGCCCATAATTGCGCACTCCAATCCGCCGTGAGTAGCCATAACGTTCATTGACTTACCGAACTTCCTGGTGTATATTCCATTCAACATACCTATGAGTTCGCTCTCGGGATTGGGTTTCCATCCGGAGTATCCGCCACGGAAGGAAACTTTTGCTCCCGCCATTTCGAATATGAAGCGGACTTTCTCGGCAAGCTCTGCCTTGGCCTCGTCTATGGCGCTCCGCATAAGAGAGTGAACCAGAATCTTTCCGTTCTCGGTGCGTACAATGGCCATATTTATGGATGTCTCGGTGAGGCCTTTCATACTCTGGCTCATACGGATTACGTTAGAAGGACAAGCCAACAGGGCCTTGAGCAGGTTAAGAGCAACCTCGTGCTCGATAAAACGAACGGCGGCACCGCTCTTCTCCAGAACGAACTCCATACCGGGATCACTTTCCTTATAGATGTCCTTGGAAGCGGCAAGACGGCCGTTGACAGCAGCCAGGACACTCTTCTCTTTTCCCTTCGGGACAAGGAACTCCACTTCGGCTTCGAAAGGAATCGCGTTCCGGAGACTACCTCCCGTAAACTTCACAATCTCCACGCCTTTTTTCTCTACCACAGACACAAGGGCATTGGCAGCAATTTTATTGGCATTCGCTCTGTAAAGCGAGATATCCATACCGGAATGGCCCCCCTGCAGTCCCTTGACGGACAACCTATAGGCTGTCATATCCTTGGCTCGGACTGTCTTGTATTTGAAGACCGCCTCGGCGTCGAGTCCGCCGGCGCATCCAATGCACAGTTCTTCCTCATCCTCGGAATCCAGATTGAGAAGAATATCTCCCTTAAGCACTCCTGCCTTGAGAGATTTTGCTCCGGTCATACCGGTTTCCTCGTCATAGGTGACAAGCACCTCGATGGGGCCGTGCTGAATGTCCTTGGACTCGGCAACGGACATTGCAAGAGCAACGCCCAAACCGTTGTCGGCGCCCAAAGTGGTTCCGTTGGCAGTAAGCCAGTCCCCTTCGACTATGGTTTCGATGGGATCATTGAGAAAATCGTGAGCCGAAGAAGCCACCTTCTGGGGAACCATATCCATATGTCCCTGGAGAATAACGGTCTTGCGGTTCTCAAAGCCGGGTGTGGCGGGAATTCTCATAATAACGTTTCCAGTGTCATCGAGCTGGGTGTCGATGGAATGTTCCTTACCCCACTGTAGAAGGAATGCGCGTACCTTTTCTTCGTGCTTGGAAGGGCGGGGCTGTCTGGTAAGCTGATAGAAGTTGTTCCAGACAATGGCTGGTTTCAGATCTTTAATTGTCATATTGTCAATAATTAAGGGTTTTCCAACGTTTGTGCGTCCAAAGATAGTTCCACGGCTGGGTGCGGATATCGTCCTCGATCATCCTATAATATCTTTGGGTTATATCCTGAATGTCCTCGGTGGAAGCATCGTCGCATATAGGGAGATATTCCATAATATAACCTCCTTCCGGGCGGCAGAGCATTCTCATATACAGCACCGGCATAGCAAGCATTTTTGCCATAGCCGCCCCGGCCGTCATACTTACAGTCTTCTGATTGAAGAATTCGACCTCTACATTATTGCCTTCGGAGTAAGGATACTGATCAGTAATAAAATGAAAAACATAGGAATCGTCCTTATGTTTGTACACATACCTGAGGAGTTTCATACTCTCCACAAGACCGTCGTATCCCAAGGGTTGCAGCAGGCCCGACAACCGGTTCCCGAACATAAAGTCATTCCAGAACTTGTTGTGAAGCTCTTTGTACGAGACACAGAAATGATTTTCCGACACCTCAAGGGGAATGTCTCCAGAATAAGTCACAATGCCGGAAAAGACTTCGAAATTCCCCATATGCGGGACCAGGACCATAACACTTTTCCCCCGCCGGAGGCAAGCGTTGAGGCAATCCTGCCCGCGGAGTTCACAGATACGGGAACGGCGCAGGCGCTTCTTGTTGTTCCTGCAGGAACCGAACCAGATTGCCTCACAGAACATTGTTCCGAGGTACCGATAGAACTTGCGGAGGATTCCGTCGATTTCCTTATCGGACTTTTCGGGGAATGCATTCCGTATATTCTTCAATGCAACGCCCCGCCGGTACCCGACGATATTCTGCATAACGAAGCCGGCCAGTGCTCCGAGCGCCCTGTGCAGGCACAGCGGCATTAGAGAAAGCAACGCCAGCAGGGCGGAAAGCAAGCCGTATTTAAGTTTTTCACATACAGACATACAAAAACAAATATAATCATTTTTTTATTATCTTTGTGATTGCGCAAATTATTCAAAACAGTATAAGTTATGTTCAAAGGACAGCCTAAGGCTTTGTATGCACTCGCCCTCGCCAATACAGGAGAGCGTTTCGGCTACTACACTATGCTTGCCATCTTTATGCTGTTCCTGCAGGCCAAGTTCGGCTGGACGGGAGCACTCGCAAGCACCATCTATTCCATTTTCCTCGCAGTAGTATATTTCTTCCCCGTAGTGGGAGGTATCCTCGCCGACAAAATCGGTTATGGAAAATGCGTTGTTACAGGTATCTGCATTATGTTCCTGGGGTACCTTGCACTATCCATACCCACTCCGGCAAACGCACTTGGCATCACACTGATGCTCTCTGCACTACTGCTCATCGCACTCGGAACAGGTCTCTTCAAAGGTAACCTTCAGGTAATCGTGGGCAACCTTTACGACGATCCCAAGTATTCATCGAAGAGGGACTCCGCATTCAGCCTGTTCTATATGGCCATCAACATTGGCGCAATGTTCGCACCTTCCGCCGCAACCGCCATTACCAACAGATTCCTTTCCAAGGCCGGACTTATCTACAAAGCCGACATCCCCGTACTTGCACACCAGTTCATGGACCGTGAAATCTCTCCTGAGAACGTAAGCAAGTTCATCGACCTCAAGTCAATGATGCCCGGCGAAGCTGTTCGCAATATGCTGCCCGGAGACTTCGGAGCATACTACGTAGAGCATCTTTCATCGGCCTACAATATGGGATTCGCAGTTGCCTGCATCTCTTTGATTGTTTCAATCGCCATTTATTTCGCTACAAGAAAGTGGTTCAAGCACGCCGACGTAAACGCAAAACAGGCTGCAAGCAGCGGCAGCGAGACAGTTGTGGAACTCACTCCCAAGCAGACAAAAGACAGAGTGGTTGCCCTGTGCCTTGTATTTGCAGTTGTAATCTTCTTCTGGATGGCATTCCATCAGAACGGACAGTCCCTCACCTGGTTTGCCCGTGATTACACCCAAAGTTCCGTTGCAGGCGCAACCAAGCTCGGATTCAACATCTGGATCCTGGCTCTCATCGCAGTAAGCGTCTATACCCTGTTCGGAGTATTCCAGTCATCGACAGCCAAAGCCAAACTGGGTTGCGGAATAGCCACTGCAGCACTGTGGGGCGGAGCATACACGATTTATGCCGGCATGCCCGAGACTCTTACAATCCAGCCTCAGCTCTTCCAGCAGTTCAACCCCTTCTTTGTAGTTGCACTCACCCCTATCTCAATGGCCATCTTCAGTGCGCTTGCATCCAGAAAGTCTGAGAAGCATTCCAACGGAATGGAGCCGTCGGCGCCCAAGAAGATTGCACTGGGAATGTTCGTGGCAGCCGTGGGTTACCTTATTATGGTTCTGGCTTCTATGGGACAGCAGTCTCCCGCCCAGTTGGGAGGAACAGTATCTCCCGACCCCGTTGTTCCTACATATCTGATAAGCACCTATCTGGTTCTCACCTTTGCAGAACTGCTGCTCAGCCCTATGGGAATATCGTTCGTATCAAAGGTAGCTCCTCCGAAATACAAGGGACTTATGATGGGTCTGTGGTTTGCGGCAACTGCCGTAGGCAACTACCTGAGTTCCATCCCCGGACTTCTTTGGAACAAGGTTCCTCTCTGGGCAAACTGGAGCATTCTTATGGCACTGTGCATTATTGCGGCAATAATTATGGTTGCAATGCTGCGCAAGATCGAAGCCGCCACTGCCGAATAATGGAGGCGGCACTCAAGAAACAGCTTATGGACTGGGCCGGAGAATACAACGACCCGGTCCATTTTGCAGAAGATCCGATTGCCTTTCCAACCGAATTCGTCCGCCGCGGAGCCACCCTGCAGGACATTGAAACGGCAGCCGTATTCGCGGCGCATTTCGCCTGGGGCCGCAGGCCGATGATTGTAAGGGATCTGGAACGGTTCTTCGATTTTCTTGAGTGGAGGCCGCTGGACTACGTTATGAGCGGAGACTACCGCAGCGACAATACCAGTTGCCACAGAACCATAAAATGGAGCGAGACCGCCCTGATATGCAGAAATCTCAAGGAATTTTTCAATAAGGAGGAAAGTCTTGAGAAATTGAGCAACGCTCAGATAAGAACCCGCATCTACGGCAGGAAGGAAGACCCTGCCGCGGCCGACAAGAAAATAAACCTTATGCGCCGATGGATGGTCCGCAATGACGGAAAGGTTGACCTGGGAATTTGGAAGAACTCCTCCCCCACCAGCCTCATTATACCTCTGGACACCCACGTCCACACGCAGGCCCTCGACCTCGGACTTACCAAGCGCACATCCAAAAACCTGACGACAGCATTGGAAATCACGGACAGTTTCAGGGAAATTTTTCCCGACGACCCCTGCCTGGGAGATTTCGCTTTGTTCGGATATGGAGTAAGCCACCGCTGACACAGGACAATGCCAAATCTCTATATCATATCAGGTTGCAACGGATCCGGAAAGACAACGGCTTCATACTCGCTGCTGCCCCAGATGCTGGGCTGTCACGAATTCGTGAACTCCGACGAGTTTGCAAAAAGCATCTCCCCCTTCGACCCCAGTACGGCGGCAGTAGGAGCAAGCCGCGTAATGCTGCAGAAAATCAATTATATGCTAGAGAGGGAGAGGGACTTCGGGATAGAAACTACCCTGGCCACAAGAACTCTTACCCGCATACTTGAACAGGCCAGGAAGCAGGGCTACAGAATTACCATAATATACCTTTGGCTGGAATCTCCTGAGCTTGCAATAAAAAGAATCCGCAACAGAGTGCAGGCAGGAGGGCACAATATAACGGACGATACCGTTCAACGCCGATACCGGACCGGACTGCAATATTTCTTTGATACGTATAAGGATATGGCCGACCGATGGGTACTCGGCGACAACACCCAGACTCCTTTTTCGGTAATTGCCGAAGGCTCGGGGGAAGTGACCATCATCCGCAATAAAAAGAAATACGAACAAATACTCGAAAAATTGAATGATACTGAATAAAGAATATTATCTGGGGGTGTTCGGCATCGGTGAAACCAACCTTGAAGAACTTGTCGCACAAGCTCTCAAGAACGGAGGAGACTATGCCGACCTGTATTTCGAGGACACCTTCTACAGCGACATTCTGCTCCGGGATTCGGCAGTGAGCGCCGGAGGGCAGCATCTGGACTACGGATGCGGAATCCGAGTGCTCTGCGGCGAAAAAACAGGTTACGCATATTCCGAGAGCACCGATATACCGTCCCTGACCAGAGCTGCAGCGGCCGCCGGAGTGATTGCAGACGAAGCCGTCTGCTCCGAGGTGGCGGTATCCCCGGCAAACAGGTATTTCGGGAAGCCGAACCCGAAAGCCGACCGCTATCCCTTTACCGGAGATTGGAGGAATGAACCCCTGAGCACGGCGGTGCCGTTTCTGGAAAGTATCGAAAGCGCTATCCGCGCCAAAGAGAACCGTTGCTGCAAAGTAATCGCCTCGCTTTCGACCTCGGTCAGCGACATTCTTATGTACAACTCGTACGGGGAACTCAAGTACGAGACCCGTCCCCTTGCAAGTCTCTCCATTACCACCATCTTTCAGCAGGAAGGAAAAACCGTTCAGAACTCGGTTGGACGCAGCCTGCGTACGGGTACGGAATTCCTGACCCCGCAGCTTGCGACAGAACTGGCACAGGAGGCGGTGAAGGGAGTGGATGCCCTCTTCGACGCAAAAAGGCCGAAGGGAGGCAAGATGAGTGTCGTGATGGGAGCCGGAGCTAGCGGAATTCTTCTGCACGAAGCGATGGGCCACGCATTCGAGGCCGACTTCAACCGTAAGGGGCAGTCGGTGTTCGCCGACAGAATGGGCAAGAGTATCTGCCCGAAGGGAATAAACATAATCGACGACGGAACCATTCCCGCCAACCGCGGAGCCTGCAATTTCGACGACGAAGGAGTCCCCGGACAGAAGACCTATATGGTAGAGGACGGCATTCTCGCCTCTTATCTGCACGACCGTGTAAGCGCCCGTTGGTATGGGGTAGCCCCCACCGGAAACGGAAGGCGCGAATCGTTCCGGTACAATCCGATTCCCCGAATGAGGGCAACCTATATGGAGAGCGGCAAGGACGGCAGCGTGCAGGACCTGATTGCAGAGGCCGGCAACGGAATCTATGTGGACAGTTTCTCCAACGGAGAAGTGAAGATAGGCGAAGGCGATTTCACATTCTACGTAAAAAGCGGATACCTGATAGAGAACGGCCGCCTTACAATGCCGGTTAAGGATATCAATATAGTCGGCAACGGACCCAGGGCCCTGGCCGACATAAAGGGAGTTGCCGCAGACCTTAAGATCGACGACGGAACCTGGACCTGCGGGAAAGAGCAGAGCGTGGCGGTAAGCTGCGGCATTCCGTCGGTACTCATAGGAAAACTCACTGTGGGAGGAGAATAGAATGATAAGCGAAAGTGAAATAAAACTTGCAAAGGAGTGTCTGTCGATGGCACTGAAAGCCGGAGCGCAGAAAGCCAGGGTGAACCTGGTGATGGACCGGATGAATCTGGTATCGACACTGGATTCCCGGATAGACAAATGCACCTCGTGCTTCGACCGTTCCGTAAGAATTTCGATTTTTGCCGACGGCAGGTTCGGAGCTTTCTCGACCAACAAGCTGGAAAAGGACTCTCTCGAGGCATTCATCGCCAAAGCGGTGGACACCGTAAAGATGCTCGCCCCCGACCCCTGCAGGGACCTTCCTCCCCAGGAAAGGGTGCAGAAGAATGCCGTTACCGGCAGGGAACTCGACCTGCTGGATGAAACCTACTGTTCCATAGACGGAAAGCATCGCAAAGAAACGGCCCTGGCCGCGTGCCTGGGGAAAGTTCCCGGAAAGGTCAGGCTTGTGTCTGAAGAGGGCGAGTACTCCGACAACATCTACGACACCCTGATCGTTGACAGCCAAGGCACCTTCTGCCGCCAGACCGAAACCAGTTTCGAGTACTTCTGCGAAGTTACCGTTGAAGATGAAAACGGAGAGAAATACAGTTCGTTCGACTGGGCCGAATCTCCCAGACTCGCTACCCTGCTCTGGAAAGAGATAAGCCGCAACGCCTACGACAAGGCCTGCGCTATGATAGGAGCCAGAAACTGCCGCGGAAGACGATGCAATATGGTGGTTGACCGCGAAGTTTCCTCCAAGTTCGTGACTCCCATCCTGAGGGCCCTGAGAGGAGACAACGTACAGCAGCACAACTCCTTCCTGGACGGCAAGGAAGGCCAGAAGGTCTTTCCGGAAGGAATGACCATTGCAGATTGCGGAGCGCGCAAGGGCGAGTCCAACTGCATCCTCTTCGACGACGAGGGAGTTGCCGCAAAAGAACACGTGATAATAGATAAAGGAATAATCCGGGAATACTTTTTGAACACATACTCCGCCGGCAAGCTGGGCAAAGAGCCTACCTGCGACGGACCGGTAAGGCCCAAACTTCTGGGATGGCCCAGGGCAGGACTCACCCGGGACGACATATTGGAGATGTGCGGAGACGGAATCCTGGTAACGGAATTCAACGGCGGCAACACCAACACCGCTACCGGAGACTTCTCCTTCGGCATAGAAGGCTTCGTGTTCAAGAAAGGGAAAATCGCATATCCGGTGAAAGAAATGCTGGTGACCGGCAATATTGTGGACTTGTGGAGCAATCTTATCGCCTGCGGCGACGATTCCCGTGCCTGTATGTCAAAACTTATTCCTACCTTAGCATTTTGCAACGTAGATTTTAACGGATAAACCAATATTACATTATGAAGATTTCGAAGAACAAAGTGGTAGCTCTGAGCTATGAGCTGGAAGTTGAAGGAAAAATCGCAGACAAAGCCGGATCGGACAAGCCTCTGGACTATATCCACGGGACAGGAATGCTGCTTCCCAGATTCGAGGAAGAACTGGAAGACAAGCAGGAAGGCGACAGTTTCGACTTTGTTCTGAGCGCCACGGAAGGCTACGGAGAGTATCACCCTGAATACAAGTTCGAGATTCCCAAGGAATCCTTTGCCGACCAGGACGGACGCATACGCGAAGACCTGCTTCAGGTAGGCCTTATAATACCTATGCTCAACACCTCCGGTCAGGTGGTTCAGGGCAAGATTGCCGCAATTCAGGAAGACACGGTCACTATGGATTTCAACCATCCGATGGCAGGCAAGACACTGCACTTTACCGGGAAGGTTGAAAGCGTGCGCGAAGCTACCGAGAAAGAGCTTACCGAAGGCCTGCACGGCGAATTCGTTCCCAGGGAAGGCTGCGGCGGATGTCACGGCGGATGCCACGGGGAATGTGACGGCGAATGCTCCGGCGAAGGCAATTGCCACGAAGAGGGAGAGTGCCACGGCGAAGGCAAATGCAAATGCCATAAGCAGCAGTAACGGATGCAGACAGCGGTAGTAATACTCAACTGGAATACCAGGGAATACCTCAGGAACTGGCTTCCCGCTTTGCTGGACAGCTGCAAAGGTCTGGATGCTAAGGTGGTTGTCGCCGACAACGCAAGCACCGACGGGTCACTGGACCTCGTGAGGGAACTTTTTCCCGAGGTGCAGTGCATTCCCCTGGAAAGCAATTACGGCTTTACAGGCGGATACAACCGGGCTTTGGCCCTGGTCGAAGCCGAGTATTACGTACTGCTCAATTCCGACATCGAAGTAACCCCCGGATGGCTTGCAGAACTCACCAGCTTTATGCAGACCCACAGTGACTGCGGAATTTGCGGACCAAAGCTCCATTCTATGACAGAGCGCGGACGGTTCGAATATGCAGGGGCCGCCGGAGGATACCTGGACTGGTTCGGATATCCGTTCTGCCGAGGCAGGGTTCTGGGTAAAACCCAGACCGACAGAGGACAGTACGACTCCCCCGCCGAGGTCGGATGGGTAAGCGGGGCCGCCCTTGCAATAAGGTCGAACCTGTGGCGGCGGCTGGGCGGCCTGGACGACCGGTTTTTTGCCCATATGGAGGAAATAGACCTCTGCTGGAGGGCAAGGAACGAAGGGTGGAAAGTGTACACGGTGCCATCGGCCTGCGTATATCATCTGGGAGGAGGAACCCTCCCCCAGAACTCCCCCAGGAAACTGTTTTTCAACTACCGCAACAATCTGCTTATGCTGGACAACAATCTCCCGGGGAAAATCCGGCCCAGAATCTTCTGCCGGATGATACTGGACGACCTGAGCGTTGCGGTTTACTTCCTCACGGGCAAGTGGGAATACGCCCGGGCGGTCGCAAGCGCCCATCGGGAATACCGGAAACTGCGCAGAGGGCCCAATGCCAACGCAAAGACAAGCATCCTGCGCAAGCGGCTGCTGATTATTGAATACCTCAAATTCAAGGATATATGAGAATAGTTATTCTGGGAGCCGGAGAGGTTGGCTCGCACCTGGCGAAGATGCTCAGCCGCGAGGCCAATGAAATTACCGTAATCGACAACGACGAAAGCCGGATCAAGACGCTTACCGACTATGCCGACGTGAGCGCTGTGCTCGGTGCGCCCACTTCAATCGAAACGCTTAAGAAAGCCAAGGTTGACAGGTGCGACCTTTTCATAGGCGTATATCCGTACGAGGAACGGGGACTGAACGTGCTTTCGGCCATAATTGCAAAGAAACTGGGAGCCGGGAAGGTTCTGGCCAGGGTTCAGGGCGACGACTTCCTTACCAGCGAGAACAAGCTTCTGTTCAAGGAGCTGGGCATTGAACTGATGTTCTATCCCGAACGCATTGCGGCCGACGAAATCGTAGATCAGCTGCGGCACTCGGCATCCAGCGAAACGATGGATTTCGTTCACGGAAAACTGCAGATGGCGGTCTTCCGCCTGGACGAGGATTCTCCGGTCCTGGACCTGCAGCTGCTGCAGTTCATAAAGAGTCTGAAGCCGGAAGAGGCCAAGGAATTCAGGGTCATCGCCATCTCCAGGAACAACAATACCATAATCCCTTCGGTGGACACAAAGTTCCTGTACAACGACCTTGTTTTTACCATTGCTACAAGAAACGGCATCGATTCCATAATGCGGCGTTTCGGGAAAACCAGTGTAGAAGTCGGCAAGGTAATGATTCTCGGCGGAGGCAACACAGCCGAAATGGTAGCCGCGTCACTTGCACGGCAGGACATTGAGGTGAAGATAATAGAAAGGAGCCATGAACGCTGCCTGGAACTGGCAGAAAACCTGCCTGCAAGCGTGCAGATTACCTGTGGAGACGGCAGAAACTCCGACACGCTCAACGACGAGGACATACGTGATTACGACGCTTTCGTGGCTCTGAGCGGCAGTGACGAGACCAATGTCCTGGCCTGCGTGGTGGCCAAGAAATTCGGAGTGCCCCGTACGATTGCCGAAGTGGAGAACATCGAATACATCCATCTTTCCGAAGATATGGGTGTAGATACCATCATCAACAAGAAACTCATAACGGCCGGCCGCATATTCAAGTTCACCCTCGGAGGCAAGGCCCGCTTTGTAAAATATATGAGCGGCACGTCGGCCGAAGTCATCGAATATACGGTAGCTCCCGGCAGTGCCATAACCAAGGCGCCGCTCAAGGACATCCAGTTCCCCTGCAATGCCATCGTAGGCGGAGTAGTGCGCGGCAGCGAGGCAATGATTGCAGTGGGAGACACACAGATCGAGGCCTACGACAGGGTTGCAGTATTCGCCCTGCCCCAGGCTATCAAAGAGATAGACAGGTTCTTCAAATAAAGTTTGACAAAAAGTCAGGCCAGGCTCTGTTGGCAGAGGTTTTGAGAGCATTTCAATTGTTATGAAAAAAGACAGTACAAAAGAACAGAATCCGGCACCCAGGGACACTGCAAAGAAACAGAAAGGTGCCGACCTTCAGAAAAAAATAGAGGAACTCTCTGACAATTTGTCCAAAGAGAAAGAGTCGTACCTGCGGCTGATGGCCGAATTCGAAACCTTTCGCCGCAGAAGCGCGGAAGAAAAGCTCGCGCTTGTTAACACTGCGTCGGCCGACACCATCAAGGAACTTCTTCCGGTTCTCGACGCCTGCGAACAGGCCGTAAAAATGTTGTCGGGTTCGGGAGATACCGCCGCTCTGGAAGGCACAAAGCTCATCTTCGAGAAACTTATGAGCGCGTTGAAGGCCCGCGGTCTTTCGGTAATCGAAGCCGTAGGCAAGGAATTCAATGCCGATGAGCACGAGGCCATAGCCCAGATTCCCGCCCCAAGCGATGAGCTCAAGGGCAAGGTTCTGGACGTGACCCGCACCGGATACATTCTGGGCGGAAAAATCATCCGATATCCACAGGTAGTTGTAGGAGTATAATTCTATGGCAGAAAAAAGAGATTACTACGAAGTGCTGGGCCTCCAGAAGGGGGCTTCGGCCGACGAAATAAAATCGGCATACCGCAAGGCGGCGCTCAAATGGCATCCCGACCGCTGGGTAAGCGGGACTGATGCCGAGAAGAAGACCGCCGAAGACAATTTCAAGGAAGCTTCAGAGGCCTATTCGGTACTCAGCGATCCCGACAAGAAGGCCAAATACGATCAGTTCGGTTTTGCCGGGATGGACGCCGGTGCCGGAATGGACTGGAGTCAGGGATTCGGCAACCTCAACGACATCATCAACAATCTGTTCGGAGGAGCCTTCGGGGGCTTTGGCGCAGGCCAGGGTTTCGGAGGGTTCGGAGGATTCGGGGGATTCGGAGGCCAGCAGCAGAGTCCGCGTCAGGCCAGAGGCCGTGATATACGCACCAGAGTCAAGCTTACCCTTGAGGAAATTGCCCAGGGTTGCACAAAAGAAGTTACGATCGAACGCAACCGGCCCTGCCCCGACTGCGACGGAAAAGGAACGCAGAATTCTTCCGACATACGGATCTGCCCGACCTGTAAGGGCAGCGGTCAGGTTCAGCATATCACCAACTCCATTTTCGGCCGTACCGTAACGTATGCCACCTGCCCGCAGTGCCAGGGAGAAGGCAAGATTGTGAACAACCCCTGCCGGCGCTGCAAGGGAACCGGTCTGGAACGCCGCAAGGAAACGGTGAAGGTAAACGTACCCGCCGGAGTCGAGTCCGGAATGCAGATTACCCTGCACGGAGAGGGCCACAGCGCGCCCCGGGGCGGAATCAACGGCGATCTTCTGGTAATTGTGGAGGAACAGCCCCATCCTTTCTTCAAGAGACAGGACAACAACCTTTTCTATACAAAGGTGATAGGCGTTGCCGATGCAATTCTCGGATGTGAAATCAGCATTCCCTGCCTGGACGGGCCTTACCAGCTCAAACTCGAGGCAGGCACCCAGTCCGGAACGGTAATCAAGCTGCGCGGAAAGGGGCTTCCCACCGTGAACGGCTACAGCTACAACAAAGGCGATCTTTTTGTTAAGATATTGGTTTGGATTCCCCGAAAACTCAGCAAAGCCGAGAAAGAAGCGGTTGAAACGCTCAAGCAGGGAGCGGCATCAAAACCGGATCCCAGCCGCGACGACAAAGCTCTGTTCGAAAAAGAATCCCAGTACTTTTAACTATTAAACTACTATGGCAAATAAAACTCTCCAGGGAAAGATCGGCGTAACCACCGAAAATATCTTTCCGGTAATCAAACAGTTCCTCTATTCCGACCACGAGATTTTTCTTCGCGAACTCGTTGCAAACGCAGTGGATGCCAGCCAGAAGCTCAAGGCACTCTCCAGCAACGGAGAAACCGACTGCGAAACATCGGGCCTGAAGGTAGAAATCGAACTTGACGAAAAGAAGAAGATACTCAGGGTCATCGACCACGGAATCGGAATGACTCAGGAAGAAGTTGACAGATACATAAACCAGATTGCTTTCTCGTCGGCCGGCGAATTTCTGGAAAAATACAAGGAGCAGATGGCCTCCATCATCGGCCATTTCGGCCTGGGTTTCTATTCGGCCTTTATGGTGGCCGAGAAGGTTACAATCGAGACTCTGAGCTGGAAGGAAGGGGCAAAGGCGGTGAAATGGACCTGCGACGGTTCTCCCGAATACTCGATACAGGAATGCAAAAAGGAAGACAGGGGTACTGTAATCACCCTTCATCTGGATAAGGATTCCGAAGAATTCGCAAGCAAGGGACGGATTTCGCAGCTTCTCGGAAAATACTGCAAGTTTATGCCCGTACCGGTAGTCTTCGGCAAGAAGACTGAATGGAAGGACGGCAAGAATGTCGAGACCGAAGAAGATAACGTAATCAATTCCATAGAACCCCTTTGGGCAAAGAGCGCAACTGAGCTCAAGGACGAGGATTACCTAAAATTCTACAAAGACCTCTATCCCCTGGAAGAGGAGCCTATGTTCTGGATCCACCTCAACGTAGATTATCCTTTCAACCTCACCGGAATCCTGTACTTCCCCAAAATCAAGGAGAGAATGGACATCAGCAAGAGCAAGATACAGCTGTTCTGCAATCAGATGTTCGTTACCGACCACGTGGATAATATTGTACCTGACTTCCTTACGCTCCTGCACGGAGTCATCGATTCGCCCGACATTCCTCTGAACGTCAGCCGCAGTTACCTGCAGGCCGACTCCAACGTCAAGAAAATCAGCACCTACATAACCAAGAAGGTTGCAGACAGGCTGGAGGAGATTTTCAAGGAACAGAGGCAGGCCTACGAAGAGAAGTGGGACAACATCAAACTGTTCATCGAGTACGGAATGCTGTCGGACGAGAAATTCTGCGAAAGGGCTATGGACTTTGCCCTGCTGAAGAACACCGACGGTAAGTTCTTCTCCATCGGGGATTACCGCAAGGCAATCGAAGGCAGCCAGAGCGACAAGGACAAGAAAGTCGTATTCCTTTACGCCACCGATACGCAGGAGCAGTACGGGTTCATAGAGGCCGCCAAGAACCGGGGTTACGATGTCCTGCTGATGGACTGCGAACTGGACTCTCACTTTGTAAACCTGTTGGAAACAAAGGTAAAGGATTGCCGCTTTGCCCGTGTTGACAGCGATACCCTGGATAATCTCATAGCCAAAGAGGAAAGAGTGAAGCCGGAGATGTCGGACGAAGACAAGAAGACTCTCGAGGAACTCTTCAAGGGAGTGCTGCCCGGTGGAAACGAGTATATGGTTGAGCCCGAGAATCTTGGTGAGACCGCCGAGCCTGTGGTTATCACCCAAAGCGAGTTTATGAGACGCTACCGCGAAATGTCGGCGATGGGCGGAGGAATGAACTTCTACGGAGAACTGCCGCAGAGCTACAACATTAAGGTTAATATGGAAAATCCCCTGATTGCCAGAATCTGGGGCGACCGTGAAGGCTCCCGCGAACTCCTGTGCCAGGTTGTGGACCTTGCGTTGCTCGGAAACGGGATGCTCAAGGGCAAGGCCCTGCACGATTTCATAGAGCGAAGCCGCGCTCTGCTCGAAAACAAGTAAAGACTTTTATCTTACATATCATTAAATAACCAACTAATAACGACACATCATGATTATAGGTGTTCCAAAAGAAATCATGCACGACGAAGCTCGTGTAGCCGCCATCCCTGAAACCGTAAAGAAAATGGTTGCGGCAGGCAATGAAGTTCTGTTTGAAAAGGGAGCGGGCGAAGGTTCATATTACTTTGACGAGCAATATGTTGAGGCCGGCGCTACAATCGTAGAGAATCCTCAGGAAATCTACGACAGAGCCGACGTAATTCTTAAAGTCAAGGAGCCTCTGTTCAACGAGACTTACGGCAAGCACGAAATCGATATGATGCACAGCGGGCAGTATCTGATTACGTTCATTCACCCTGCGGCTCCGGTAAACCACGAGATGGTTAAGAAGATGGCCGCAAACGGTATTATCGGTCTGACTCTCGACGGTGTTCCCCGGATTTCACGCGCACAGGCAATGGATGCCCTTTCTTCCATGAGCACCTGCGCCGGTTACAAGGGAATACTTATGGGTGCCAGCGACCTTCCGAAATTCTGTCCTATGATCGGTTCCGCCGTAGGCGTAGTAAAGCCTTCGAACGTGCTGGTAATCGGTACCGGCGTAGCCGGCCTTAGAGCCGTAGCCACCGCCAAGGGCCTGGGAGCAAAAGTTTTTGCAGCCGACATCCGTCCATCTGCCTGCGAGCAGGCTATGTCTCTTGGGGCTAAGATCGTAGATTGCGGTGTGCCCGAGGAAATTGCCGTTCGCAAGGTCGGAGTTGTGGAATTCGCAAAGAAACTCCCCGAGGAATGGCTGGCTAAGGAGCGCGAGAATCTGGCCGCGGCAGTAAAGGATGCCGACATCATTTTCTGCTCGGCTCTGCTGCAGGGTCAGCTGGCTCCGGTGCTGCTTACCGACGAAATGGTAGCTTCGATGAAACCCGGTTCTGCAATCGTGGATATTTCCATAGACCAGGGCGGTAACTGTGCAATCACAACTCCCGGAAAGAGGGACGTTAAGCACGGTGTCACCATCGAAGGTATCAAGAACATTCCGGGACAGCTCCCTACTTCTTCGACCTGGCTCTTCGCCAACAACATCTGCAATCTGCTGCTCTTCCTTGCAAAAGACGGGAAGATGGCTCCGGACTGGGACGACGAGATTGTCCAGAAGATTCTGGTTACAAAGGAAGGCAAGATTGTGCATTCCGGCACACTCGAGGCAATGGGACTCGCCTAAAACCTTGAAGTTATGTTCGGACTTTCAACCTTAGTTTGGCAACTTATACTTATCGGTGTGCTGGTAATCTCTACGATTGTAGGATACCGGCTCATCAATAAGGTTCCGCCAACCCTTCACACTCCGCTTATGAGCGGAATGAATGCGCTGTCCGGAGTAACGGTACTGGGAGCGCTGGCAGCCACTGCCGCCGGTTTCTTCGGTTCATCCCTGGCAGGACAGATTGTTGTATCGGTTCTGGGAGCGCTGGCAATAGCCCTGGCTATGGTTAACGTGGCCGGTGGATTCGCGGTCACCGACAGAATGCTCGCTATGATTGCAAAACGGCGTGCAAGCGGGCAGGATGCAATCTATTCGGCTATTTTTGCCGTTGCGGCGGCCCTTGTGCTGGTAATCCTGTTTGTCGACAGCGAGGCAGCCTATCTGATCGTTTCTGCGATTATGGTTGCCGGCGTGCTCTGCGGCATTGCCCTGATGAGCAGAATCGACTACTCCCGCATAGGCAACCGGCTAAGCGCCGTGTGTATGCTCGCAGCCATAGTTGTGACTATGATTCACAGCGGCAGAATCTATGCCGCGTGGCCCGTTTACGCAGGACTTGCAGCCGGCATAGTTGCAGGAATCATACTTTCCATTCGGGTATCTATGCTTCAGATGCCTCAGATGGTGGCTCTGTTCAACGGTTTGGGCGGTTGCGCCTCGGCCCTGGTAGGAGCCTTTGCAATGTTCGGAATAGGGGCTGGAACCGGAATATTCGAGAAAGTGACCTCGTCGGTTGCACTCTCCGTCGGTGCAGTGACCCTGCTGGGCAGTCTGGTGGCGGCCGGCAAACTTCACAAGCTTCTGCCTCAGAAGCCCGTGACATTCAGGAATCATTTTCTGTTGCAGACTCTTGCCCTGGCCGTTATGTGCCTCGGCATTGTAGTTTTCGCAGCAACAAACGGAGCAGGAGCGGCCTGCTTCTGTGCAATTCTGCTTGCCAGCGCCGCATTCGGCCTGCTGTTCTCGCTTAAAGTCGGCGGGGCCGATATGCCTATAACCATTTCTCTTCTCAACTCTCTGAGCGGAGTAGCCGGCGCAATTGCAGGTCTTGCAATCGGAGACCTTCTGCTCGTTGCCGTGGGCGGAATCGTAGGGGCGTCGGGACTTCTGCTTACCCAGATAATGTGCAGGGCGATGAACCGCAGTCTGGCCGCAATCCTTTCCGGCAAGACCACCGTTTCTACCGAGACTGTTCCGCAGGCCAAGGCCGAGCCCGAAGAAGTGGTGGCCGGGCAAGAGGCTGAGGTTGAACCGGAGGCTGCGGCTGAACCGGAGGTGAAGAACCCGACCGACTGTCTCAAGGGTGCGAAGGAAGTGATAATTGTTCCCGGGTACGGGATGGCCATCGCACAGGCGCAGCATATTGTGAAGCAGCTTGCCGATAAGTTGAAGGCGAACGGCACTACGGTAAAATACGCCGTCCATCCGGTTGCCGGACGAATGCCCGGGCATATGAACGTACTGCTGTGCGAAGCCGACGTAGATTATGAGGATCTCTTTGAGATGGATGACATAAATCCCGAATTCAAGACTGCCGACGCTACGTTTGTAATAGGAGCCAACGACGTTACCAACCCTGCCGCCTCAACTGCCGTAGGCACTCCCATCTATGGAATGCCCGTTCTGGCAGTGAACGACTGCAGCAATATCTTCGTCTTCAACTTCGACCTCAAGCCCGGCTACGCCGGAGTAGAGAATCCGATTTACACCAGGAAGGAAGGCGTCAACCTGTATCTGGGCAACGCGGCCCAGACCCTCGCCGAATTCCTCTCAAAACTGGAGCTGTAAAAAACCGATTCCAACAAACTTCTGTGAAAAGTTGCGCAAAACGCGAGTGACTCGCGTATTGCGCAACTTTTGCGATGCATAGTTTGCAGTCTGCAAACGTTGAAATTCCTTGACTTGACGGTGTCGTTCGCCAAAGTGGATGTGTGGCAGGGGGCTTTGCAGACTGCTGGGAGGCTGTTTCGGAAAACCCACCCCGTCATTATGGGGTAGTGGGTGTGCGCGCACCTTGCCTGCAGTTGCCTCCAGGGCATTTTGGCAAAATCCACTTTGGCGAACGGGCGCGAACGAATTTTGAGCTACGGAGTGGCGAAGGCTCATTCGTTTTGAGGGGGTCGTACACAACACCCCATCACCGAAGCCCTTCCAGGGCACACCGCTGTGGACGGGACTTTGCGCAGACGCGAGTGACTCGCGTTTTGCGCAAAGTCTCATCCGTGCAATATCTGGAAGCCGGTCTGTTGGGAGTTTGCGGCCTGCGGGGCGAATCCCCGGGCACCTCGGCTCCTTGCTACTGCATTTTTCGGAGGCAGGTGATTGCAGTTGGAAGAATATTTCGTAACTTTGGGAATATATATGGTAACGCACACTTCCAACAACAGTCTTTTCTGGGCCGCTTCTATTCAGGGGGGGTATTCAACTGTCTTATATACAGCAATTTAGCACTATTAAATAACGAAATCTGCCGTCTGGGATTCAACCTTGAGCCCCGGACTGATTCGTTGTGCATATTACTCAGAAAAAAGGATAAATCAAAACTAATCAAAAAATAACATCAGGATGAAGCAAGACATCAAAAACAAAGAACCACAGGAGCGACAGACGTACGTTCCTGCGAGTGTGAAGGTCATAGAGACCTCGGTGCAGAGAGTCATCTGCATAAGTACACCTCCCAACGGAACTGAACCTTATGAACGCGAACCCTGGGCTTAACGTTGAATTATTGAACGGCAATCACTAAATGAAGTAAAAGATGAAAAGGACAATATCAATAGCATTCGCAGCGTTTGCGCTTCTTTCGTTCACTTCCTGCCAGAAAGAGAATCTGGTCTCCGGAAATCAGGAACCGTCTCAGAGAATCGTCACAGCAGTGTTCGAGAACGACGACACCAAGACCACACTCGGTACAAACGACATTCCGTTATGGGCTGAAGGTGATAAAATCTGTATCCTTGCTTCAAATGATAGCGTGGTCATCGAGCTTCAAGAAAGCAATATCACAGAAAACGGCAGGAAAGTCACCTTCACACTCACCAAAGGACTTTCCGGAACTCTCTATGCCGTCTATCCCGCATCGGCCACGACAATGACAAGTTGTACCGACGGCAATATCACCTTCACCATCCCTGAACTTCAGGACGGTACCTTCGGCAGTGCCAACATCTGCGTAGCGAAGGGTGATGACAAGGAGAACCTCGTATTCCGCAACGCCACAGCTGTGTTGGAGATTACGACCGCAGATGATGTCGTAGGTGTGGACATTACGGCAGCCAACAACATCGCAGGTTCTGTCACCGCATCTTTCAACGGTGACGAAATAAGCCTCACGCCTGTTCTTACCGGGAAATCTGTCTCAGTAGTCTGCAAATCCGCTCCTTCCGATAACGTGTTCTATCTTGCGGCAGCTCCCGTATCCACAGGAAGCACCACTGCCACCTGTTACACGATTGACAAGAGGGGTTCAGCAGTCAAGGAGAGCAAGGAACTCAAGAGGAACGTCATCTATTCAATGAACCTTTCTTCTATGACAATCAATACCGACTGCGACCTCACCGGCACAAAGGGAACGTTGAACGGCCACGAGTGCGTCATCATCAAGGCGAAATATGACGGTACGAACGACTCATATCTCAAGTGGGCAACCCGCAACATCGGAGCAACTGCAGATACGGGAACTGACAGTTACGGTACATATTTCGCTTGGGGCGAAACAACAGGTCATTCATTAAAGTCTAATATTGCAATCTCTTACCCCTCTGTTTCAAATGCATTTGATGACGGTCATGTTTTTACAAAGACTCCGACATTGAATCCGGAAGACCCAGCGGTACTTCCTCTTTCTTACGATGCCGCCTTTAGAAATTGGGGCACCGGCTGGCGTATGCCTACAGGCTACATAAGCAGTACGGTTCCAGGAGAGTTCATGGCACTGAAGGACGCAACCTATTGGAAATGGGATGATACGGACAAAGGTTATTATGTATATGCTCCGCAGGAAGGAGATAAAGGAAAGAAGAATGGCGAAACTAGCAATACTTACTACAAATCAGCCGCTTTGTTGTTCTTCCCCGCTGCGGGCAACGGCAATGGTAACGCCCTCGACAGTGCGGATTCCAACGGCACCTATTGGTCAAGTTCTCTCCGCTATGACTATACACCCCACGCGTACAACTTGTACTTCGATAAAGGCACGGTCAATCCGCAGGGCTTCCGCAGCCGTTGGAACGGCTTACCTGTGCGTCCCGTCTCAGATTAATAAACGCCAACTTTCCCAAGGCCTTTGGCCTCAGGAAAGTTGACATCTTGAAAACACTCAAAAGCATTATCGCGCTGCCTCTCACCCGGGGCGGCGCGTTTGCATTCTGAGCTCCTCTCACACTATTTTGAACAACCTCCGGGAAAGAGTCCAACACCAGCGACTCCCGGGAGCAGGATAGGGTTAAAATGGATCACCAGTAAAAGTATGTGTTTTGAGAAGTTAAAAACAGAAGAACGTTTTCGCCATATTTGTTCTTCTAAGCGCAGTTTTGATGACGCCGGAGAACAAATTCCGGACTTTTTGTTCCCGCAGGGTCTATAATTCGGGAAACATCCGCAATGGGACGATTTTGTCAAACATAGGATAATATAGGTCCCTAGACCGCTGAGATTGCGATTTGGGGGCTTTGGATTTTTTCTGACTTTGTAGTAAACAAGACTTTTAAATACAGAGCAGAAAGAACGGAAGTTTCTTCAGAGTCATCTGCAAAGATCTGTTATAATCTTTCCGTCGCAGATGGTTGCCGCAATGCAGCGCGAGTCTGCCGAATATACGAAATTGGATATCAGATTGTGACAGGGGCGCATTCTTACGTCACTCAGGTCGATGAGCAGGGCATCGGCTACACGGCCCTCGGCTATTTCTCCCCCATCTATGCCGAAAGCTTCCGCTCCGTTGCGGGTAGCCCATCGGAATACTTCTTCCGCCGGAAGAAGTTCGGGATTTCCGATATTCGACAGACTTCTGTCGGGGCCCGCCGAAACGCATTTGGCCAGAAGAGCGGCCAGTTTCATCCCTTCCCTCAAGTCCAGGTTATTGTTGGACGAGGCTCCGTCGGTACCCAGAGTTATGCGGCATCCGCTTTTTATCGCAAGCTCGTAAGGGAAACGGCCGCTGCTTATCTTCATATTGGAAGCGGGACAGTGAGAAACCGT
The DNA here is from genome assembly GCA_018065485.1 of Candidatus Cryptobacteroides fimicaballi. Lineage (GTDB taxonomy): Bacteria > Bacteroidota > Bacteroidia > Bacteroidales > UBA932 > Cryptobacteroides > Cryptobacteroides fimicaballi. Next base: position 11,007 of record JAGHTF010000035.1, on the reverse strand, counting down.
TACTCCCCTTTCCGCCAGAATATCCCATTCCTCCTCATCTACGTGCACGCAATGCGCCGCAATGACGTCGGGACCCAGAAAACCGAGCGAATCGAGATAGCGGACGGGGGTCATCCCGGTCTCCTTGAGACAGTTCTGCACTTCAAGCGCCGTCTCGGAAATATGGGTATGAATCCGCATTCCACGATTCCGGGCATATTCTGCGGTTCTGCGCAGTTTCTCGGGACCCACCGTATAAACCGAATGCGGCGCCATTACAAGTTGGATGCGGCCGCCGGTGGGGTCTGACCAGTGTTCGATAAAATCCAGTTTCTCCGCCTCAACCGCCAGGCTGTGGTTTTCCATAACCGTAATGCCTATGGCCGCCCTCATTCCGCGCTTTTCAACCACATCGATGGTCTGCTCTATGTCGAAATACATATCCGAGAAAAAGACTGAACCCGAAGATATCATTTCTTCGACTGCAATCTCACTTCCCTTATGGATATCGGCAGGAGTAAGCTTGTCTTCAAAGGGCCACACATAGTCTGAGAGCCACTTCTGCAGGACCATATCGTCGGCAAAACCGCGCATAAGCGTCATAGCAGCGTGATTGTGGGTGTTGTACAACGCCGGGATTATGGCCTTTCCCGTAGCGTCAAGCACTTCGGCCGCGCTTTCGGGACTTATCTTTCCGGCTCCGGCTATTCTGGAAAATCGTCCCTCCGATACAAGTATGTCCGAAGGGATACCGTTCAAGAGAACGTTATGTAAAAGAATACTGTTCATATCTGTACTTATGACTTGGCGTATCTTACGGGAGAAATGCCCGTAGCATCCTTGAAATATTTGTTGAACTGTGCCCTACTGGAGAAATGAAGGATATTGCAAATCTGGTCTACAGTATAATTCCCGCTCTTGAGCATTGTACGGGCATCGTTTATTATATATTCCCGGATAAGGTTCAGAGGATGCCTTCCACTGGCCTTAAGAATCACTTTTGCAAAATACTTGGGAGTAAGTCCGGCCCTGTTGGCATAATACTTCACGTCCTTATGCTCTCTGTGGTCTTCCTCCGCCCTCTGGAGGAACGCCTTCAGAATTTGCTCACTGCTGGATATCTTTTCCCGGTCACGAGCCATAAGACAATGCTGGATGTTTATGACCACCATTCCGGACATAACCATAAAGAAACCTTTGACAAGCTCTTCGGGAAGAGTGTCGCCTTTGGTTACGACAGACTCACTGAGATGTTTGTATATACTGATGCAGTTATGCGACAGGGCCCTGTCGAGAGTAAGCAGCAGCGGAGAAGTGAAATTCTTTTGGATAAAGGTAGAGTTGTACAGTTTGCCGCCGGGCACGAAATCGTCGTCGGCAACCGCCAGAATCACAAATTCGGTATCCGGCATAATGAAAACGGACTCTATTACCGTGCCGGGCACGAGGATTACCACCTGGCCTCCGGTAAGAGTCTTTTCCTGCATATTGTAGGAAAGATTCACGCAACCTTCCTCACAGAATATGACTATCGTAAAAGTAACCTTGACCGGCAGGCTGTTTCCATAGGCGTTAACCACCTCGATACCCTCCTGCAGCGTACGGTTACTGAAATTGTCGTAAAAGAACAATTTCTTCTTGTAGTTGATTGTTCCGTCCGGATTGGGAAGGTTCTCAAATTTGAGTTCGATAGCCCGTTTTGCCATAAAAAAATACTCTGCCTTGTTTATTCTTTCAAAGAAAATAATTTTTTTCTTCAAAAGGAACAAAACAGAGTACTTTTATTAAAAAAACTATCAGATTTTAATAAAAAGGAGCTTTAAAGGCCCAATTTCTTAAAAAAGTCATTGCCTTTGTCATCAACGAGGATGAACGCGGGAAAATCCACCACGTCTATCTTCCAGATGGCCTCCATTCCAAGTTCGGGATACTCCACGCATTCGATACTCCTGATGTTCTCCTGGGCAAGGATGGCAGCCGGGCCGCCAATGGAACCGAGATAGAAACCTCCGTGCTTACGGCAGGCGTCGGTTACCTGCTGGGTACGGTTGCCTTTTGCAAGCATTATCATAGAACCTCCGCGAGCCTGGAATTCATCGACATAAGGATCCATACGGTTGGCAGTGGTGGGTCCCATCGAGCCGCAGGGCATTCCCTCTGGAGTCTTTGCCGGTCCGGCATAATATACGGGATGGTCCTTGAAGTACTGAGGCAGGTCCTCGCCCGCATCGAGGCGGGCCTTCAGCTTAGCGTGAGCGATATCGCGGGCAACTATTATTGTACCGTTCAGCGACAGACGGGTACTTACCGGATACCGGCTGAGCTGCGCGCAGACATCGGCCATCGGCCTGTTAAGGTCAACTTTCACCGCCTCTCCCTCGCCGGCACTGCGCAGCGACTCGGGGATGTGCTCGTAGGGCTTGTCGTCCATCTTCTCAATCCATACTCCGTCGGAATTGATCTTTGCCTTTATGTTGCGGTCGGCCGAGCAGCTTACGCCAAGGCCGATAGGACAGCTTGCACCGTGACGGGGCAGACGGACCACTCTCACGTCGTGAGCCATATACTTGCCTCCGAACTGAGCTCCAAGTCCTATCTTATATGCTTCCTGCAGAAGCTGCTGCTCCAGTTCTACGTCGCGGAAAGCACGGCCGGTCTCATCGCCGGTAACGGGCAGACCGTCGTAATAATGGGTACTGGCAAGTTTGACGGTAAGCAGGTTCTTTTCGGCCGATGTACCGCCTATCACAAACGCGATATGGTAAGGAGGGCAGGCTGCGGTTCCGAGGCTTTTCATCTTTTCCACAAGGAACGGGATAAGGGTTCCGGGATTCTGGATGCGGGCCTTGGTCTCCTGATAAAGGTATGTCTTATTGGCAGAACCGCCGCCCTTGGTCACACAAAGGAAGCGGTATTCGTCGCCCTCGGCGGCTTCGATATCGATTTGAGCCGGGAGATTGCAGCGGGTATTGACCTCTTTGTACATATCCAGGGGAGCATTCTGGCTGTAGCGCAGATTCTCCTGAATATAGGTATTGAAAACACCCAGGCTCAAAGCCTCTTCGTCACAGAAGCCGGTCCAGACCTGCTGGCCCTTTTCTCCGTGGATTATGGCTGTACCCGTATCCTGACAAAGAGGGAGCTTGCCCTTGCAGGACACCTCGGCATTACGCAGGAAGGTGAGGGCAACGTATTTGTCGTTCTCGGAGGCCTCGGGGTCGCTCAGCACCTTTGCAACCTGTTCATTGTGGGAGCGCCTCAAAAGGAAGCTCACATCCCGGAAAGCGGTGTTTGCCATCAGCGTAAGGGCCTGAGGACTTACCTTAAGAATTTTCTTGCCCTCGAAATCTCCGGTAGAGACCATTTTCTCCGAACCGGGAATCCTGTAATACTCTGTTGTGTCGGCGCCAAGTTGGAACATAGGCGCATACTTGAATTCTGCCATATCAATTGTTCATTAGAAACTCTTTCATAAATGCATTGAGGTCGCCGTCCAGCACACCCTGGGTATCGGCGGTTTCGAGGCCCGTGCGCAAATCCTTAACCATCTTGTAGGGATGCAGCACGTAGGAGCGGATCTGTGAGCCCCATTCGATTTTCTTCTTCTGCCCCTCAAGCTCGGCCTGCTTTTCCTGCCTCTTCTTAAGTTCAATGTCGTACAGACGGGATTTGAGAATACGCAGGGCATTCTGACGATTGTCCTGTTGGCTGCGCGTCTCGGTATTCTCCACCATTATTCCGGAAGGGATATGGCGAACCCGCACGCCTGTTTCCACCTTGTTCACATTCTGTCCGCCGTGCCCGCCGCTGCGGAAAGTGTCCCACTCAAGGTCGGACGGGTTGATTTCGATATTTATGCTGTCATCTACAAGCGGATACACGAATACGCTGCTGAAAGTAGTCTGTCTCTTACCCTGGGCGTTGAAAGGTGAAATCCTTACCAGACGGTGCACTCCGCTCTCGGCCTTGAGATAGCCGTAGGCATAATCGCCCTCGAAAGAAATGGTGCAGGATTTTATTCCCACTTCATCGCCCTCGATGTTCTCGGTAATGGTCATCCGGTAATTGTTGCGCTCGCCCCAGCGCATATACATCCGCATAAGCATAGCGCTCCAGTCATTGGCTTCGGTACCGCCGGCTCCGGAATTTATAGTGAGCACAGCCCCGAGTCCGTCCCCTTCGGCTCCCAGCATATTCCGAAGCTCAAGGTCTTCGACCAGCCCCAACGCGCGCCTATAGGCGGGGTCGATATCCGGACCTTCGGGATCCAGTTCCTGCAATACATCCAAATCTTCGACTGCGCCGTAAGCCGCATCAAAAGCATCCACCCACGATTTGAGCGATGCAGTTCCCTTCAGAAAAAGTTCAGCTTCCTTGGGATCGTTCCAGAAATCAGCGGCCTGGGCGGCATTCTCCCTTTCAGCAATTTCTTCTCTCTTGGCGGGAATATCCAGACAGCGCTCCAGCACATCTGCCCTGGAGTGCAATTCCTTTATTTGTTCTTGAGCTACCACTATACAAAAATAGCAAAAAATCCTTATTTTTGCGTAAGCAACAACAAAATGACAACAACAATAGGAGTCTTTGATTCGGGTGCCGGCGGGCTTTCGGTACTGCGGGAACTGCTCAAGGCAATCCCCGATGCCCGTTACATCTATTATTCCGACAATGCAAACTGTCCGTACGGCGACAAATCCCCCGAGTTCGTCACTCAGAGAGCCTGCGCCATAGCCGAACTGCTTATGGAAAAAGGAGCCCAACTCATTGTCGTAGCCTGCAACACTGCCACCGCAGCAGCAATTTCAACACTCCGAGCCCGTTACACCATTCCATTCGTCGGGATGGAACCGGCCGTAAAGCCTGCAGCGCTGGGCACGGAAAGCGGAGTCATCGGGGTACTTGCAACCGCAGGAACGCTCAAAGGCTCGCTCTATCTCGATACAAAGCAGAAATACACTTCCGATGTTAAAATTATAGAAGGCGTGGGCCGGGGCTTCGTAGAACTGGTAGAATCCGGTGACCTTTCTTCGGCCAAAGCCGAACAGATATGCCGCACCGCCCTGCAGCCCCTGCTGGACGCAGGCGCAGACCGCATCGTGCTGGGCTGCACACACTACCCTTTCCTGCTTCCCACCCTCAAGAAACTGGCTTCCGGGTATAATGTAACTTTCATCGACCCGGCCCCCGCAGTTGCATCAAGGGCAGCCCAGCTGTTGGGAATACAACCGGCCGCCGGCAATGAAAAAGCAGCCCAACCTCAGGTCGAACTGCTTTCATCGGGGGACATCGGGCCCCTTAAAAGGAATTATCTACTTATATAGGTAGTATTTCTTGGAGATAGCGCGGAATTCTTCTACGTCCTTCATCCAGAACTCTTTCACATCGTCCACCCTGTAGGCCTTCGAGAAAATCTCGCGGACTTTGGACGTACCGCATACCTTGTCGAACATATCGTCTCTCTTTGTGCCGAAAGGCTCGTGTTCCGGGTAAAGCTCGTGAATGGCCTGCATAACGTAGAAATTGATAAGGGTAAGGTTGGCGGCCTTGTAGTCTGTGAAGAAATACTGGACTCCGTGCAGCAATTTACCCTGGCAATCTCCGAAGAAAGGCTTGTAATGGATTGTTCTCCAAGCTATTCCGGGCAGCTTATAGCCGTCGAGGGTCTTCTTGAGGGCTTCGGCATCTATCCATTCGGCGGCAAAGGCCTGGAAGGGAAGGGTATAGCCTATTCCTATGTTCAGATAATGGCTAGAGAAGTCACCCACGATTCCTGCGCAGGGATAGCCTATGGCATTTATTTCCTGAGGTACCTGCGGCGAGGGAAGAATCCAGGGAAGACCAGTCTTGTCGTAGGTCATCGAACGCTTCCAGCCCTTCATAGGAACAACGGTAAGGTTGCACATACGGGGTTCCAGATCGCCCTTTACACCGCAGTTGATCATCTCGCCGTTGATAAGCAGGGCAACCTCACCGGGGGTAAGTCCGTACACGTAGGGAATTTTGAATTCGCTCACGTATGAGAAGAACCCGGGCTCTACGTAATTGCCTTCAACCTTGATTCCACCGAGCGGATTGGGGCGGTCCAGCACCATAACGTCTACGTTGTTCTCGGCGCAGGCGCGCATAAGCAGACCCATTGCGCTGATGAAAGTGTATGAACGGGTTCCAACGTCCTGGATATCATATACGACCACGTCCAGGCCCTCGAGCATTTCAGGGGTGGGGGTCATATTCTTGCCGTACATAGAGAGGACAGGCAGGCCGGTAGCCTCATCGATGGTGTCGTCGGCGTGTCCTCCGGCATAGATGTCGCCCCTGACTCCGTGTTCGGGAGCAAAAAGTTTCACCAACTTGACTCCGGGAGCCGAATAAAGGATATCTATGGTGGAATGGAGTTCCCTGTCCACACCGGAAGGGTTGGTAAGAAGGCCTACCCTCTTTCCCTGAAGTTCCTTGAATCCATTTTCCCTGAGGACTTCGATGCCAGGTTTTACCTGAGCAAATGCGCTTACGCCCGCAAACAGCAGGGCGACAGCAATAATCTTACTTTTTACCATATTCGGGATCTATTTTCTTTTCTGCAATTAAAGTGATTACCAAAGGAGCTATGCAGCATACAATTACCATCCAGAAGAATCCGCGGTAGCCCAGCCATTCCTGAAGATATCCGGCAAACATTCCGGGAATCATCATACTGAGTGCCATAAAGCAGGTGCAGAAGGCATAGTGGGAAGTCTTGAATTCTCCCTCGGAGAAGTACATCATATAGAGCATATATGCAGTGAAGCCGAAGCCGTATCCGAACTGCTCGATAGCTATCGCAATACTGATAAGGACAAAATTGACAGGCTGGAATACAGCCAGATACACAAAGCTGAGGCAAGGCAGCGTCATACAGGCGGCCATAAGCCAGATGGATTTGCGAAGACCCTTGCGGGAAGCCCAGAGTCCTCCCAGAATTCCACCGAGAGTCAGGAAGATGACTCCAATAGTCCCGTATGCGATGCCCACCTCTGCGGTCTGCATTCCAAGGCCGCCGAGTTCGCGGGAAGCAACGAGGAACGGAGTGCACATCTTGATAAGGAACGCCTCGGGCAGACGGAACATAAGCATAAAGGCTATTGCAAGCACAACCCCGGGTTTGCCGAAGTAGGTTGTAACGGTGCGCCCGAACTCCTTGAAGATGGCCTTAACCTTATCGGTAGAATCTTCTTTCAGATGGGACACGTCTCCCTGCGCCTTAGGCACTGCAAATGCGTGGAATACGGTCAGGCCTGCCAGTAGCACTGACGAACCGCCCAGGGTAAGCTGCCAGGCCAGAGGAATGTTTCCCGTAGAATTCTCGAGCAGACCGGCCACAGCAACTATGACACCGTTGCCAAATACGTTGGCCAGCCTGTAGAAAGTGCTTCGTATTCCCACAAAGGCGCTCTGGTTCTTCTGGTTCAGGGCCAGCATATAGAATCCGTCGGCCGAAATGTCGTGGGTTGCCGATGCAAAGGCCGCAAAGACAAACATAATGAGCGTGAAAGTGAACATACTCATAGGTGTCGTGCCCCCCGCCACCTGTTCGGGGCTGGGATGCGGCAAAGTAAGAGTAAGCACTATGAATGCGATGGACATTATCGCCTGCATCGAGATTATCCACCATCTCTTGGTGCGGATAATATCGACGAAGGGGCTCCACAGGAACTTAAAGGTCCAGGGCAGATACAGCAGCGAGGTGAAAAGCGCCATCTGTCCGTTCGGTACGCCCATTTTGGCAAACATAAGCACCGAAATGTTGTTTACCAGGAAATAAGGGATACCCTCTACGAAATAAAGGGTAGGCACCCACAGCCAAGGGGTGCGTTTAGGGTAAAGATCAGTCATATTGTTCTAGTGTAGCTCCCGGATAGTAATGTTCCAGGATTTGTTTGTAGTCGTATCCTTTGCAGGCCATAACTGCGGCGCCAATCTGGCAGAAGCCCACACCGTGGCCCCATCCGCGACCTTTGAGTATAAGGGTATCGCCCTCCCACTGAGGGTCGAAGGCCGAACTGTAGAGATGACTCTCGCTCAGGAACCGCCTTATCACCAGTTCCTTTCCTATGATCATTGTCTTTTTGCTGCCCACAACCTTCAGCAGGCGAAGACGGTAAGACGGTCCGCGCTCAATGGGCACGAGGTCTCTGATTTCGCCGAAATCGATTCCTGAGCGCCGGCAGATAAGTTCGCTTATCTCCTGCCTGGTATAGCGTTTCTCCCAACGGTAGAAATCCTGCGTCTCCTGGTCGTAGTCGTTAAGTACCTGGCTCAGAACGGCTTTGTCGCTCGTATGGCAGAACGGATCCTCTCCGGGAGCGGGGGCATCGGGCAAAGCCTGGAGGTAAGGATGGTCTTTATCTTCCCAGCAGGTAGAGAAAAGTTCCATTGTTCCGCCGCAGCACTTGCTGAACCTGGCGTCGCATATTTGGGAACCGCTCTTGAGCACCTGGCCCCAGGTCTGGTCAATAGCTTTGCGCACATTGTCGCCTACAGCCATTGTGAGACCCTGGTAGCGCTGGCAGTGGTCATCGGCACAGACGTCGAAATTGGTATGGTCGTCGTGATCCCACCACTTGATGAATACGGGGGTTCCGTCTTCGGATGTGGAATGTATTTCGTTCTCGGCGTTGGTCGCACCCTCGGCGCGGTGGCCTATATGGCTCATCACCCAGGAACGCGAAATCACCGAATGCGCCTTCAGATATTCCAACGTAGCGCCCGCATTCATTTCAGAACCTATCACACTGAGCAGGTAGTTCTCTACACCTATGCGGTTTATAGCAGTAACCTTCCCGTTTTCGACGATAAACCTAAGACTCCCGGCAAACTTCTGGGTAACCTTGCGCTGCCAATGGAAATCCACACCTATCACTACGTCATACAGAATGAACGAAGGTTCCTCGAAAAGCATAGAGCGGGTACGTCCTTCGAACACCAGTTCGTCGTACAGGCATCCGTTGTAACAGATTTTCCCGTCCTTGCAACTGACGGTCTGAGGGCCGGCGCCGTCGGAGATTATTTCGAACGTGATTTCGGGAGCACTCATTATGCCCACATCGAGTTTGGGCTCGGTACGTGTAAGTCTTTGTGCTATCATATCTTCTTCCTGTTTGGTTATTGACACTTCGTCCAGTATTTCTGCCAGCATTTCAGCGGTAACCTTGTTTTTGTCGGCCTTATCCGGGGTAATGAAAACGCCTGCCATCTCGGCTGCACCGGGGCTTATGGTCAGATGGTCTTCGCCGGTGGAGAAATAGTGGTGCGAGCGAAGTTCCCGGCGGAGCGTGACGAACACCCGATATTCGTCGCCCTTCATAAAGGCGTACAGATTAAAGCGGGGTTCCTGTTCGGAACTTGGCTCGCAGCAGTCCAGAAGGCAGTAGAACAGCTTTGCAAGGGATTTGGTGGTAGTGGCCTTGATGCAATATATTCCGCGGGTAAACTGTTCGAAATGGTAGAGGCACGCTTCTTTAACCCTGGCCATAGGCTCTCCGGGATTGTCCAGGAATTCATCCACTGCCGACTCCAACGGCAGCGCATTCCGCAGGCAGGCCTGGAAATGCAGATGGTCCGGGGCCGATGCACCCGCCAGCGGACCGTTGTAGTAAACGGTGTACTGCCGGTATTTGCAGGCGAAGTCCAACATATCCGGCAGATGATGCCAGATTTCCTGTGGAACGTGTTCTTCGCGGGCGATTACCAGATGATTTTTGAAAATCGGGAAAGGATTTATCTGAATATTGTAGCGCCGGCCTTTCCGCCCCTCGAACTTGAGATGGAACTGCTCTTTCGGACGATTGCGCGCACACAGGAAGCAGGGCCGTCTGGAGAGTGTCTCGCTGTCGATCTCGGCAGTGCTGGAAGCCCGGCGGGCCGGATTATACTGAATTTTCACCTTCAGACCTCCAACTTTGAAATCTTTGGATTCCACCCGTTTGAGCGCACGGAAGTTATCCGCCGCCATAGGCCAGACCGACAATTGGTCTTGAATAAACTTTTCTATTGTACCTTTTTCCATTTCAATTCTATCGGAGGGTCGTTACGTTTTATCTGAAATGCGTTCGACCCAAAGTTACAGCAAAGCGCAGACTTTATCCTTAAACAGACGCCAGTCCTTCTCGAAGCCGGGGGTCAGCACCCCTTTCCCTACAGCCTTTTCTATCTGCTCGGCAGACCAGTACTCCCCCGTCTCCACCTCGTCGGTATTCGGATTCAGTGAAAAAGTTCCCACCGCGGCATAAACGCATACAAGTTCCCGCTCAGCAGGAATTTTATAAATGTATCCGCCGATTTGCAGAGGATTGAACCTTCTGAGACATATTTCTTCGGAGGCCTCGCGGAATAGCGCTTCCTGAAAGCTCTCTCCGTAGAGCACGTGACCGGTCACCGCATTGTCCCACAAGCCGGGATAAAGTTCTTTTGTAACCGCTCTCTTCTGCAGGAAGAAGCGTCCCTCCCGATTGATAAGGAACAGTCTTACAACCGGATGAAGAAGGCGCCTCTGATGACAGGCGGTCCTGGATGCCTGAGCCGACACCATTCCGTTGGACTCCACTACAGGCAGCATCTCTGCGGAAGAACCGGGAGAAGTACCTATTGCCAGAGGCGCAAAATCCAGAGGATATACCAGCTCAATCATAGTTTACAAATATAACCTTAATCGGATAAATAATCAAGCCGGAAAAGGTAGAAAATACCGGCTTCCGGATTGGGCTTTCGGAGCCCCGGACAGAAAAATCAACGGCCACTGTCGAATAAATGAACAAAAATTTTGCGAATTATAGTTTTTGTATTACCTTTGTCGTCCCAAAGCGAAAGCAACGGAAACATATTCCTCTTTAGCTCAGTTGGTTAGAGCACCTGACTGTTAATCAGGGGGTCCTAGGTTCAAGTCCTAGAAGGGGAGCAAGGAAGCCGAAGCAAAATAGCTTCGGTTTTTTTGTATATTCAAGCAAAGTGATTATATTTGTTGGTGAGATAGCTACAAAGGCGCGATAACTT
>JAGHTF010000050.1 GCA_018065485.1 Candidatus Cryptobacteroides fimicaballi | reverse complement strand
ACATTGATGAATTCCAGATCCTCGATACGCTTGTCAGGAATAATCTGGTTCAGAAAGGCGATGAGCACATCCTTGTTGGCTTCCTTCCCGAACACACGCTTGAAGCCGCGGTCGAACATAAGGTCGATGTACCGGCCTACGCCGGGATAATTGTAGTTTGTCATAGTCACTTAAGTTTAATACGGCTGCAAAGGTGGCCACTATTATCCGTTTTCCTCGAAATAAAACGCTTATTTTTGAAAAATACTGCTCTGCGCCTTCGTGGAGCGGAAAAATTTCTCCCGTGCCGCAGCGAAATGCAGCAAGTTCCGAAAAACCCGAGTCACTCGCTTATTGCGCAACATCGGGCTTTCAGAGGCCTGTGGGGCACTTTTTGGCGAGAATGCAGGCTTTATGAAGGGGTTTGCGCGGACGCGAGTGGCTCGCGTATGTGCAAGGGAGGTGGAGCCTGCGGGCAAGGGGCTTCGGGCCGGTACGCCGTCCGAAGTCCCCTGGCCATTAGGCACAAAGCAGTATTATACCTCTATTCTATTGTTTTTACTTGAAATATGCTTATATTTGTAGACTAATTCGTTTTTACGGCTATTTGTTTTTATAACACATATTTCAATAACCACAACAAAAATCTTATGCAGAAAACAAAAACATTGTGCGGCGGATTGCGTATTGCGCAGTTCTGCCTTGTTGCGTTTTTAGCATTTATGGGGGGGTCGTCTCTCATTGCTAACGCACAGACAATCAATGTCAAGGGTACTGTGGTTTCAGCAACCGACGGCGAACCCTTGATTGGTGCATCTGTAGTAGAGAAAGGTACCACCAACGGTACCACCGTGGGAGTTGACGGAACATTCCAACTGAACGTCAAGCAAGGCGCTCAGTTGGAGATCTCTGCTGTAGGCTACACTACTACAACTGTAGCCGCAGCTCCTCAGCTCACTCTCTCTATCGCAGAGGATGCTTTGTTCCTCGATGACGTTGTCGTTATCGGTTACGGTACTCAGAAGAAGAAACTCGTGACCGGCGCAACCGTTCAGGTTAAGGGCGAAGACATCGCTAAGCTCAACACTACCAACATCCTCGGAGCTCTCCAGTCACAGTCTCCCGGTGTGAACATCACACAGACTTCCGGCTTCCTCGACGGAGGTTTCAAGGTTAACATCCGTGGTCTGGGTACCACCGGTGACTCTTCTCCTCTCTACGTTATCGACGGTGTTGCAAACGGAAGCATCAGCTCCCTCAACCCCAACGATATCGAGTCCATCGACGTTCTCAAGGATGCTGCTTCTGCAGCCATCTACGGTGCCCGTGCAGCCAACGGTGTTATTCTCGTTACCACAAAGAAGGGTAAGGAAGGACAGCATTATGTAACTTACGACGGTTACTACGGAGTTCAGAACATCTATAAGATTCCTACGCTTTTGAACGCTCAGGAATTTATGGATATTCAGGACCTCGCCCGCGCTTATGCCGGCCTTGGCCCCAACGATTGGAAGGCAAACATCGGCGAGAGACTTTACAATAAGGTTCAGAGCGGATGGCAAGGCACAAACTGGGTTAAGGAACTTATGAATCCCAACGCTCCTACACAGAGCCACTCTGTTACCGCTGCCGGCGGAACCGAGCGTAACACCTATTCATTCGGTTTCTCTTACACCAACCAGAAAGCAACTTTCGGTGTTCCTTCTCAGATTCCCGAAATGAGCCGCTACAACTTCCGTATAAACAACGACTATGTTGTTTTCAAGAAGGGCGACCTGAACATCCTCACCATCGGTGAAACCCTCAACTACCGCTACTCAAAGAGCAAGGGAACTTTCTCTACCGGCGGCATCTATTGGAACGCTCTTCACGATGCGCTTTCAAAGAGCCCTCTTATGCCTGCTTACAACGAGGACGGTTCTTACTATCTCTATGCAGATCAGGTTAAGGACGGATACAACTGGGATGTCCAGAACAACAACGACGTTAACCCTATCGCATATCTCGACTACTGTGCAAACCAGACTGAGAGCAACAGCCACTATCTGCAGGCAAGCGCTTACGTAGATTTGCAGCCTATCAAGAAACTCCACATCAGAAGCCAGTTCGGTTACCTTATGGGAGCAAGCGCAGGTCATTCCTACACTCCTACATACCTCCTCGGCCGTATGTCCGAGAAGACAGAGGATCACGTTTCCCAGTCGGCTTCTTCTTACAACCGCTGGACCTGGGACAACACAGCATCTTACTCATTCGAGGTTAACGAGCACGCCGTTGACGTTCTCGCAGGTGCTTCTCTCGAGAAGTGGGGCAATGGTTCTTCACTCTCTGCAGGTATGTACAATTCAGACTTCACAGATCTGGAGCACGCTTATCTGAACAACGTTTCTGTTGAGCCCAGTTCTACCTCAAGCATTTCCGGTTCTCCCAATTCACAGGGCGCCATTGCATCCTTCTTTGCAAGAGCAAACTGGAACTGGAAAGAGAAGTATATGGCTTCGGCTACAGTACGTGCCGACGGTTCATCCAACTTCGCCCGCGGACACCGCTGGGGAATCTTCCCTTCTGTATCTGCAGGTTGGGTAATGAGCAACGAGCCCTGGATGGAAGGCGCAAGAGGAACAGTTGATTTCCTGAAGCTCCGCGCTTCCTGGGGCCAGAACGGTAACTGCAACGTTAACAGCTACGAATACCTCAAGATGATCTCTATGGGTAACGGCGCCGGTCAGGGCTACAACTTCGGTGACATTGTTTCCGGACAGGCTATCGGTGCATACTCATCCAAACTTACCAATGAGAACCTCTCTTGGGAACGCTCTGAGCAGCTCGACCTCGGTATCGACGCCCGCTTCTTCGGCAGCAGACTCGCCGTTGAATTCGACTGGTACAACAAGGTTACAAAAGACTGGCTCGTTACAGCTCCCGTACTCTATTCTTACGGTACAGGCGCAGCCGCTATCAACGGTGGTGACGTAAAGAACACCGGTGTTGAACTTGGAATCAAGTGGAACGACACCAAGGGTGACTTCACATACGGAATCGGCGTTAACGGCGCTTACAACAAGAATATGATTACCAAGATTGCCAATGCAGACGGTATCATCCACGGTGAGGGCAAAGTTCCCTGGAACAGTGCAGATGAAATCTTCCGCGCAGAGGTAGGAATGCCTATCGGTTACTTCTACGGATACAAGACCGAGGGTGTATTCCAGTCTCAGGCCGACATCGACAGCTACACCGGAGCAAAGCTCAATGGAGCCAACACCATCCCCGGAGACCTTAAGTTCGTGGATTACAACAAGGACGGCAAGATTGATGCAAGCGACCGTACATTGATCGGTGATCCTCATCCCGATTTCACAATGGGTCTGAACATCAACCTCGCATGGAAGGGCATCGACCTTTCAATCACCGGTTTCGGCGCATTCGGTCAGCAGATTTTCAAATCATATCGTGACTACACCACAGGTAACTTCAGCAACTTTACAACAGAAGTTTACCAGACCTGGACGGGTGCCGGCACAAGCAACAGAATGCCTGCCCTTACAAGCTCATCAAGCACCAACTGGAGCACAATCTCCGATATCTATATCGAGAACGGCGACTACTTCAAGTTCCAGAACGTTACCCTGGGTGTCGACATTGCCAAGTTCATCAAGAACTTCCCTCTCCAGACCCTCAGACTTTACGTTACAGGACAGAATCTCTTCACTATCACCAAGTACTCAGGAATGGATCCCGAAATCGGTTACGGTGGAGATACAGGTTGGGCACAGGGTGTAGACCTCGGTTTCTATCCCAGTTCTCGCAACATCCTCTTTGGTATCAATCTTAAATTCTAACAGGAGGACACGAATATGAAAAAAATACTTTCTATTATTCTTGCAGTTGCAGCAATGTTCTCTCTCGTTTCTTGCGAGAAGTTCCTTGACACAACTCTCTTGACTGCAAAGACATCCGAGAACTTCCCCACGAATGAAGATGAACTCGGTCAGATGATTACCTCCATCTATGCCTATATGCTTTGCGAATCACCTGAGGGTGCTTCTCCCCAGTATATTGCACAGCTTGCAGGTGACGAGTGCCTCGGCGGAAACGTTCCCGGCAACAACAACATCGCACACAGCCTTCTCCAGGTTAAGCAGAACACAAACAACTTCCTTAACCTGTGGAGCCGCAACTATGTGATGATCAACAGGTGCAACTTTGTAATGGAGATCATCAACAAGATCAACGAGGAGCAGAACAAGAACTTCTCAAAGGCTATCCTCAACCGTTATCTCGGTGAAGCTCACTTTATGCGCGCTTATGCATACTGGTCACTCGTTTCCATTTTCGGAGGAGTTCCCCTGCGTACCGACAACGAGGTTGTAAACAAGCCCCGCGCTACCGTTGACGAGACCTATGAACTCATAGCAAATGACCTTAAGGAAGCTATCTCACTTCTTCCTCCGGTTATCTACACATACGGTTCTTCCGAGACAGGACACGCCACAAAGGCTGCCGCAGAAGCTCTCCAGGCACGTATTTTCCTGTTCTACACAGGACGTTATGCTAAGGAAAGCCTTCCTAACGGAACCACAAAGCAGCAGGTTATCACCGACCTCGAAGACTGTATCAACAACTCTGGCCACAAGCTCGTAAGCGACCAGCGCAACCTTTGGTCATACACCAATGAGGTTTCCGAGAGCAACGAGTCCGGCTACAGATACGCATACGTTGTAGAGAACGGACTCAAGTGGGAAGGCAACAGCTCCGTTGAGACCATCTTCGCCGAGAAGCACCAGATGTCTCAGGGCTTCGGAAACACCTGGGTAGGAAATGAGCTTTCATTCTTCTTCTCCCCCGCACAGGCAAAGGCCGACTATATGAGGCACTACCCGTTCGCTTGGGGTTGGGGCCAGGGTCCCGTTTCTCCCGCATTCTATCAGGAGTGGAAGGCCTGGTCTGACAAGCAGACTTATCTTGATCCTACCGTTACCGAGGATCCTCGTCTCTCCGGTTCTATCTGGGGATACAATGCCTACGATGCAGACGACGCAAGCAAGCTTATGCTCGAAAGGAAGTTCAATGAATTTGAGCCCGACTATCAGGTAGCAGCCATCTACTTCCAGCAGACCGGCTACTTCCAGAAGAAGTGCATCACAGTAGGTGCATACGACGAAACCGCCGGCAATTCGGATCCCAACAAGAATTTCATCTGCGGTTTCACAAGGGTTCAGTATCCTGGAGTTACCACTTCCAACAACCCCGGCCACATTGCTGCAGTTGACGTAATCCTCATCCGTTACGCTGATGCCCTCCTTATGCATTCCGAACTTACCGGAAATCCCGACGGACTTAACAAGGTTCGCGCAAGAAGCGGCCTTGCTCCCGTAGGATACTCTCTCGATGCTGTTAAGGAAGAGCGCCGCTATGAACTCGCATTCGAGTTCGTACGCTGGTTCGACCTTCTGCGCTGGTCTGGTCCCGAGCTTACCGAGGCTGGTCAGGCTCTCAACAAGCAGACCGGTTTCGAGATGCTCAACGAGAGCAAGCTCACCGTTCAGCCTCATTACGATTTCGCTTCCCGTCTTAAGGTTACCCAAGGTTACTGGCCTATTCCTCAGACCGAGATCGACATCGCCGGCAAGGACGAGAACGGCAACGACGTTCTTGAGCAGAATCCCGGTTGGGGTCCTGAAGGATTATTCACAGATTGGGCAAGCATTAAATAGTTTACGATTATGAAAAAGAATACATTAGTAATTGCAGCTTTTGCAGCTCTTTTGGGAGCATTTGCCTGTACACCTATCGAGGACCAGATGTTGCGTGACAAATATATCACCAATGCCGGTCCTGTACTCACCAGTGACGAGCTCACCGCTCACCTCAAGGTTGAGCAGAAGGGTGAGACCAACGACGTTATCACCGTTTCCAACGACGACCCCAGAATCGGCGGCGTATGGCATTTCACAACCGCTACAGGAGAGGATATCCTCAAGACCGACAGCGGCACCTATACCTACACAGCCAACGGAAACTTCAAGGTTTATATGGTTGCTCCCGCAGGACAGGGCAAACTCGTAAAATCAAAGGAATTCGAAGTAAAGGTTTCTGACGTTTACGATCCTTGGGTAGGTTTGCTCACCGGCGCAAAGGACAAGTTCGACAAGTCCGCAACCAAGGTATGGGGCTTCCGCTCAAGCAACGGAGCCGACGGTACAGACCTCAACGGAGATCCCAACGGTACTATCCTTGGAATGTCGGCTTACGGTTTCTGGAAATGGTATCCTTATTCCCAGACCAGCGGTCAGGCTTGGTGGGGTGTCGTTACATTCGGCCAGGCAGGAGACCAGACTATGAAGTTCTACTACACCGATGCAGTTCTCGAGACCTTCGATGCAGCCGGAAACAAGACCAATACCGGTAACTTCGCAGTCGGACACACTCCCGTTGACAATGCTCCTATCCAGACACCAAAGGGTGTATCACAGATGGGTACATTCAGCGCTACTGTTCCTGTAATCGGTTCAGAGTACGACGACTACGGTGCAGCTACCACCTATATGCTCATCTATTTGGATGACACATATATGTGTATTGCCCACTATCCCGATATGTCGGCTTGTTCTGCCGGTCTGGACTGGAACGATGCAGTTTGGATTTGCAACTACAAGGCTAAATAATTTAACCACTTACGAAAAGGTGGGAGGCAACTCCCACCTTTTTTTAACTTAAAATTATGAAGAGATTTCTGTCAATATTCCTGATAGCACTCGCTGCCGCGTCCTGTTCTATGTTCGACCAGGGCAAATACCTGACAATCAATGGAACCATCGACCCCTCATTTGACGGTTTCAATATGTATTTCCGGCCTCAGCCCTTCCCCACTGCAGACATTGTGGATTCCTGTAAAATCAAGAACGGCAAATTTACTTTCAAGATATTGGCCGATACCCTGAGCGTAGGCGACGTGGTATTGAGTTTCAGTTCTATGCAAAGAGTCGAGCCTGTGCTTGTAGCGGTTGAACCGGGAACCCTTACTATGGAAATTGGCAAGGACAGCAGGGCCTGGGGCACGCCTTTGAATGACACCCTGGCCGTATGGAAAAGCTTTATCGAGAATAACCTTCAGAGCAAACGCAACGAAGAACTCATCGAAGCCCGGAACGTTTTCAACAGAAGAACAGCAGACCTCATCAAGAGGCAGCCAAATGCACTTGGCGGATATCTGTTCTTTATGTTCAGCCCGCAGTTCCCGGGAGATCTGGTTACCGAACTCGACTCTCTGAAGATATACCAATATATGCCCGATGTCACAAAGCGCAGGATCAAATACAAGAAATAGCATAATCGCTCTGCTGTTCTTTGCATCGGCCTGGTGCTGTCTGTTCTTTGTATGCCCTTTTCATCTCATTTACAAAGAGCAGTTGACACTTTTTCTGTGCGACAAGGCATATCTTACTTCCCTGCTTGCAAAACCCGCATTTGCAGCGGTGATTGCCGGCGACTTTCTTACACAATTCTTTTTATACAGGTTTGCGGCTGCCACTATTACCGTACTGATATCCCTTGCGGTATGGGACGGCATCCGTCGCCTGTGGAAGCGTGACGGCCTGCACAATGCAGTGCTGTGCGCGCTTATCCCCGCAGCTGCGTGCATTGCGCTGAGCTGCCATACCGAGTACCCTCTTTCGATGACAGTCGGAGCGGCGATAGCCGCGTGGATGGCCTACGGGTGCTCCCTGATCGGAAACAAAACGCTGCGCGCGGTTGCAACCGTTGCCGCCGCGCTAATCATATACCCTCTGGCAGGAGCCCATTCCCTGCTGTTTGTTGTACTTACTGCCCTGCACGAACGAAAACGCATATCAGCGGCCCTTGGAATTCTCGTCTACGGAGTCGCAATAATCGGTATTCAGGGCTATGCCTACAATCTGCTTTGGCAGGATGCCTTTTCATATCCTCTCATAAGGGGATATTCCTACAAACACTCCCTGATTTGTCTTATCGTGGAACTTGCCGCCGCCGGAGCATTCGCCGAAGGATTCATAGGCAAGAACAGAATTGCGGTAAGCTGCAGTGCCGTGCTGGTCGCTGGCGGGATAATCTGCCTTCAGTTCGACGCAAAGAAAGAATACGACCTTAAGGTTTCTACCCTCGCATATTACGGAAAATGGGACAAGGTGGAATCGATGGGCAGAGAAAACCGCTTCAAGTCCCAGACCGCTGCATACTACTACAATCTGGCGATGGCCCGGCAGGGACGTCTGCCCGATGAACTGCTGAACGTTTACCAGCCGCTTTTCTACGGACTCTTCCTGCCTGTGACTATGACAGAAACCTATTCCAAGGTTCTTGCAGGAGCCGACGCCCTCATTGAATGCGGCGATTACGGCCAGGCTCAGCATTCCGCCATGCTGGGTATGACCTTTATGCCCAACCAGCGTTCTTCGCGTGCAGTGCGCCGCCTTGCCGAAATCGCGGTCTATAACGGTGACACCCTGGCTGCCGCAAAATATCTGGGAATGCTGGACAAGACCCTGATGCACCGGAGATGGGCACGACAGACAAAAGCTTTGGTCGAAAACGGCACTGCGACTCCCCTCAACAGCTACAGGGATACCATATATTTTATAAATGACTACAGGGCATCGCTCACCAATATACTTGACTCCGGGAATGCCCCCGCAGCCACACTCGACTATCTGCTGTGCTACGACCTGCTCATTAAAAACCTGGTCCTGTTTATGCAGGACTACGACAGGTATTATCTGCCCAAATATCCGAGCATAATTCCTCCCCGCATCTATCAGGAAGCACTGGAGATGATGGAAGCCGGCCCCGAATACAACATTTCCCCGGAAGTCAAGTCCGACAACCAGCTTTTCCTCAGCGGACAGGAATACAAATTCCCAAAATCCTACTGGTACTACTTCAAATATGCACAACCCGGAAATGAAAACTAGACTGCTCATACCGCTGATATGCTTCTGCATTCTCGTTTCCTGCAATCCTGCAGGGAAGGTCGGGACGGCATCTAAGGCTCCGTGCATTTTCCCGGATTACACAGAAATCACCGTTCCCTACAATATCGCGCCCCTGAATTTCAAGTTCGAAGGAGCATCCGCTATGCTGCTGGATATCAAGGGCGAACACAATTACCGTTTCCGTTCGTCCGGCGAGACAATGAAGTTCCCGCTCCGCCGATGGAAGGCGATGCTTGCAGCAGAAAAAGGCAATACACTGACCCTGACCCTGCAGGCAAAAGCAGAAGGGAAATGGGTCTGCTATCCGGAATTCAAATGGGAAATCCGCCCTGAAAAAATCGACAGCTATATAAGTTATCGCCTGATAGAGCCGGCCTACGAAGTTTGGAACGTACTGAGCATCAACGAAAGAAACGTCGAGACATTCGACGAGCGCATTCTTGCGGCAAATTCCCTGACCGGGCGGAGTTGTATGAACTGTCACACGTCCAACAGGGCGCCGGTACAGACCACCTTCCTGCACGCGCGCAGCGCCGGAGGGGCTACGCTGTACCAACGTGACGGCAAGATTCGCAAGGTAAATACAGCGACCGACAGCACTGCCGGAGCAGCCGTATACGGCGAAATCTCCCAGGACGGCCGCTGGGGTATCTTCACCACCGCCGACATCCGCAATGGTCTGCATTCCGCCGCTCTCGAGCGCTTCGAGGTGTTCGACGACAGCTCTGACCTTATTCTGGTAGATTTCGAGAACAATACCGTCACCGACTCACCGCTGGTAAAAGGTCCTGAATTCCAGGAGACTTTCCCCTGCTGGTCGGCCGACAACCGCACCGTTTATTTCTGCAGGGCCGAGGCACTCAAACAGCCCGAACAGACCAGACAGATGCACTACGACATATATTCGATAAGTTTCGACCCGCAGACCGGAGAACTCGGCGACGAAATGGTGAAGATATTCGACGCCGCTGCCCGGGGCAAATCGGTGAGCCATCTGAAATGCTCTCCCGACGGTCGCAAACTGCTTTTCTGCGCCTCCGATTACGGGACCTTCCCCATCTGGCACATAGAAACCGACCTTTGGATGCTCGACCTTCAGACGGGAGAGATTGACCGGATGAAAGAGACTAACGGCGAATTTGCAGACTCGTATCACTGCTGGAGTACGAACGGCCGGTGGATCTGCTTTGCCAGCAAACGGGACGACCGCGTTTACGGACGGCCATATTTTGCATTCGTGCGCGAAGACGGGACCACGACCAAGGCATTCGTACTGCCCCAGCGGAATCCCAATTTCTACCTTACAACGTTCAAGTCGTTCAACATACCCGAGCTTTACGATACCCCCGAGCCGTACGATGCCCGGGATATGAGAAAATTCTATTTCGGAACCGAAACCGAGCAGATGACCTACAGCCGATGACACGACGGATATTCCATATTGCGAACATTGCGCTCGCTCTTGCTTTCTGGCTGTTCTACGGTCTGGAATGCAACGGCACAATGCACGGAATCGAAGGGGATTCGCTGTTTCTTTACACAAGCCAGTTCGCCCGGGAAATGCTGGGACGCAACGGAGGACTTGCCAACTGGCTGGGGGCATTCATCACACAGTTCTATTACTACCCTCTCCTGGGATCTGCCCTGGTGGGATTGCTGCTGGCGCTGCTGGCAGAAGGCGTAGCAAGATTCTGCAAATCAGACATAACGCTGCCTCTGGCGCTGCTGCCCTCTATGGTCTGCGCGATTCTGCTGCTCGACCCCAAATGGACCCTGGCACTGCCGGTAGCGCTCTGCCTGTGCGTATGGGCAGCCTACGCCGTGTGCAGAATCAAGGTGCTGTGGATCAAGGCGGGCTGCGCGGTTGGGGCTGCGATCTTTGCCTGGTTCAAGATAATCGACTGCCAGTTCTACACCTATGCCGTTGCTCCGGTTAAGACGTATTACATTATTCTTGCGGCAACGGCACTGATTTGTGTCATTTGTGCAATCGTTCCCCAACTCAAGATGAGATGGATTCCGTCCATTGCAACGGTAGCGCTGACCGCCGTGTTTGTAATCATTGCTCCGGGCAAGGTGGACAGGCTTCAGGAAGAAATCGCAGACTACAGCCACCTGGTGCGGGTGCGCGACTGGGACGGGATTCTTGCAAAGGCAGCGGGCAACAGGCTATCTTCTCCCCTTTCCACAAATGCGGTCAATCTTGCCCTGGAAATGAAAGGCCGTCTGGGTGAGGATATGTTCAATTACTATCAGAGCGGTACAAGAAGCCTTGTGAACTTCGAAGAACGAAAACTTTCTTCGGAGATTCTATACCTCCTCGGATTTGTAAACGAGGCAAGGCATCTGGCATTCGAGGATATGGCCGGTAATCCTTCCAGGGACAGGGGCGTTTACCATCTTACCCGACTGGTGAACTTCAATGCCGTGGATTCCCTGCGCCGCCCCATTGCCGAGAGATACCTCAACACTCTGCATAAAACTCTGTTCTACAGGCACTTCGAACACGAGCAACTGGTTTGCCCGCAAATGGAACCGAACAGCGATTTCTTCTTCAACTTCGGGGATTTCTGCCAGATGCTGGGGTTCCTGTACAATCAGAAACCGGAAAACGAAAGGGCAAGGGACTATTTCGCCGCAGCTCTGCTGCTGGAAAAGCGGACCTCGGTGTTCTCGTCCTTCTTTGGAGAATCGGACTACTGCCCCAAGTCCTGGAAGGAAGCCCTGCAGATAACCGCATCGATAAACGGCGGGGAAACCGCCCCTGAACTTCTGGAATACGTGAACAGCTATAACGCCTGCTACGGCAAAGCATCCGGAATGGGGCGATATTCGAGAACCTACTGGTATTATTTCAATTTCCGATGAAAAAAATCCTTTCATACATTCTGCCCGTACTGATTATCTGCGCCTGCGGCAAAGGGCCCGTCCTTGAAACCGGGACTCTGCCGGAGCTGGTGCCGGACATTGCCGGAGTGACTGTCCCCCGCGACATAGCTCCCCTTAACTTTAAAGTTGCGGGGGCGGAACGGGTGAAAGTTGAAATCACCGCCGGGGGATGCCGCATCAGGGTAAGCGGCAGTTTCGCCGATATTCCGGTACGCCGATGGCACAGGCTGCTCTCGCAGGCCGATGAGCTGGAGTTGCGGGTATGCGCCAGGATAGGGGGAAAATGGTATGGGTACGAGCCCTTCGGGATTACGGTCAGCGACGAT
This sequence comes from Candidatus Cryptobacteroides fimicaballi, assembly GCA_018065485.1. Lineage (GTDB taxonomy): Bacteria > Bacteroidota > Bacteroidia > Bacteroidales > UBA932 > Cryptobacteroides > Cryptobacteroides fimicaballi. The sequence continues at coordinate 8,578 of JAGHTF010000050.1, read as the reverse complement.
GCTATAGACCCTTATCTGCTTTACCGGCGGATTGACCCGGGATACGAACTGTATGCGAGGATGGGCATCTATCAGCGAGAGCTGAATTCATTTAAAGAAACGGTTGTATTCGACAATTCGAAGGTGTCGCCGGGATGTATGAACTGTCACTCGGTACAGAGGTGCAAGCCGGAGAGTTTCCAACTGCACCTGAGAGGCAACAAGGGAGGCACCTACCTTCGCGGCGGAGGCCTGCCGGACAGGGTGGTGGATATGAAGAACGACCGTACGCTGGGAACCGTCTACCCGTACTGGCATCCGTCCGGAAACTATATCGCCTACTCCACCAACGACATAAGGCAGAGTTTTCACAACGTGCCCGAAAAGGTACTCGAAGTTTATGACCTTGCCTCAGACATAGTGGTTTACGACGTGCGCAAGGACGAAATTACGGTGCTCCCCCTGCTGGCCGACAGCACAAAGCTGGAGACCTTTCCTGTATTCTCGGCCGACGGAGGAACCCTTTACTACTGCTGCTCCGAGCGGGCCGACAATTTCGCCGACGTCCGCTACAGCCTGATGGCAGTCGGATTCAACTCCGACAGCTGCTCGCTTTCCGGTGAGCCGCGGGTTATCTGGCAGGCCGAGGGCAAAAGCGTAAGTTTCCCCCGCCCGTCGTACGACGGCCGATGGCTGATGTTCACCGTTAGCGACTTCGGGAACTTCAGCATCTGGCATCCGGAGGCCGACCTTTGGATGATGGATCTGGCTTCCGGCAGGGCCCGTCCGCTCGAAGAGCTCAACAGCCCCGACACCGAAAGCTACCACAGCTGGAGTTCGAATTCGAAATGGGTTGTATTCAGTTCGCGACGCATAGACGGCCGGTTCACCAGGCCCTACATTGCCCATATAGGCGAAGACGGACGCTTCGACAAACCGTTCCTGCTGCCCTTCAGCAGCCCGGAATACGAGACTCTGATGCTTCAATCCTACAATATCCCGGAGTTCTGCTCCGGCCCGGTAAGCATAGATAAAGACCTCATATATAACACTGAAAGAAAACCGATAACAGTACGATGAGAAAGATTTTCCTGTTCTGCGCCGCCGCATTGCTGGCATTCGTTTCCTGCAGCAAGGATAATTACACTCCCGGTCCGGGTGGCTCTGGCTCGGCGGGCAAAGACGATGAACCGAAAGAAGAAACCGTGGAAAAAATCGACGGGCGCTGCGTAATAGCCTACTGCACCTACTACGGCTCGTTGCTGCCCGATGCATCGGTGCTGACCCAAATCAACTACAGCTTTGCCGAACTTTATTACAGGAACGGAAAGTACGACCACTTCGAACTTCAGGGCAAGTGGGACAAATACAGCAACGGAGAAACCCGGTTCAAGAAAATAGTAGACCTTAAAAAGACCCATCCGAGCCTGAAGATATGCCTGTCTTTCTCGCACACCGTGGCCAATTACGACAACGCCCAGGCCGGAGGATTTTCGGCTATGTCGGCCAATCCCGAGACCCGCAGGAAATTCGCGGAGGATTGCCTTGCGTTCTGCAAGAAATGGGGCATCGACGGCATAGACATAGACTGGGAGTTCCCCACGATTTCCTGGAGCGGCGCGGCCTGTGACAAGGAACACGACACCCAGAATTACACACTGCTGATGAAACAGTTGCGCGAGACCCTCGGCGACAAGTACATCCTGAGCTATGCCGGATACACAGGGAGCCCCGAAGCGCCTTACGGGATGAAGTACATCGACATAAAGGCTGTCGACCCCTACGTTGACTTTGTGAACATTATGACCTACGACATTGCTTCGGGAGCCGCCGGACAGCACCAGAGCGCGCTGTATAAGTCGTCGATGTCGAGCTACTGGGACATAGAGAGGGCGGTGGACGAATATCTTAAAGTGGGAATCAAGCCGGAGAAGCTCCTGATTGGCATCCCATTCTATGCCCGTCACGACTGGGAGAACAAGGGCGACGACAAGGGGGTAGTGGATTTCCGGGATTTCGACAAGGAATACACTGCAGCCAAGGGATTTAAAACCGACAACTGGGACGACGTTGCAAAAGTACCTTACGTTACACGGAACGGCAAGATGTGGGCAGGATACGACAACCCCAGAAGCATAGGCGTCAAAGGCGAATGGATAAGGGAGAAAGGCCTGCGCGGAATGATGTATTGGGACTATGACGGGGACGATGCGCAAGGTACCCTCAGAAAAGCCGTTTGGGAGGCGGTTATGACGAAATAATTCAGTATATTTGCAGACTACATAATAACATAGCACTATGGCAGTAATAGGAATAGATTTAGGAGGAACAAAGGTTGCCGCGGCCATCTTCCACGCCGACGGCAAAATGCTTCTCAAGGAGTCTCATCTGCTTGCCGGAGCAACCGGCGCGGCGGTGGCAGACCTGATTGTGGAGACCGTGAAATCCCTGATAAGCCAGAAACCGGACGTTCACGTGGATGCCGTGGGAGTTTGTGTCCCGGGCATCGCTTATTCGCAGAAAGATACCGTATGGTGTCCGAACATTCCGGGGTGGGAGGATTTCCCGCTGAAGAAGCATATTCAGGAAGGCCTGGGAATTGCCGGCATCAAGGTATGCGTCGAGAGTGACCGCACCTGCTACATTCTGGGAGAAACCTGGAAAGGCAATGCCAAAGGATGCAAGGATGCCATCTACCTTGCGGTAGGCACCGGCATCGGCGCAGGAATCCTGCTCGACGGACGCATTATCCACGGAGCTTCCGACATTACCGGAGCTACCGGATGGATGGCCCTGGAAGCGCCTTACAAAGAGGAATTCATTCCGGTGGGATGCTGGGAATACTACGCATCGGGCAACGGAATAGGAACAAACGCAAAGAAATTGTACAACGACGAGAGCAAGAGCAGCTACGACGTGTTCGCGGGTTATGGCACAGACCCTATAGCCACTCAGATTCTGGATAAGGCTATTCAGATGTGGGGTATGGGTACAGCCAACCTGGTGAGCCTGTTCAACCCCGAGAAGATCATCTTCGGAGGCGGGGTGTTCGGCCCGGCCGTTAAGTTCATCCCCCGCATTTACGAGGAGGCCTGCAAATGGGGCCAGCCCATTTCCATGAAGCAGGTCGAGTTCTGCGCATCCGGAATCGAGGGCGAGGCCGCCCTGCTCGGAGCCACCGCACTTGCAATCCGTTCAATCAACCCTGGAGACTATGAATAAGAATAATTACAACACCACGGCGGTTTTCGTTGCCGCCTGTGCCGGAATGGGATTCTTCGGAGTCACGATGCTCTCGCTCGGACCCCTTCTGGGACGCATCGCCGAGCTTGGAGTGAATGCGACAGCGCTCCCCTCCACCCTCACCATAGGTATCATTATAGGAACCCTGCTGTTCGGCCCCATCGTAGATAAATTCGGCTACAAAGGCCTTACAATATGCAGCTCGCTGCTGGCCCTCGCCGGCATGCTGGGCCTTAACTTTTTTGTTACAGACGCCCTTCTGCTCGCATCCATCTGCTCGCTGGGAATCGGCGGAGGAATCCTGAACGGACTTACCAACGCGCTGGTATCCGACATATTCGACGACACCCAGAGAGGCTTCAAGATGAGCATTCTGGGCGCATTCTACTGCATCGGAGCGCTCACCTGGACCCTTCTGAACTATTTTATCGCCGACTATCACATTCCCCTGTACGCGATGAGCATAATTATGGGGTGCTTCATCTTGTTCTTCTGCTTCATCGGCTTCCCCAAGGCAAAGCCTGCCGATCAGGTGGGTATGAAGCAGACGCTGGGCCTGTTCAAATACCCCGCATTGCTGGTGTTCGGCCTTGTGCTGTTCTGCCAGAGCGGACTCGAGGGCGCCAGCGGAGACTTCACGGTGCTGTTCCTTACCGACACCGGGCGTATGGACACTACCGCCGCAACACTTGCAATGACCTGGTTTACAATAGGAATGCTGGCAGGACGTCTGATTCTGGGCAAGGTTATGGCCGCCCTCAAGGACGTGGGGACCTTCTACCTGTACCTTAGCGTAGCGCTTGTAGGGGTTGCCCTGCTGGCCTTCTGCGCCAACACCATCGCCGTTTATACGGCCATGGCTCTGCTTGGATTCGGTGTTGGAGCAACCTTCCCCGTAGTGCTGGGACACGTCGGCGGAATATTCCGCAACCAGAGCGGCACGGCCATATCCATCGCTGTTTTCATTGCCCTGGTGGGTCAGTTCACTCTCAAGAAAATTACGGGAGCCGCATTCAATGCTGGAATGTACAATACTCTCCCGATTGTTCTGGCAGTGGCTATTGTGGCTATGATGGTCATTGTTCCGTTTGCAATATCATTAGGTAACAAAACCAAACAATAAACCTTATTTTAAAAAATTATGAAGTACGCAAAAAAATGGAAAGAGAATGCCTTCGAGGTTATGAATAACATCGAGGCAACACAGGAAGAGCAAATCAAAGCGGTTGCTACGCTGTTTGCTGACACAATTCAGTCCGGACACCTTGTACACACCTTCGGTTGCGGTCACGCTAACCTCCCTATCGAGGAGATGTATCCCCGTATCGGCGGTTTCGTAGGTTTCCACCCTATTTGTGAACTTCCCCTTACATTCTTCACTCATATCCGCGGAGAGATGGGTATCGACCAGTTCCTCTTCCTCGAGCGCTGCCAGGACTATGCCGACGCCATTATGAAGGGCTGGAACTTCGATAAGGACGACGTTATGTGGATTTTCTCACACACCGGAATCAACGCCGTTAACATTCAGGTTGCCCTCAAGGCTAAGGAGATCGGAATGAAGGTTGTCGTATTCGGTTCTGCAAAGAACACCGGAGACAAGAAGTCTGCTCACACCAGCGGAAAGAACCTCTTCCAGGTTGCCGACTATGTAGTTGACAACTGCTGCCCTCTGCAGGATGCATCTGTAGAAATCAAGCAGCTCGCCGACGAGAAGAACGGTATCAAGAACTTCATAGGACCCCTCTCTACCATCGGTTTCATTACCGACGTTTGGATGACAATGGGAGCTACCGCCGAGATTCTCGAGGACCGTGGAGTTAAGCTCTACATCCACCCCAGCCACAACCAGCCCGGCGACACCACCGCTCGCGAAAGACTGGCAGAGTGCGTTGAGAAGTACCGCGAAGCTACACAGCGCTGCTAATTGGCTAACGACATATTGCAATCCGTTTCTGGCGGATTCTTACCGGAAGGAGATGATTTTAGAGTCATCTCCTTTTTATTTTTTTGAATTATGCCTATATTTAAGGGTTTAAATCCTAATCCAAATGGAACGCAGAGACTTTCTTAAAACCACAGCGGCTACTGTTGCCGGCGCTTCTCTTGTTGCCTGCACCGGTACCGGTCTTGGCCGGGCAAAAGGCCCTCAGCCTTATAATGTAAACACGAAAAAGAACAACAGGATGAAACTCAGATGGTTCCCGTATGAACTCAAGCTGGCTCACACATTCACTGTTGCTTCGTATTCCAGGACTACTACACCAGACGTACAGGTGGAAATCGAGTACGACGGATTCATCGGTTACGGCGAGGCCTCTATGCCGCCTTATCTGGGCCATACGGTAGAGAGCGTCTGCGCTTTCCTGGAGAAAGTAAATCTGGAGCAGTTCGCCGACCCCTTCTGCATAGACGATATCCTGGCCTACGTGGACAGCCTGTCGGAGGGTGACGCTCCCGGAAAGGCCGCCATAGACATTGCCCTGCACGACCTCGTGGGCAAGCTGATGGGACAGCCCTGGTTCAGGATATGGGGTCTGGATGCCGCCAAGGCTCCTTCGACAACCTTTACTATAGGCATCGACACTCCCGACGTAGTACGGGCAAAGACGCTGGAGTGCGCCGGCAAATTCAACGTACTCAAGGTTAAGGTGGGGTTGGAGAACGACAAGGAGATGATAGAGACCATCCGCAGCGTGACCGACACCCCTCTCGTAGTGGACGCCAACCAGGGGTGGAAGGACCGCCAGCAGGCTCTGGACGAGATTTTCTGGCTTAAGGAGATGGGAATCCAGATGGTGGAGCAGCCTATGGCCAAGGAGAGGCTGGACGACATTGCCTGGATTACCGAGCGCAGCCCGCTGCCCATCTTCGCCGACGAATCGATCCAGAGACTCAGGGACATAGACCATATTAAGGGCGCGTTCCACGGTATCAACATCAAGCTTATGAAATGCACCGGAATGCACGAGGCGTGGAAGATGTACAACTACGCGAGAACCCTAGGAATGAAGGTTATGCTGGGGTGTATGACGGAGACTTCCTGCGCCACCACCGCTGCGGCAATGCTGTCGCCCGTATGCGATTTCGCCGATCTGGACGGAAACCTGCTCATTGCCAACGACCGATTCGAGGGTATGGTTGTGAAGGGTGGAAAGATGGTTCTGCCCGACCGTCCCGGACTTGGACTTATCAAACTTTAGGACATATGAAACTCAGGTATCTTCTTTTTGCAGGCGTTGTCCTGCTTGCCGCAGGCTGCAAGCCCTCATTTCAGGGCCCGGACGCCGAAGACTTGGACTACCGTATCCGGGTTGACTTCTGCAAGACCCGCGACGATATGCGCGAGTACATTCAGAAATTCATCCCCGACGTAACCGAGGAGCAGATAGACGAGTGGACGGCCAACGGAAAACTCGAATCTATGGAGATTGACGGACAGAGGATGTACTTCCGCCGCGCTCATACGAATCTCTTCCTAATAGATTCGAACTGCATTGCCGTGAAGAAGGCTCTCATCGACCCTTCCGAATATATCGGCGGAGTGCTCGCCAGCGACGTTGCAAGCGTTAACAGCATTCGTTCGTACATTGCAGAGTCTGAAAAGACCGGAAAGAATTTTGTGAATCCGCGGTATGCCCGCATGCGGCATACAATTACGGTGGATGCCGATGCTGTTCCCGCAGGCGAGACCGTGCGCTGCTGGGTTCCCTTCCCCCGCCGGGACGTTCGCAGGCAGAAAGTGGAGCTGCTTGCCACAAGCGAGAAAAAATTCCGGGTTTCAGACATAAAGGCGCCTCACAGCTGCGTTTATATGGAGAAGAAAGCCGTGGCAGGCGAGCCTACGGTGTTCTGGATAGAATACAATTTCGACACTACGGCCGAATATTTCGACCTCAGCGGAGCGAAGGCCGCCGCCTACGACAAGAGTTCCGATCTGTACAAGCGCTATACCTGCGAGCAGCCTCCGCACATTGTTTTCGACGAGCGGATGGTGGCTTTGTCGGACAGCCTCACGAAGGGTATCAAGAACCCAGTGGACAAGGTTAAGGCTATCTTCAGCTGGATATCCACGACCTTCCCCTGGGCAGGTTCCCGGGAATACGGCACTATGGCCAACATCCCCGCATACGTACTTGACAACGGTCACGGAGACTGTGGAATGAAAACCCTTCTGCTTATGACCCTGTCCAGGATTGCAGGCATTCCCTGCCATTGGGAATCCGGTCTGATAGACGATGACGACAGCGACTGGGGTATGCACGACTGGTGCAGGATGTATTTCGAGGGTATCGGCTGGGTTACCGTGGACCAGAGCTACGGACTGTACAAATACAGAGACGTTTACCCGGAGCTTACCTGGATAAACGTTGGCAGCGTCGACCACGACAGAATCGTGTTCAACAGCGAATGGGGCAAGCCCCTGCAGCCCGCAAAGAAGTTCGCCCGCTCCGAGCCCGTGGACTTCCAGAAGGGCGAAGTGGAATGGAGAGGCGGAAACGTTTACTTCGACAAATGGCATATGAGTTATGAAGTACAATACATAAACAAATAATATTATGGCAAAATTCTGGTCAGATTTCAAAGCCTTCGCAATGAAGGGAAATGTCGTCGATATGGCTATCGGTGTAGTTGTGGGCGGCGCATTCGGTAAAATCGTAACATCTTTGGTTAACGATGTAATTATGCCTTTGGTAGGATGGCTCGTAGGAGGCATCGACCTCTCCAAGCTGCACGTAGAGCTCAAGGGCACACTCGCTTCGCAGGTAGCAGAAGGAGTGGACAAGGCCGCAGAACTTGTAGGCGACGGTGCAGGCGTGAGCGAATCGGTTCAGGCTATTACAAAGGAAGTGGATTCCGTATTCCTCAATTATGGTAACTTTATTCAGGAAATCGTTAACTTCCTCATTATCGCTCTGTGTATCTTCCTTTGCATCAGGCTAGTAACCAATATGGGCAACAAGCTTCGCAAGAAAGAAGAGGCACCTGCAGAGGAAGCACCCGCAGCTCCCGCCGAGCCCGCAGCACCTGTCAAGTCCGACGAAGCTGCCCTGCTTGAGGAAATCCGCGACCTTCTCAAGAAAGAGAAATAATATTTCTTGTGTAAGTTTGTAATTCCAAGAAAATTATATAACTTTGCAGTCCCAAAATCGCGACCGATAGTGCCGCGACGGGATGGAGAGGTGGTAGAGTGGTCGATTACGGCAGTCTTGAAAACTGTTGAACTGAGAGGTTCCGGGGGTTCGAATCCCTCCCTCTCCGCGCTATGCAAAGCATAAAGGACGCTGCACGAGAGTGCAGCGTTTTTGCGTTTGTGCCTGCCGACGTCGCAAGCTCGCTTGCGTAAGGAGGTAGG
>JAGHTF010000089.1 GCA_018065485.1 Candidatus Cryptobacteroides fimicaballi | reverse complement strand
AAGAAAGCCGGGCTCAAGGTGCTGTTGATAGGCTATACCAATGCAAATATAGACAACTGGGTATCGAAGGACGTGAGTTATGGAATGGATTTCAAATCCATTGCGTCGGTTGCAGAAAGCAGGGTCAAGGCTCTCAGAAAAAGGTACAGACCCGATGTGGTTATCGTTGCAATGCACTCGGGAACCGGGCAGGGAGATGGAAAGTCGCTAGAGAGCGAAGCCCTTGACGTGTTCAATTCCGTGGAAGGCATCGATTTGGTAATAGCGGCACACGACCATTCCCAACTGACGCAGGACAGAGGAACTGCCTGTCTGCTCAATTCGGGCTCCCGGGCCGGATATCTGGGCAACTGCCTTGTGAGTGTGCGCAAGAAACTCAACAAAAAGGTCTCTGTTGAAACCGAGGTGTCGCTCATACCTGTAAAGACAGACAGGGTCGACAGTGAAATGTTGGAGGCCTTCCACGACGACTATCTCAAGGTCAAGGAGTTTACCGTCCGTCCGGTGGGAGAATTGGAAGTCCCTCTTCGTTCCCGCGACTCCTACATTGGAATGAACGATTATGTGAATCTGATTCATACAGTGCAGCTGAAGGCTACCGGTGCTGACATTTCGTTTGCCGCCCCTCTGTCCTTCAACGGCTACGTTCCTGCCGGAACGGTTGTCTATGACGATATGTTTACTATATATCCCTATGAGAACCAACTCTTTACCATTTCTCTTACGGGAAAGCAGATTAAAGATTACCTGGAATATTCCTACGATATGTGGGTTGGCGGAGACGATGCTCATATTCTCAATATCGAGAACCGTCCGGATTCCCGCAGCGGAAGCAAGAGGTGGTCATTCGTTGCCAGAACCTACAACTTTGACTCGGCGGCGGGCCTCATATATGAAGTTTACCCTTTGAATGAAAAGGGGAGCAGGGTGGCAGTCAAGTCTATGGCCGACGGTTCGCCTTTTGATGAGAATGCCGTCTATAAGGTTGCAGTCACTTCATACCGGGCCAACGGTGGCGGAGGTCTGCTCGTAAACGGTGCAGGAATCGCTCCCGAGGAACTGGAGGGGCTTGTTGTGGAAAGATATAAGGAAATCAGGGACTATGTCTATGATTATTTCTGCGCTCACGATGTGGTGCGCGCAGCCGACATCAACGATGCGTCTCTGATAGGAAAGTGGAGTTTTGAACCCGAAAGCGTGCGGCTGCGCATAGTCAGGGAACGCGATATGGTATTTGGAAAATAAAATGTATCGGATATGAAACGTCTTGTTTGTATAACAGTTATGTCACTTGTTTGTAGCAGTGTCCTTTTTGGCGCTGAGAATGCCTCCGGCAGGGTTGATGAAGTGCTCGCCGGACTTTCGACCAGGGAAAAGGTTGCCCAGTTGTTTGTAATGCCCGTGGATGCGCACGACACCGATGCCGCAATCAAGGCAAAGCAGATGGAGTATGTGAAGGAGGGAATCGGCGGGGTTATAGTTATGGATGGAAGTCTTATTCCCTTCGCAAAAACCCTCAATGAACTTCAGGCTGCGGCAAGTATACCTCTGATGGTTGCCCTGGACGGCGAATGGGGCGTTTCGATGAGATTTCCGGAATTCCCGTATTTCCCCCGTCAGATGCAGCTTGGCGCCCTTTCTTCGCCTCAGTTGGTATATGAGATGGGCCGTATTGTGGCGAAGGAAATGAAACTTGTGAAGATGGGCGTGAACTATGCACCCGACGTGGATATAAACTGCAATCCCAAGAATCCTGTCATCAATGCCAGAAGCTTCGGCGAAGACAGGGAGAAGGTTGCGCAGTACGGATGGGCCTATGCCAAGGGAATGCAGGACGAGGGTGTAAGCGCCTGCGCAAAGCATTTCCCCGGCCACGGCGACACTTCAGTAGATTCACACAGGGGTATGCCTGTGCTCGAGTTTACCAGGAGCCGCCTCGATTCTTTGGAACTGTATCCTTTCCGCCAGCTTGTTTCCGAAGGTGTGGATATGGTGATGATGGCGCATATGAGCGTTCCGGCCCTGGATCCCAGCGGAACTCCTACATCGGTTTCCAAGCCGGTAGTGGATATACTTCGCAAGGATATGGGCTTCGACGGACTTGTGGTTACCGACGCGCTGGGAATGGAAGGGGTTTCGGATTTCTTCAACGACAACGGTCCGCAGGTATGCCTTGCCGCCTATAAGGCGGGAGCCGATGTGCTGCTTATGCCCATCGACTACAAAGGATGCATAAATCTGATAGTCTCCAAGCTCGAGAGCGGAGAACTTCCTATGGATGAACTGGATGTCAAGGTTCGCAGAGTCCTTGCGCAGAAAGAGCGCCAGGGCCTGCTGGAGCCGGGTTTCGACCGGATGATAAACCTCGGGACTCTGGAAGAAGAAATGAGCCGGCTCGGAGAGAAGGAACTCATTCAGAAAATGTCCGACAATACTGTTCTTTGCGCCCATAGCGACGGAAAGAAGCTCCTCAAGGGCAAGGTTGCGTATCTGGCGCTTGGTGCCGGAGAAGAGAAACGCGTTCCCAATATGGACGACGATATCTATAAGCCCCGCGAAGGAGAGGGTGGAGGCCCTGCAGCTTATGGGGCGCGCCGCGGAGTAGGGGAGTCCGGAGCCGAAAAGATGGGACAGATTCTGGGCTGTGACAGTTACTTCCTTCCCAAGGATTTTACTTTGGAAGATCTTGAAGAAATGAGATCCAGCCTTAAAGGATACAAGACGGTAATCGTCGGTTTTCACGATACCGACAGCCGGCCTCAGAACAACTTTGGAATCAAAGAGCCGGCCATTTACGATTATATAGGCAGCTGGAGCCGTGAACAGAGACTCGTGGGAGCATATTTCGGCTCTCCGTATGCGCTGGACGTTATGCCTTGGTTCCGAAATTTCGGGGCATTCTTCATCGGTTGGGCCGACAATACTTTCAATTGCAAGTCGGTGGCTGAAGTTATTCTTGGACAGCGCGAGGCAAACGGAATATTCCCTGTCTCAGCCGCTGGTATCAAGGCCGGAACAGGGAATATTGCAAAATAGATTGCCTTTACTTTGCGAAGGCAACGGAACGCGTCTCCCTTATCACGGTAATCTTTACCTGTCCGGGATAGGTCATTTCTTCCTGAATGCGTTGTGCGATTTCTGTGCTCAGACGGGCTGCCTGCTCGTCTGACACCTCTTCGGCACCTACTATCACGCGCAGCTCGCGGCCGGCCTGGATAGCGTAGGACTTGTCGACACCGGGATAGGAGGCTGCAAGCTCTTCCATTCCCTTGAGCCGTTTGATGTAGCTTTCGATAACCTCGCGGCGGGCACCGGGGCGGGCACCGGAAATGGCGTCACCTACAAGTACCAGCGGAGCAATCAGGGAGGTCATTTCAGCCTCTTCGTGGTGAGCTCCGATTGCATTTACAATCTCGGGACGTTCCTTGTACTGCTCGGCCATCTTGGCTCCCAAAAGTGCGTGAGGCAGTTCGGGATCTTCTTCGCTGACCTTTCCTATATCGTGCAGAAGACCTGCTCTTTTTGCAAGCTTGGGATTGAGTCCGAGCTCAGAGGCCAGGATAGAGCAGATGTTGGCAACCTCACGGGAGTGCTGCAGGAGGTTCTGCCCGTAGCTTGAACGGTATTTCATACGGCCGATCATACGCACGAGTTCCATACTCATTCCGTGAATTCCAAGGTCTATACAGGTCCGCTTTCCGGTTTCCAGAATTTCTTCCTCAAGCTGCTTCTTGACTTTTGCAACGACTTCTTCGATACGGGCGGGATGGATTCTGCCGTCAACCACCAGCTGATGCAGAGCAAGTCGGGCAACCTCGCGGCGTACGGGATCAAAAGCCGACAGAAGGATGGCGTCCGGGGTATCGTCCACTACGATTTCAACTCCGGTAGCAGCTTCGAGTGCACGGATGTTGCGGCCTTCACGACCGATAATCCTACCCTTTATTTCGTCATTTTCTATAGGGAAGGAGGTGACGGCATTCTCGATTGCAGTTTCAGTGGCAGTGCGCTGAATAGTGTTGATTACTATGCGTTTGGCTTCCTTGGCTGCATTCAGTCGGGCCTCATCGATGGTGTCGTTTATAAATGCCTGAGCTTCTGTGCGTGCCTCGGCTTTCATGTTCTCTATGAGCATATTCTTGGCATCGCTCGCCGACATTCCCGCAATTGCCTCAAGCTCTTTGTTGACCTGTGCCGTGAGTTTGTCGCATTCCTCAATTTTACCTTCGAGAATGTTTCTCTGGGCATTCAACTGGCCCTTGAGTGAATCCAAATCGTGCTGGCGCTTCCCAAGTTCGTTCGCCTGCTCTTTGAGCTGGCCTTCACGGGACTTGATGTTGTTTTCGCGTTCGCGCAGTTCGTTGTTCTTTTGGTTTACGTGTGATTCGTGCTCGCTCTTGAGCTGGAGAAATTTCTCTTTCGCCTGAAGAATTTTCTGCTGCTTGATGCTTTCGGCCTCGAGATTGGCCTTGTCGATGATTGCTTTCATCCGGCCTTTAAAGACCGTACGTGTAATAAGTATGTAAATTGCCAGCGACACTGCGGCTCCGCCCAGGCCTGACAAAATGTAAAGATACCACATAGCTAATATATTGTTTGGTTTTAATATTCAAAAAAACAGTATCCGCCTTTGCAGATACTGTTATAAAAATACCGCCGTCCCGATGGCAGAAATCACTTTCTGCAGGTTTTGGGCTCCGTACTGTCTCTGGCTTCCTGTCCGGCAGGCCTGCCATCCTCAGCCGAGTACACCCGGTTCCGTGGAACTTGTTAGTTTGAGCAGCGGGACCCGGCGGTTATTTGCTATTTTTTTGCAGATAGTCTGCAAGTTCTTTGTCAAAAGCTTCAACGGTTTCCCTGACCTTGAGCTCTGCATTCTGTACGGCTATTCTTGAAGCGGTCTCGTTGAGCGCTACGAAAGCCAGTTTGTCTGCAAGGCTGCTTTCCGGGAACTTGGCGTTGTATTTGGCAAGCATTTCATTTATTCTTTCAGCTGCCAGTCGCATCATCTGCTCGACTTCGGGACTGGAAACCTTGAGTGGATAGGTTTTTTCGCCGATCTTTATTGTTATGCTCTGTTCTGCCATTACTTTTGAAGAAGTTTGATGCATTTGTCAATCTCTGCTATCAGCTTGTTTATACGCTCTTTTGCCGCTGTGCTGTCGCCACTGCCTATAAATGCGCTGGAAAGTTTGAGATTGTCTATCTGTCTGTTCAACTCAGTAATCTGCTTTTTGCAGGAATCCAGGGCTTGTCTGCTTTCCTGAAGGGCCTGGGACAGTTCGGCGCTGCGCTGCTTCTGCGTTTCATACAGAGCAATCAGCCTGCCGATGTTATCGTGAAGTCCTTCGAGCATATCCTGCGCCTTAAATTCCTACATTAGCGCAAATATACTAATTTTTTGAAAATTAGCAACATAGAATCAGGCGTTTTTTAATTATCTTTGTGCTGTGGAAAAGAAAGAATATCTGGACGTTTTCCAGGATACGCTGGAACAGGGGCTGATTAAAATCTGCAGGAGCTGCAATGTCATTTCTGACGATTCTCTTCTGGACGGGAAACTTTTCCTGAGCCCCGACATCGAAGAGCGCTGGGCCTCGATGATGAAAGAATACGTAGCCGATGCCGTTGAAAACTTCAATGACTATCCCGACGCGGCCATAGGGTTTGCGTCATTTCTGGGAATGGCAGTGGCATTCCAGTGGGATACCGACTGGGAATCTCACTGCAACGACCCCTATCAGGCTTATTACGGTTCGCGCGGTTTCGACGATATGGATGACCATATCCTGCTCGAAGTCCTGGGGCTTGAGGCTTCGGACGCTTCCTACATCGGAACGCTTATGCTGAGCTGTACGTCTGCAGTACAGGCCCTGATAAGAAGGGAAAACATAGAAATTCAGACCGAACTCGGGTTTTATGTCCTGGCGAGAGCCTATGCCACTATGTTCAGGGTTGGCGCCGCAGTGGAACTAGCAAGACTTGGGTATAAAAAATCAGTGATATGACAAAGTTGAATATGATCAGATTGGCAGGCCTGGCAATAGTAATTGCCCTGTCGGCTTGCCCTGTCGCTTTTGCGCAGACAGAGGGACAGTCGGATAACCCGGCTGCAGGAAAGAAAAAGGTCCTTGTGATAGGCGCCCATCCCGACGATCCCGAAAGTTGTGCCGGCGGTACCGTGCTTAAGATGCTGGCCGCAGGCTTTGATGTCAAGGTTGTGTATTTTACCAGAGGGGAGAGGGGGATTCCGAGCGTGTCGCTGGAAGAGTCGGCCCGTGTGAGAATGGCCGAGTCGATTGAGGCTTGCAAGTGCCTCGGAGTTCCGTATATCTTTATGAACCAGATCGACGGGGAAAGCGAAATCACGGCCCGCAGGTATCTTGAAATGCAGGAACTCATAAAGGCGGAGAAACCGGATATGGTGCTTACCCACTGGCCGATAGACAGCCATCGCGATCACGTGAACTGCGCTGTGCTGGTTCTGGATACCTGGCGCAGGGTGGAAAAGAAATACGATATTTTCTATTTCGAAGCTATGACCGGGCTTCAGTCAAAGACTTTTCTTCCCACCGACCTGGTGGACATTTCAGATTACCACGATCAGAAGGTCAAGGCTCTCTACTGCCATAAATCCCAGGACTGCGAAGACTGGTATCCGGCCTATCATCTTAAGATGGAAGAGTTCTACGGCCTGCGGCTGGCAACGAAATACGCCGAGGCTTTTGTCCGTTTCGACCAGAATCCAACCCAGAAGGCTATTATGGAATTCTGACGGCCACAAGGTCGTAAACGTCGGCTTCGGTTATCCTTACATCAATGAATTTTCCGACGAGGGAGGCAGGGTTGTCTTCCCCGTCGCATTTTACGAGGATTTCTCCGTCGACGTCGGGGGATTCGCCCTGCGAACGGCATATCAGAGTGTCGCCTGAATAATCGTCTACCAGGACTTTAACCGTGCTGCCTACCCGCGAGAGGTTGTATTTCATAGAAATTTCGGACTGCAGCTGCATAAGGGCGTCCAGGCGCTGCTGTTTTACATCTGCGGGAATGTCATCGGGGAAATGTTCGGCACCGTATGTGCCCTCCTCTTCGGAATAAGTGAAGGCTCCGAGCCTTTCGAAACGCTCTTCGCGCACGAAGTCGAGCAGCTGGGCAAAGTCATCTTCGGTTTCTCCGGGGAATCCGACAATCATTGTAGTACGCAGAACGACTCCCGGCACCTTTGCGCGCATCTGCGCAATGAGGTTGCGCGTCCATTCTCCGGTCACTCCGCGGTGCATCCTAGAAAGCACGCTGTCGGAAATGTGCTGGAGCGGAATATCCATATATGCGCAGATCTTGGGATTTGAGGCCATCTGCTCTATTACGTCCTGCGGGAAGTCGGCCGGATAGCTGTAGTGGATTCGAATCCACTCTATTCCATCGACGTCCGACAGTGCCTTGAGCAGATCGGCGAGCGCCCTGCGCCGATAGAGGTCGAGTCCGTAGAAGGTACTGTCCTGCGCAATGATCTCCAGTTCCCGTATGCCTCTGGAAGCCAGATTGCCGGCTTCTTCTACCAGCTCTTCGATGGGAACCGAGCGATGGGCTCCCCGGATGAAAGGGATTGCGCAGTAGGAACAGCGCCGGTCACAGCCCTCCGATATTTTGAGGAAGGCGTACGGTCTGCCCGGGGCTGTGAAATACCGGTCTGCTTTCCGGTTTCCGACCCCGAGGGCTTTCAGCAGGGGAGAGAAATCCCTTGCCCCGAACCAGCCGTCAACTTCGGGAATCTCCTGGCGCAGTTCCTGTCCGTAGCGCTGGCTCAGGCAGCCGAACACCATTATCTGCCCGAAATCACCCTGCTGTTTTGCCTGCACCGCCTCCAGAATTACATTCACCGATTCTTCCTTGGCGTCACCTATGAAGCCGCAGGTGTTTATGAGCAGAATGTCGGCCTTGCCGTCGGGCACGATTTCATAAGCATCTGCCAGTATGCCCAGCAGATGCTCTGTGTCTACGGTGTTCTTGGAACAGCCGAGGGTTATGGCCCTAAGCTTCCTTTTCACGGTCTTCGTCGGTCACAAACTCCAGGGAAGCGTGCTTGAGAAGCTCATTGTACCAGTCTACCACCTTCTTCATATGAGAGATGTAGAAACGGTCGGCGTCATAGTTGGGAACAGCCTTCTCGAAAACGGCGCGGATCTCCTTCTCGGATGACTTGGAGCCGGGAGCTTCCTTGCCTTCCAGAGCAGTTGCCATCTGACCGAATACCTTTGCAAGCTTAAGTTCGCCTTCGGATGTGTAGATGGCTATATCTTCGAGACTTGTAATGCGTGAGTTGGAGGGAAATATGAGCCTTTTCCCGTCTTCCAGCGATTCGGCTACGGCACCGTTGCGGGCCTGGGCTATGAATTTGTAGAGTCCGTGATAGCCGGCTGCGGAAAGAATCTTTGCTAAATCTGTTTTTTCCATAATATAGTTTCAATTTTGTGCTTCAACTCTTCAAGGGTTGAATCGTTGTTTATTGTAATGTCGGCCTCAAGGCCGTTGAAATTCTGAATCGAGTCTCTTTGCAGGACTTTGGGATTGCGGCGGGCCCTTGTAGCGTAGGGTGCGTCTACCATCCATACGAAGTCGAAACAATCCCTGAACTGAGGCTTGCCCCAGGCTATGGCCGATTCAAAGAAAACGGCTCCGCATTCTTTGTGCTCGGATTTGAACTGTTCGAAATCTTCCCTTACCAGGGGAAAGACTATGGATTCCAGTTTCTCTCTCTTGCCGCTGTCGGTAAAAATTACGGCGAGGTCCTGCATTTTTACTCCCAGCTCTTTTTCCAGCAGTCCGGCAAGTCCCGCTCTGTTCTTGTACAGCTCCTTTGTCCTTGAGTCGGAGTCGTATACAGGGTAACCCTTGGCCCTGAGGATGTTGCTGACCTGCGATTTGCCGCTGCCTATGGGGCCTGTGATGAGAATGGTCTTCATTATTCGTCGGCAATGGCAAGACAGTCACAGACTTCGGGCGAAATCGAATAGCTTATCATATCGTCGGTCTTTTTGTCGGCGCGTATTACGCACTTTCCGGTGAATGACGTAAGGTATTCGTTGTAGTCGATGTAAAGCTGTACCTTTTCTGCTGGATCGGCCCTGTAGGGGAACGGACAGCGGAAGGTGACGTCTGCGGTGTTGGGGAAGATTGTAAGTTTCATTCCGGCGGGGACGTTGCGGATGCGGATGCGTACCTTCTTGGATACCTCGAAATAACGCATTACCTGAATGGAGTATTTGCTTTCATCGACCGAAAGCCTTACTCCTCCGGGTTTTTTCAGGGAAACGGTTCCGTTCACGTTGCTGTGCACGTCCTGAAGGCTGATTACAGATGTGAAAATCTGCTCGATTTCGTCGACTCTGGCGGGATCTCCGTAAACCGTTACCGAATCGGGGGAGAGCTGCACGCCACCGTTGTTCATATACTGCGGGGAGTAATCGATGTCCATAACTGCCGTCACGGGTACTCTCTTGTTGTGCTCGGGCATAAAGCGGAACTGCACACTGTTCATCTGGTATGCGTCCAACTGTGCTTCGGACGAAAAGATCGCTTCGAAATATTTGTTGAGCGAGGCGTCGGAAATTTCAAAAAGGTCGTTCCCGATGCTTTTGAGGTCGTCCGAAGATATGAATACGGTCTTTTGACGGTCCTTGCTCAGGTTGTGCATAAGCAGGTAGAAGCCGCTGGTCCTGACTTTGGCCGATATCTGTGAAGAGTTGGAACTGATGTTGTATCGGCCCTCTATGTCGCTTTGGGCATAGATAACAGCACTTACAACCTCGGTGTACTGTTTGTTGAGGTTGTAAGCAAACCAGGCAATGGTAGAAATCAGGAGGGCCACTCCCATTGCCCTTATGTGTCCGGTCCTGTTATTTTGTTCCCTTGGCATCAGATGCGTCGAGGTTTACACTGTTCCTGTCCACGCGCAACTTGATTTCTCCGTCAACCTTGATAAGGATATCGGTGTTGTCGATTTCTGATATGACACCCTTTATTCCTCCGGCGGTAATTACTTTGTCACCTTTCTTGAGAGCGGCTCTCATCTCCTCTATCTGCTTCTGCTGCTTGCGCTGAGGCCGGATCATAAAGAGCCACATAATGACGAAGATGAGAATAAGCATAATCCAGGTCATAGAGCCTGAACCCATTCCTTGTGCTGCTGCGGGAGCTGCGTCTAAAATTGTAATCATATTGTTTTATTGATAAGTTTGTCGAGTATTCCGTTTACGAATGCACGGGATTCCGGGGTGCTGTAGAATTTCGAAATTTCCACGTATTCGTTTATGATAATCTTCGCGGGGGTGTCCGGGAACAGTTCCGATTCTGCCATTCCGCAGGCTATCAGTACGAGGTCGGTTGTGCAGATTCTGTTCAGGTCCCACTTCGGGGTGCGCTGAGCGATGCTTCCGCAATAGCGGTCATAGCCTGCAATGGCCCGCTCCACCAGTTTGTGGACAAAGGCGCTGTCGTCATCCATCCCTGCCTCCTTCTTCATATCACTCTGGTAGAGCTCCGGCATCGACCACTGCTTGCCCCTGGCCAGATTCTCCACTGTTTTGCAAACCCAAGTGAGCGCATAGGCCAGATCGTTGTTCCACCAGATGTTCATATCTTCCAGAATGGGCTCGAGGTCCGGGTTGTCTACGAGTTCCTGCTCAAAGAACTTGACCCATAGCTGTGCATCCAGACGCGGCGTGCATTCCGGGGCTTCCATATACTGTTTGTAGTAGTCCCTTTGCCTGAGTGTTTCGTAAAGATGCCGCAAAAGCACATCGCTCTGGTCCCAGCTGAATTTTTTCTTTTTGAGTATGGAATTGAATTCGCTGTCCTGGTTCAGGATCCGGGCGATGGAGTTGTTCGTGAATCTTAAATTCGGATGACGTTCTTCTTCCGTAGGGTTGAATTTCCCCTGAGCCGCCTGAATGCGTGAAAGCGCCTCTGCCGTAACGGCCTGCGGCAAAGAAAGCATCAAAAGATAAAGGTCTCTTGTGGCTTCACAGGATTTGTTGAGTTGGGCAGCAGCCTCCTTCAGGGTCATACTCCTGTTTTCGGCAAAACTGTAAACCGTTTTAAAGGCCTTGATGCGTAGGATTCTTCTACCGAGCATTTTTTCAAACAAATTTATTGCAAATATAGCACGATTGATAAAATTATCCTAAATTTGCTCAAACTAACCTCTAATAAAAAATCATTATGTACAAAGAGGACGATGATGTTTACTCAAAGCCGGTGCGCGCAGGTAAACGAACTTATTTTTTTGATGTCAAATCCACCCGTGGAGGAAAGGATTTCTACCTTACCATTACAGAAAGTAAGCGCAGAACCAATCCCGACGGAACTTTTGCTTACGACAAGCATAAGATTTTCCTTTACAAGGAGGATTTTGAGAAGTTTAAGGAAGGGCTGAGCGAAGTTGTCGAGTATATAAAAGACAACTGTTTCCACGGGGAGATCCCCCAGCGCAGCGAAGACGAGAGATTCTCTGACGTCGATTTCGACGAGCTTTAATGGGAGCAATTCTCTTACGTAACATAACCCTTGACTCGCAGGCAAGGGATATTTTTATCGACGACGGACTCATAGTAAGAATCGAGCCCGCCGGTTCGAGTTTATCCTGGCCTCTGAGCGGGAATATCGAATTTATGGACTGCAGCGACAAGGTTGCGCTTCCGGGTTTCGTGAATATGCACACCCACGCTGCAATGTCCCTGTTGCGCGGTATAGGGGAGGATATGCTGTTCCCGGACTGGCTTGCCAAAATCTGGAAGGTCGAGGAGAGTGTCGATGCCGAATTCGTTTACTGGGCCACTAAAGTCGCGTGCCTGGAGATGATACGTACGGGAACCACAACGTTCAACGACCAGTACTGGCACTTTCCCGAAGCACATAAGGCTGCGGTGGAGATGGGTATCCGCCCGGCACTGGGCTACGATGTCCTGGACAAGGGCGACAAGGACGAGGCCGCCAGGCAAAAGGAGCAGTGCGAAAGGCTGTACGAAGAAGCTGTCGGATGGAAGGACAACTCCATTTACGAGGTCTGCTTTCACGCCGTCTATTCCGTGAGCGAAGAAATGATCCGCTGGATTTCGGAATTTGCCACAAAGCACGACCTCAATCTTCATATCCATCTGTGCGAGACAAGAAAAGAGGTCGAGGATTGCAAGGCCGTCCACAAAGGGCTTACCCCCGTGGAGTACCTTCACGAACTGGGAGTGCTCAACTCCAGGCTTCTGGCCGCCCATACCCTCTGGCTTTCAGAGCACGACATCGAACTTCTCGCAAATGCCGGAGTGCATTGCATCCACAATATCAATTCCAATACAAAACTGTCTTCGGGATACCGTTTCCTGTACAATGAGATGCAGTCGGCGGGTATAAATCTCTGCATAGGTACCGACGGATGCGCCTCATCCAACAATCTGGATATGCTCGAGGCTATGAAAACCTCGGCCCTGTTCCAGAAGGCCTGGAGAAACGACCCTTCGGCTATGCCGTTGCCGCAACTTCTGGATATGGCCACCGTAAATGGGGCAAAGGCTCTGAGATTCAACGGTGGGAAAATAGAGGAGGGTGCGGTTGCCGATATCAGCATTGTTGAAACGGACAGTACTTACTTTCTTTCTCCCGGGCCCTTCCTTGCGAATCTGGTCTATTCGGCGCATTCTGACTGTATAGACTCGGTGATTGCCAACGGCCGCTTTGTGATGCGTCACAGGGAAATAGAAGGGGAGAGGGAAATCATTCACGAGGCCCGAAAGGTCCTTTCAAAACTCAAAGGCGTATGAAAGACGAACGATTGCTGAAAATTGAAAATGCCGCGCTTTTCGTGAAATCACTGATAGGCGACAGGATCCCCTTGGTGGGGGTGGTGCTTGGCAGCGGCCTCGGAAGGTTGGGAGAACAGATTCAGAATCCGATCGTGATTCCATACAGGAATATACCGTTCTTCCCCGAATCCACGGCAGTGGGGCACAAGGGCAATTTTATCTGCGGTTACCTTGGAGGAAAATGCGTAATGGCAATGCAGGGGCGTTTCCATTACTACGAAGGTTACCCGATGGAAGAAGTTACCCTGGGAATCAGAGTTATGAAAGCCCTCGGAATAAAGTACCTGTTCGCTTCCAATGCGGCGGGCGCCTGCAATCCCGACTTCCATACCGGAGACCTTGCGGTCATATATGACCATATTTCCAATATTCCCAACCCTCTTATAGGAAAGAATTTCGATGAACTGGGACCCCGTTTTCCCGATATGACCTGTGCGTATGATCTCGAGCTTCAGAAACTTGCGTTTGACCAGGCGGAGAAGCTTGGAATAAGCCTGCAGCGCGGGGTCTATTTCGCAAGCACCGGGCCCACCTATGAAACCCCGGCCGAAGTGCGCTTCTACAGAACGGTAGGGGCGGATCTACTTGGAATGTCAACGGTTCCCGAAGTAATAGTAGCCCGTCACGCCGGCATCAGAGTGTTCGGGATGTCGGTTGTTACCAACTGTGCCAATACTCAGAACGTAGAGCGCAACCTCAATGACGCAAACGACGTGGTCGAACAAGCCGACCACGCCGCAAGAAAAATGTCTGAGCTGTTTGCAGCTATGATTGCAAACCTTTAGTCTTCACTATCGAAGAACTTCAGGCAGCCTTCGAACAGACTCTTCATTCCTCTGAAGTCCCTTACTGTCTCGAACGGGAATCCGAACGAGGCGCTCTTATAACCGTCTGCATCGTAGAATACGGACGCGCATACCTCGTTTCCGGTGTACCGCAGTGCGATTCTGGAGTTTTCTGAGCAGGGATCGATTCCGTCGGGATTCTCAACGCAGTAAATCTTCTCATTCGGCTTGGTCACAAGGCTCAGGTTGCGCTTGAGCGGCAGCACTCCGTGGAAAGGATGCACCTTTCCTGTAAAACTGCCGTAGTATGTGTGGAATTTGTATCCCAGGATGTTCTTGCAGAATTCCTGAGCGCTCTTCTGATAATCTTCCTCACCTTCGAGCTCGTAGATGGGATACCAGGCGTCGCTGGCAATGTTGGCACCGTTGACAATCAGGTTAACACCGTTGCAGGCACTCTTGCGCAGCTGTTCCTGCAACTCTGTGGGAAATACGCGATAGCGGTTTTCCACAGCTCCGCTGCCCACTTTAGTCGTAATCTGTTTTCCGCACAGCAGGTCGATGGCATAGATGCCGTCGGGACATCCTGTCTTTTCGAAGGCCAGATGGCTTTGTGAAACAAAGTTGCAGCCAAGCTCCAACAGTGCCTTGCCGTGCAGGGCCACAAAGTCGAAGCTGTTTCCTGCGAGTTTCTTTCCCGCATATTCAAAGTGATTCGCGCCGGCTCCCGGACTTGTGTTGGCTTTCCATGGATCGTTGCGTACGAAGTCGTAGGTGTTGCCTACGAAGTTGATTTCCTTGCCATAGGCTACTCCGCAGTCGATATGGCCGTAAAAGCCCGCAATAGTGGGGGAATCCAGATATGCCGGGGCAGAGATGCGGTCGAAATTGTTGACAATGAGGATTGTCCTGTTGCCGGCTCCGGCCTTGCCTACTGCCAGAATCTCGGAAGGGAAACTCTTTCCTCCTTCGTTGAATGCGGTTACCTTGAAACTGTAAACGTGTCCCGGTTCAATGTCCACCGTTGCGGTGGGTTCGCTCACGCAGAACCCGGCGTCGAACACGCCGTTGTCGATGCGGGTCTGAACAATATAACCTGTGGGAGTTGCGGTAGGCTCCTTTTCGTCCACAACGGCATTCCATTGCAGATGAGCCTTGCCTTCATCTGTGAGGACAGCGCTGAATCCGTTCACCGGCAACGGCTGTACTGCAAAGGGAACTCCGTAGAGAGCGCTTATGGTCTTGAGCATTCCTTTGTAGATGGCGCGGGACACGGTAAAACGGAACGTGGGGTCGAGACCGAACTTCATATCTCCGAAATTCTGGTGGGAGAGCAGCTCCAGCAGCATTCCGGGAACCGAAGTGGTTCTGGATTCGGAATAGGAACGGTTCCATAATTGCCTCCTGTTCCACTTAGGGTCGAAATCGGCTCTTATATCTTCGCAAATCTCATCCTGAACATAGTTTGCAAGCATACGGCAACTCATTCTGTCGATTCCCTTGTATGTGGTACGGCTGTCGTCGGCCATAAGGGTATAGATAGACAGCGTTCCGACGGTGCTGTCGTTGGGGGTTATTCCTGCGTCGGTATGGAATGCAAAGGACAAATCGAAGGGCACGCCCTTGTCCTTGAGCAGCCAGCTTGTCCAGGCGCCTCGGGATGCATAATCGATTGTATAGTCGTCCTCCCACTGTTTATATACTTCAGACGGTACACCGGCCCACTGCATCCAATACATTGCGCCTTCGACATAGGCTGGATACCCCGATGCCGTATATTCCCGCTCGGGGGCATCTTCCGGTCCGCGGACAATCTTGCCCATACCGCCTCCAAAGCGAACAGCGTCGGCGGTAACCACGCTGCCGTTCTTATACTTCTTTCCTGCGGGGATGGCATTGTCCAGCGTTACGCTCGCATTGTCTTTGTCGAACTCGAAGGTCCCCAGATAAATCCAGGTGCCGCCTCCAATCTGCTGGTTCACGCTGAAGCGGCTTTCTCCTCCACGGTGATGAACGGTGTATTGAGCGCAGTCGGTGCTGCCCTCGACAGTCTTATAGGAAACGTAAACGGCATAGGCTCCGGGACTCTTGATGTCGGCCTTCCAGTTGGCGAAAGCGGTCGCTTCCCTGCCTGCCTTTACGCAGTTTGCCATACGTGCGGTACCCATTTCAAAGGGATTCTCAATACCGCTGTAATATTGCTTGGTGTCGGCGAAGCCTGTTCCTGCCGGGCTCCAGGACCCGAATTCACTGTAGATTCCCAAGGTCCTTACGGGGCCCTCGTGTCTTCCGGGAGCGCGCTCGAAGGCAGGGTCGTTGTCACATACGCTCTCGAATATCTGGGTATCCCGTTCGCGGGGAGTCATAACGTATGCTCCGGCATTCTCCAGCATAGGAATAAGGAAGGGGATAACGTAACTCTGGGTGTACATATCCTCGCAGGTACGGTGGTTCAGAGACCTTTGCCACTCCCAGCAATCCGCCTCGGGAGAGTAATACCGTCCGTGACTCTGCCACAGGGAAATGTGCCTTCCGCTCAGACCTTTGGGATAGGCGGGCGCGCCGATTTCCTGAACTAGCGGGGTAACCTTTGCAAAAGGGTCCTTTACGCCGTAGGCATACTTGGAGGGGATGCCGTTGACGTTAGGTTTCTCCACTATGAGCTCCTTGATATTGACCGATTCGCAGTAAATTTCGCCAAGCTTGTAAGCCGAAAGACTTTCCGGCCACAGCCGCTCGATCTCAGAGCGCAACCAGGCAACGTCGGCGCTTGTCCAGGAATAGTCTGAGAGCGTTTCCCCGAAATCGAGGTCCAGCAGATTCCCTTTGCGCAGGGTTACGTCGGTTATTTTAAAAAGGGACCGTACGGTGCTTCTTGCACGTACTTCTTCCTTCAGAATGGCGGAGGCTTCTTCAAAGTCCCCGGCGCTCTGCCCCCACGCTGCGCAGGCGGCCAGCAGCAGAACGGCAACGGTAAATGCTTTGGTTTTCATATTTCAGTGTTTCCTTTTGGGATGTTTATGTCTAAGAAACCGGATATCGGCAGCAAGCACAATCAGAGAGCTGGAAAGCAACCCGGCAGAATCTGCAATGAGGTCTTTATAGTCGGCGGTCCGATAGGGCAGGAAACTTTGGGCTATCTCAGTGCCCACCGCCAGAATGATTCCCAGCAGCAATGTGGCTCCCACAAACAGCAGGGTTGTGCCAACCCCTTTCTTCTTCCTCTCATACGAGATGTAGGTGAGAAAAGGGAAGGGGAAGAACATACAGAAATGAACAATCTTGTCGGAGGGAATCCCTGCTATTGTCCGCGGAAAATCGTGGACACTTTTGAAATTGTGCATGCATAGCCAGACCACGGCTGCAATATACAAGACAAACAGAATTCTGTGAAAAACTATCCGGCCCTTCATATCAGAGACTTTGCATATCGTTCAGTTTCCTGTAATAGCCGCCGAGAGCCAGGAGCTGTTCGTGGCGCCCCCTTTCAACAATGCGTCCCTCGTCCATTACTATTATCTCGTCGGCATCTTTGATTGTACTCAGCCTGTGTGCGATGGCAATGGTGGTGCGGTTTTGCATAAGCTTGTCCAGAGCCTCCTGTACGCTTCGCTCCGATTCGGTGTCCAGAGCGGCTGTAGCCTCGTCCAGAATGAGTATGGGAGGGTTCTTCAGAATAGCCCTGGCTATGCTGATTCTCTGCCGCTGGCCTCCGGAGAGCTTGCATCCGCGGTCGCCGATGTTGGTCATATATCCCTCGGGCTTCTCAACAATAAAATCGTGGGCATTGGCAATCCTTGCGGCGGCCTCGACCTGTTGCATAGTGGCATTCTCCACGCCGAAGGCAATGTTGTTGAAGATGCTGTCGTTAAAAAGAATCGGGTCCTGGTTGACATTCCCCATAAGAGAACGCAAATCGCTTATCTTCAAATCTCTGATGGGAATGCCGTCAATGCAGATGTCTCCTTTGACGGCATCGTAGAAGCGGGGGATAAGATCCACCAGAGTGGTCTTTCCGGCACCGGAAGCCCCAACCAGAGCAATGGCCTTTCCCTTGGGTATTTCCAGATCGATATCCTTGAGAATCTCTTTCCCGTTTTCGTAGGAGAAGCTTACGTTCCTGAAACTTATGCGGTCATTGAACTCCTTGATTCCCTTGGGGTTGTCGATTTCCTTGATTCCGCTTTCCGCATCCAGGATAGCGTTGATTCTTTCCATACAGGCAAGCCCGCGCGGAATGCCGTAGATTGCCTTTGAGAAATCTTTTATGGGTTGGATGACGCTGTAAAGAATGAGCAGATACGACATAAATGCGGGGGCGTCTATTATGGCCCTCTCCCCAAGGATAAGGGTGCCGCCGTACCACATTACAATTGCAATCATCGCGCTTCCGAGAAATTCGCTTACCGGGTGCGCGCTGGACTGCCGTATGATAACCTGATTGTTCTTGCGGCGCATCCGGTCGGTAATCTGCGCGAAGCGCTGATTCATCTTCCCTTCGGCCAGAAAGGCCTTGATGACCCTCAGTCCGCCCAGGGTCTCATCTACCTGGCTCATCGTGTCCGACCAGTATTGCTGAGCTTCTTTCGAATCGGCTTTGAGCCTTCGGCCGATGGCAGACATTATTCCAATGACGATGGGCCCGAATACGATGGTGAACAGGGTAAGCTGCCAGCTCATCCTGAACATCACGTACATATAGATAACGATGAGAATCGGATTCTTTACCAGCATCTCCAGCCCTCCGGTGATGGAATTCTCGACCTCCTGAACGTCGCCGCTCATCCTGGCGATTATGTCACCCTTCCTCTCCTGGGAGAAGAAACCGATGGGAAGGCTCACTATCTTGGCGTATATCCTGTTCCGGAGGTCTCTGACCACGCCGTTGCGGATAGGTACCATAATGGCGGATGACGCAAAGTACAGACTGGTTTTTATAAACGTTACGATACAGAAGAAAAGGCAGAGCCAGAGCATTACCCGGCTGGCGCCGAATCCGTCGACCAGTTCCGTTACATAATAGTACGCGTTGCCTGTGACCTCGCTGAAAGGCATCCCGGCGTGCCAGGGCGTGAAGGTGTACCCTGTTTCACCGACCCGGAACAGTATTTTGAGTATGGGGATGAGCAGAGTGAACGAGAATACATTGAATATGGCCGCAAACAAATTGAACAGCACAGACCCGAACAGATACTTGAAATACGGGCGCACATATTCTGCAACGATTTTCCAAAAGGCTTTCATAATTGTAGGGCTCTACTGGCACAAAGATAGTGAAAAAAGCTCGGATGAGCGCTCTCTCGGCAGAGCGATGAGCCTGGTGGGCGGGGTTATGCTTTCTGCACTGCATTCCAGGGCAAGTTCAGGGGTGTTGTTGTGCTCGCTCAGGTGGCACAGGAAAACATAGGAAAGCCCTTCGTGGAAAAATTCCTTAATGGCTCTGGCGCACTGTGCATTGCTCAGATGTCCGTTGCCCATACATATCCGGTCCTGAAGTTCAACCGGGTACGGGCCGTTGCGGAGCATTTCCAGGTCATAGTTGGATTCGATTACAACGGTATCGGCCTGTGACGCATAGGCAAGCGCGTCTTTTGTCATTGCGCCGATATCGGTCATTATCACGAACTTGAAATCGTCCAGCATAATGGCGTAACCGACTGTCTGAGTGGCATCGTGCGGAACCTCGAACCAGCGGGCTTTGATGCGTCCCGGAACAAGTTCGTTCCATCCCTCCTCGAGCTCCCTGATGTATGGGGCGGAATGAAGGCGGGTCATAGTATGCCCGGCCAGGGCACGATGGAGTTTTCCTGTGGTCCATACCGGCCAGCGGTAATGCTTGCAGTACGACCCCAGCGACCGGATGTGGTCCATATGGTCATGAGTTATGAGGATGCCTTTCACTTCGTCGGCGCTGATTCCGTGGAACGCCATTTCTTTCTTGAACCTGCGGGGACTCACTCCTGCATCGATGAGAACGGGAATCCTGATCCCGTTGTCCTCTTCTATCGCAAGATAGTAACAGTTGCCGCAGCTGCCGCTGCCAAGACTCTTGAAAATAATTCTACTCATCGCTCTTGCAGTATTTGGCAATCATCCGATAGGCCTCGCTGACTCCCAGTTCTCCGGCTTTGGACAGGTCTATGCACCCTTTTTCAGTTTCCTTGACCACAATCTGCACAAGTCCTCTGTTCAGATACGCATCTCCCATCGCGGGGTAACTTTCTATTGCTTTGGTATAGTTCTCTATAGCTTCGATAGGCTTGTTGGAAGCCGTGTACAGATTCCCGAGGTTGAAATGGATGAAGGGGAACATCGGCAGAATGGCAGCTGCCGTCTGCAGGTCTTCGATAGCCTCGGAATAGTCGAAGTTGTTGATTATGTGATCCTTCACCCTGGTTCGCGCGACTCCCTTGTCATCCATGTTCAAGGTGCTCACGTTGGTCTGTATGTTGGCGATGAATTCTATCATTTCGGCTCTTAGTACCGCTCTGCCCATCAGATAGAACGCCTTGTAAAGGTGGCTGTACCGGTCTTTTTCCTCTTTGTTGTCGGCAAGGGATACGGCCGCATCAAAGTGCTCCAGCGCATTGTTGAACTGTTTGTTGGCAATGTCGTTGAGGCCTCTGATGAAATGGTCCTGAGCACTGGTCAGATTGCTTTGCCCCGCTCCGCTGGAGCTGTCGCCTGCGAGAATATACCCTATGCTGTGCCCGAAATCGATGGCTCCCTGCCCGGTAGAGTTTGTTAGGCTGATTGCAATGGGCGAGTTGCTTTTGAATCGCTCCAGAAGCAGATTCTCGTAAAGACTTTCAAGGGTTGTCGTGCCACCGCCGGTCTCGTCGGTCAGGATGAATTTGTAAAGAGGCCGCAGGGCTACGTCAATGTCCCGACTCTGTATGACTTCGTTGTTGAAATCCTTTTTGGCAAACTCTGCATCAAACTCCAGCAGGGAGCTGTATTTCTTGGTAGTGTCGGCATAGCTGCCGTAATTTTTGCGGTTTGCTTCCTTGTATTCGGCAATTTTCCTGCGGGCCGTTTCGTAGTCCGACTTGGATGCGCCTGTCCGCCCCAGACGGCTTTCCGCAACCGAACGGCTCATATAGGCATTGGCAAAATCGGGGTACAGGGCGATGGCACGGGTGTAATCATCGATGGCATCCTGATACCGTTCCAATTCCATAAAGATGGCTCCTCTGTTGTAGTGTGCCAGTACGTTGTCGGGATTTATGGCTATGACCCTGTCGATGTCGTCGAGCGCATCCTCGAAATTTCCTACTCTGGCATTGAGCAAAGACCTGTTGAACAGCGTGAGGGCATTTCCCGGCTCCAGTTCGAGCACTTTATTGAAATCCTCCATCGCCGCATTGTAGTTGGAAGTCTCGTGAAACATTATCGCCCTCGTAAAGTACGCCAGGGTATTGTCCGGCTCGTACTCTATGGCCTTGTCCATATCCCGGATTGCATCCTCGTATCTGTTCTGTGCGGCATACAGCCGTCCCCGACGCATATATCCTTCGGCGTCGCGGAAGTTCAGCCGAATGGCCTTGTTATAGTCGTCGAGCGCACTCAGGGTATCCTTGAGGAACAGTTCGGTGGCGCCCCTGTTGAGGTATGCCGATGCGTCGGAATCCTCACGGTCTATATAAAAATTGAAGTCCTTCAGGGCCTGCTCGAAGTTCTGGGAGAGGAAATGGGCAACTCCCCGGCTGAAATATATTCCTATGTTTCCTGGGCGCAGTTCGATTGCGCTGCGGAAGTCTTCGAAAGCTTTTTCATACTGGCCGAACCGGCTGTAGGTTATACCTCTGAAATGATATCCGTTAGTGAAAACGGGATTCAGGCGGATGGTGTTGTCGAAGTCGCTCAGCGCGCCACGGATGTCTCCGAGATTGTATTTGGCGATTCCTCTGTAGAAAAAGGTCCAGTAGTCGGTGGAATCGAGCCTTGCGAGAATGTTGAAATGCTGGATGGCGTTGGAATAGTTGCCTTCCTGGAGGGCCATCTGACCGCGGATGGAGAAAACCTCCTTGTCCCACTGGGCCCGGGCCGAAAAGCCGGTAACCGTCAGCAGACAAAATATAATAACAGCGGTCTTTTTCATAAAATTACTATCTTTGCAAAGATAATACCTTTCTGCGAATAGTGCGTTTCCTAAAATTATTTTTCCTGCTTTTCATCCTTGTCCTGCCGACTGCCGGTTTGTCCGGGGCTCAGGGTCGTGCGGACCTGTCGGAACTCGAGAGGCTTCTGCGGGATGAAGTGGAGTTTTTCTGCGACTCTGTCCAGAGGGGCAGGGGATTCGGCGGAAGCGGTAAGTTCCATTCGACGGCCTACCTGCGGAACCGGTTCCGTGGGGCCGGGCTGCTGCCTCTGGGCGACTCTTATCTGCACGAATTCGAGTACAGGGGAATGTACGGCAGGAATGTGGTCGGATTCCGTCGAGGAAGGAAGGATAACAATTATGTTATTGTAGCCAGCTATGTAGACGGCCTTGGGCGACTGTCCGGCAGAAACTATCCCGGAGCCGACAGCAACGCTTCCGGCCTGGCAGCCCTGGTTTCTCTGGCCGATTCTCTGTCGGCAAACGGACCTTCGGTCATATTCGTTGCCTTCGACGGAAGGAATGCCAATTTCAGCGGCTCCGAAGCGTTCTGGAAAGAGCTTTCGGAAGGAGCCTTGCGCACTCCCGAAGGCCGCACGATAACACCCGGTATGATTCGTCTGATGGTCAATATCGATATCATCGGAGCAACCCTGTCCCCGGTTCATTCCCGCTGGAAAGACTATGTGATTGTGCTGGGTGACCGGCGCCATTACGAGGGCCTGATGCTGCAGAACAACATCCACTCGCTGGGCCTCAGGATAGACAACGACTACTATGGCAGCCGTGATTTTACCGAACTGTTCTACCGCAGGATAGGCGACCAGCGCGTTTTCCTCAGCAATGGAGTTCCCTCGATTGTGCTGACATCCGGCATTACCGACAATACAAACAAGGTCACAGACTTGCCTGCGACCTTGAATTATCCGGTATTCGCCCGCAGGGTAGAGCTTCTGCGCCGCTACCTGGAGGCCTTCAACCGCTGATTCTATTTCTTGAATTCCTTCTTTCCCAGCAGTTCCCTTACGACGAGGGGCTCGTTTGTGGTTATCTGGTCTACACCGAGGTCAATCATCTTTTGAATGTTGGCTTTGTCGTCGACTGTCCAGGCGTTTACGGACATTCCGCGGGAGTGTGCGTCGGCTACGAATTCCGGGTGTGACTTAAAGTTGCTGTAGTGATAGTCGAGGCCGTTGATTCCTTCGCTTTCAAGCACTTCGGGAGCGATTTTGCCGCTCAGGTACTGGTTGGTGAACTCGGGGTAGTCGGCTGCAATCTTGCGGCAGGCGTGCCTGCTGAAGGAGATGAAAGCCACGCGCTTGGGGTCATAGAGCCCTTTCGCCTTGAGGGCTTCAACGGTTTTTTCGATAAGCAGGTCTTCGCGCTCGTCGCTCTTCTGAATCTTGAACTCTATGACCAGAACGGTGCTTTTGCTCTTTGCGAGCTGGTCCAGATACTGCTCAATCGTGGGCCGTTTCTCTCCGTTGGGCAGCAGGTCAGAGTCGAAGTCGGAGTACTTGTGGTCCCAGATGAGCTTGCCTTTGATGTCGTTGTTGTGGTTTACGATTACAATATCGTCTGCAGTAATGTGAACGTCGCATTCGCTGCCCCAGCATTTGTTGTCCTGAGCGGCCTTGAGGGCGGCTATGGAGTTTTCGCTGTGTCCGGCCGCTTCGCATTTCCAGAAGCCGCGGTGGGCTACGATTGCCGTTTTTCCTTTCTGTTTGACTTCGGGGAATGAACTGTTCCCGCTCTGTGCCGCAATGTCAAAGCTTATAGCGGACAGTAGAGTTGCGGATATTACCGCAGTTGCAATTAGTCTGTGCATAATTATAATATGTTTGTTTAAGTCGCGTTTTCAAATTTAATCATTATTTTTGCAAGACGTATTTTAAATCGACAAAAGATGATAAAATTCAATTTTAGCGGTTGCGATTCTTTCGTGGACAGAACTGCTTTCAAAGAATATGAAAACAGGGCATCGGAGAGTTGCAGAATCCTGCTCGACGGTACCGGAGCAGGCAGTGAATTCACAGGATGGAAAAGCCTCCCTACGGAGATTACGGAGGAAGATTTTGCTAAAATGGAAGCCGTCAGAGACGACTGGAAGGCACAGGGAATAAACCTTGTCGTAGTCATAGGTATCGGAGGTTCGTATCTGGGTGCGAAATGTGCCCTGGAAGCCCTAAGCCACTCATTCATACCAAATCCGAATGCCCCCAGGGTCGTGTTCGCGGGCAATTGCCTCAGTGAGGAATATCACGCTGAACTTCTGGACCTGGTGCAGCAGTCCAACACCGCCTGCGTAGTGATTTCCAAATCGGGAACCACCACTGAACCGGCGGTAGCATTCCGTCTGATAAAAAAGCATATTGAAGATACATACGGCAAGGCCGCTGCGAAAGACCGCATCGTAGCCATCACCGATGCACGCAAGGGGGCGCTCAAGACCCTGTCGGTAAATGAAGGATATCGCAGTTTCGTAGTGCCCGACAATGTCGGGGGACGGTACTCGGTCCTTACTGCGGTAGGTCTGTTGCCCATAGTGCTGGCAGGTTTCGATATCCGGGCAATGGTCAGCGGTGCCGCAAAGGAGTTGAATGCCCTTCTGAATGGAGATGATTCTGCCGTCAGATACGCTGCGATGCGCAACTACCTTTATTCCGAGCTTGGCAAGAAGGTGGAGATCCTGGTTTCCTTCAACCCCAGGATGCAGTACCTGGGCGAATGGTGGAAACAGCTTTTCGGGGAGTCCGAAGGTAAGGAAGGAAAGGGAATCTTTCCTGCAAGCCTTACATACACGACCGACCTTCATTCTATGGGCCAGTATATCCAGGAAGGCGAAAGAATGCTCTTCGAGACGGTGCTCTGCATAGAGAATTCCCGCCGTGAGGTCCGTATCTGCGCAGATGAAACTGACCTTGACCAGCTCAATTATCTTGCCGGAAAGAGGGTGGAGCATTGCAACGAAATGGCCCGTCTGGGAACGGCAAAGGCACATCTGGACGGAGGCGTACCGCAGATGGAAGTGCATATCGTCCGCATAGACGAAGAGAATCTGGGAGCCCTGTTCTTCTTCTTTGAATTCGCCTGCGGAATAAGCGCCTACACCCTTGGAATAAATCCGTTCAATCAGCCCGGTGTGGAGGCCTACAAAAAGAATATGTTCGCCCTTCTGGAGAAGCCGGGGTATTAGTATATGAAAAATATGAGTTTCATCTGGGTAATACTGCTTCTCATAGTATCGAATGTCTTTATGACCTTCGCCTGGTACGGGCAGCTGAAACTCCCTCAGTGGGTGCCGGGATCCAAGGACTGGCCGCTTTTCCTTATTATCGTCCTGTCCTGGGGAATAGCTTTGTTCGAGTATTCCTTTATGATTCCGGCAAACCGCTTCGGGTCCAGAATCAACGGCGGGCCGTTTTCGCTTATCCAGCTTAAGGTGATTCAGGAAGTGATTTCGCTTACTGTATTTACTGTCATCTGCATAACCGTATTCAAGACTGAAACTTTCCACTGGAATCACTTCGTGGCATTCGGCTGTCTTGTCGCGGCGGTTTTCTTTGCTTTCATTTAACCTTATCGGAATACGGCAGAATGGACAATAGGGCTCGAACCATACAGAGCGTTACAATCTGGGGTGCAGTGTGCAACCTGGTATTGTCCGTGGTTAAAATGGCCGCCGGAATCTGGGGCCGGAGCGCGGCAATGACCGCCGACGCCATACACTCCCTCTCCGATCTGATAAGCGATTTCATAGTAATCGTTTTCAACAGAATCTCCTCCCGGGGCAGCGATAAGAATCACGATTTCGGACACGGCAAGTTCGAGACTCTTGCAACTCTTGCCGTGAGCCTTCTGCTTGCCTGGGTTGGAGTGAAGATGCTTGTGGGGTCGGTTTCAAACATTAAGGCAGTTCTGGGCGGAGAAGAACTCGAGGTGCCGGGGACGATTGCCCTTGCCGTGGCTGCGCTGTCCATCATAGTGAAAGAAATCCTGTTCCAGTGGACCTACAGAGTGGGCAAGAAGGTCGAAAGTCCTTTGATGAAGGCCAATGCCTGGCATCATCGCAGCGATGCCCTTTCTTCAGTGGGAGCTTTGCTCGGAATAGGTATGTCCATCTTCCTGGGCGGGAAATGGCTGATAATGGATCCCCTGGTGGGAGGAGTCATCAGCATTATTATCGTATTCGTTGCAGTGAAGATGGCCCTTCCGTCACTTTCCCAGCTTACCGATGCGTCCCTGCCCGATTCGGTGGAGAACCAGATTTCGGACATAATCACCGCCGTGCCGGGAGTGGAAGATGTGCACGAACTTAAAACCAGGGAGAGCGGGCACAGTATCATTGTGTCGGTGCACATCGTTGTCTGTCCCGATATGACCGTATCCCGGGCTCACGAAATCACAGTAGAGGTGGAAAAAAATCTGCGCGCCGCATTCGGCACGCAGATGCAGATATCCATCCACGTCGAGCCTTCGTCCGACGCGGCGTAATCCAACGCGAATTTAGTCAATCACTTCCTCGCCAGTCAGGGCGGCAGTGTCAGACTCGGCAGAAAAATGCCTCCCTTGCCACTGCCGCCCTGCAGTCTCCAAGGCGCGCAACATTATGGGGTAGTGTGTTTGCACTCACCCTGCCTGCAGGTGCCTCCAGGGCATTTTAGCAAAACCCACTTTGGCGAACTGACGTGAGATTACTTGCAAAACTTGACGTGGAAATAGGCGTGGATTGTGGATCGGGGTCTGCAAAGAGTAGGGGGCGTACAACTTTTTCATTCTCAGAGACTTTTGATCTCTGCCTCGGTCAGTCCGGTCAACTTAACAATGAGGTTGATGTCTATTCCATTGGATAGCATCCCCTTGGCAAGTTCTGCCTTGGCTTCCGCCCGGCCCTCCTGGCGGGCGAACTCCTTCTGATTGATGATGTCGCGTTCTGTGGTCATATCCTTGATGTATTGTTCCCGCTCCTTCCCGGGAAGAGCCTCCACCTCCGCCACGTCGAACAGTCTCCTGAACACCTCTGCCTGCAACTCTGACGGACGCTCGAGGAACTTCCCCATGTTAAGCAGACAAAAATACCACTTTTCCTTGTCATTTTCAAGCTCCTGGATGG
>JAGHTF010000017.1 GCA_018065485.1 Candidatus Cryptobacteroides fimicaballi | reverse complement strand
ATGCGCCAGGGATAATAATTAATTGTCTAACAAAACTAAAGTATAATTATGGCAAGAATAGCCGGTGTTGATTTACCGAATAACAAACACGGAGAGATAGGACTTACCTATATCTTCGGAATCGGTCGCTCTTCTGCAAGAAGAATCCTTGCAAAGTGCGGTATCGATCCCAACATCAAGGTAGGCGACTGGAACGACGACCAGATCGCTAAGATTCGTGCAGAGATCAATGAGGCGTACAAGATCGAGGGTGAACTTCGTTCTTCTGTCCAGATGGACATCAAACGCCTTATGGATATCGGTTGCTACCGTGGAATCCGTCATCGTTCAGGACTTCCCGTTCGCGGCCAGAGCACAAAGAACAATGCCCGTACACGTAAGGGTAGAAAGAAGACTGTTGCCAACAAGAAGAAGGCAACCAAGTAAAAATTGATGAATTATGGCAAAGAAAACTACAACATCCAAGAGAGTTGTCAAGGTTGACGCTTATGGGCAGGCTCATATTTCATCGACCTTCAACAACGTTATCGTGTCTCTTACCAATTCACAGGGTCAGGTTATCAGCTGGGGCTCTGCAGGTAAGTGCGGTTTCCGTGGCTCTAAGAAGAACACTCCCTATGCAGCTCAGATGGCAGCAGAAGATGCAGCCAAGACTGCTTTCGATGCTGGTCTTCGTAAAGTCAAAGTATATGTAAAAGGCCCTGGCGCAGGTCGTGAATCTGCTATCAGAACCATCAATAATGCAGGTATCGCTGTAACCGAGATTATCGACGTTACCCCTATGCCTCATAACGGATGTCGTCCTAAAGGCCGTCGTAAAGTTTAATTTTAAAATTACAGAACTATGGCAAGATATACAGGACCTACTACAAAGATTGCGCGTAAGTTCGGCGAACCTATCTTTGGTGCAGATAAGGATTTCGAAAAGAGAAACTATCCTCCGGGACAGCACGGACTTGCAGCAAAGCGCAAGAAAGCCAAGGATTATGGCAATCAGCTTAAAGAAAAGCAGAAGGTTAAATATATGTACGGTGTGCTGGAGCGTCAGTTCCACAACACTTACGACAAGGCTTCCCGTATGGCCGGTCTGAAGGGTGAGAACCTTATTCTCCTCCTCGAAAGCCGTCTGGACAACATTGTTTACCGTATGGGTATCGCTCCTTCACGTGCAGCCGCACGTCAGCTTGTATCACACCACCATATTACTCTCAACGGTGATATTTGCAATATTCCTTCGACCCAGGTTAAGCCCGGTGACAGCATTGCAGTGCGTGAGCGTGACAAGAGCCTTGAGGTTATTGCACAGAGTGTTGCATCTGCAGCCAAGTATTCCTGGATAGAGTTCGATGCAAAGACTCTCAGCGGAAAGTTCCTCAATATGCCTGTACGCGCAGAGATTCCCGAATCTATTAACGAACAGCTTATCGTTGACCTTTATTCTAAGTAATATTTTAACACCAAAAGAAGATAAATATGGCAATCTTAGCATTTCAGAAACCGGAAAGGGTAATTATGCTGGAAGGGACCGAGACCGTTGGCCGTTTCGAATTCAAGCCTTTGGAGCCTGGATACGGGCAGACTATCGGAAACGCTCTTCGCCGCATCTTGCTCGCCTCTTTGGAAGGATATGCTATCAGTCAGATTAAGATCGACGGTGTTCAGGATGAATTCCAGACAATCCCCGGAGTTATCGAGGGTGTGCAGGACATCATCCTCAACCTCAAGCAGGTAAGACTGCGCAGAATGGTTGACAGCGTCGATACAGAGACTGCAGATATCGTGATAAGCGGCAAGCAGGAGTTCACTGCAGAGGATATCTCTAAAGGATTGTCTTCTTTCAAGGTGTTGAATCCTGAGCAGCACATATGCTCTCTTGAGCCTTCTGTAAAGATTGTAATCTCCATCACCATTACCAAGGGCCGCGGATTCGTGGCAGCCGAGGAACTCAGGGATGAGAATACTGCTATCGGAACAATTCCGGTGGATGCAATCTATACTCCTATCCGAAAGGTTAACTGGACAGTCAATCCTTACCGTTTGGGACAGAAGACCGACTATGAGCAGCTGATTCTTGAAATCGTTACCGACGGTTCGATTTCTCCCGACGCGGCTCTTCAGGATGCAGCAAATATTCTTATCTATCATTTCAAGCTCTTTACCGACGACAAGAAGGTGTCTTCCGACAATTCTATCGAATCAAGCAGTAAGGAACTTGATGAGGAGTCTCTACGTATGAGGCATCTGCTTCTCACAAAGCTTTCGGATATGGGCCTTTCCGTAAGGGCTTACAATTGTCTGAAGGCTGCCGATATCGATACATTCGCTGACCTTGTTTCCTACTCAAGGGCAGAACTTATGAAGTTCCGCAACTTCGGAAGGAAGTCACTCAACGAAATCGATATCCTTGTGGAGAAGATGAAGCTTTCGTTCGGAATGGACGTTACAAAGTACAATATTGAACCTAAGAAAAAGACCGTATAAAGATGAGACACAATAGATCATTAAATCATCTTGGACGCAAGAGCGGTAATCGCAAAGCCCTTATGTCTAACCTTGCTACCTCTTTGATTCTTCATAAGAGAATCACCACTACGGTAGCAAAGGCAAAGGCTCTCAAGAGCTATGTGGAGCCCCTTATTACCAAGTCAAAAGAGGATACAACTCACTCTCGTCGTGTCGTTTTCAGCTACCTTAAGGACAAGAAGGCTGTTGCAGAGCTTTTCCGCACAGTCGCTCCCAAGATTGCAGACCGTCCCGGTGGATATACTCGTGTTCTTCACGTTGGTTTCCGTGCCGGCGATGCAGCTGAAATGGCACTTATAGAGCTTGTTGATTTCAATGAGGCTGCTCTTGCAACCACCAAGACTGCCAAGAAGACAACCCGTCGCGGTGGCAAGAAGGCTGCTGAGGCTCCCAAGGCTGAGGCTCCCGCCGAAGCTCCTGCAGAAGAGAAGGCAGCAGAGTAATTCCCCGTTTTTGGGAATAGTTGAAACTCAACGAGTTATGGAAATCCCTTCCGCGTTCTAACGGAAGGGATTTTTGTAAAGTGCGGGTAATCAATAACTTCCGAAAAAAGTCAAAAATGGCTATTCCTTGGAGTAACAAGATATTTGAAAAAGATTGTAAATTTGCGATGAGGAGGGAATATGCATATGAAATTTAAAGGAATTATATTTTTTGTGGCAATGGTGGCTTTATGCTCTTGCCAGAAGTCTCCCGTGCAGGAGTTCTGCGGGAGTTATTCTTTCAAAACCGGAGGTTTCCTGGAGCTTAGCGCCAAGTACTATCAGGCAGATACCGTTATTCAAAGGTCGATATCTTCAGAGAGCGGACAGATGAGGGTCGTGGCGGATTCCGGAAATAATATTCTAATGACTATGAACGTTACCGGCGGCTCTCTTATAGTGATGAACGGTACGGTTGATGGGAATAATGTTACCTTTGGCCCCGTTGAGAGAAAGATTCTTGTATTCAAAGAGTCCGGTCTTGACTTAGTGGAAGATGTGAAAGTTAAGGTTTCGGCTACCGGCAGGCGGCTGGGAAACAGCATCATTCTGGATTTCGATTATGAAGGGAATTTCACCTTGGGAGGTTATCCCTGTACGATTATTTCGTCGAATGTAAAATGTGCTGCAAACAGAAATGAATAAGAGCGTTTTAGTTACAGGTGTTGTGCTTCTCGCCCTTGTTGTTTCCTGTAAAAACGGGGTGCAGGGGCCGTCTCAGACGAAGGAAAAGGAAGCTGTGAAGGTATCCGTGATGTCTGTCGAACCGGTTGCGGGCAGTGACAGGCATTCGTATGTGGGAGTTGTGGACCCGGCTAGAAAAGCAGTCGTGTCGGCCCGTCATTCCGGGACACTTGCCTCGGTAACTGTAAGGAAGGGCGACGTGGTGTCTAAAGGGCAGAAGATAGCAGAAATCAATTCTCAGACGGCTAAGAGTGCCTATGATGTAGCCAAGGCAAGTCTCGAACAGGCTCGTGACGGATACGAAAGAGCCAATAAGGTATATGGTACCGGAGGGATAAGCGAGGTCCAGTATATGGATATAAAAACCAAGCTTGCTCAGGCGGAGGCTGCGATGTCGGCTGCTTCGCGGGCTCTTGAGGAGTGTACGGTTCGGGCTCCTTTCAGCGGTGTTGTCAATGACGTCTATGTGAATGAAGGGGAGGAAATCAATGTTGCAGGTCGAATTGCAACCATCGTGGATATGAAAGCGATCCAAATCAGGATTCAGATTCACGAGGACGAAATAAACAAGGTATCGGAAGGCTTATACGCTTATGTTGACGTTCCGGCTTTCGATAAGGAAGGGCTCCGGGCCCGGGTTATTGGCCGAAGTCTTGTTCCGGCACCACTCTCGCACAGCTATGAATGCAACCTGAAGCTGGATAGAATTCCCGAAGGCCTGCTTCCCGGGATGACTGTCAAGGTTAGATTCGAGCAGAAAGGACAGGAAGCTATCGTGGTTCCTGCCACTGCCGTCCAGTTGGACCCTGCCGGGCGTTATGTCTGGCTCTCCGACAACGGAACGGTACGGAAGTCTTATGTGAAAGTCGGCGGTTATTCCGGAAAGGGAGTGGTGGTCACAGAAGGACTTGTCCCCGGTGACAAGGTTATTGTAAAAGGTTATCAGAAGGTATCTACGGGAATGAAGGTCGTAGCGGAATGAAAACGGCACAAGGAAATATCATTACCTGGTTCATTCAGGGCAGAAAGTTTATCTATCTGTTCATTATTGTGGCGGTGGCCGTTGGTGTAGCGGGCCTTTTCAAGATGAACAGGGACCAGTTGCCTCCGTTTAAGATAAAACAGGGGCTGATTGCCGCTGTGCTTCCCGGAGCAACTGCCGAACAGATTAATGAACAGGTAGCCAAACCTCTTGAAGACGTTATGTTCTCCTTTTCCGAGGTGGACAGAAAATCTCTTAAGACCGTTTGCCGGGACGGGGTCTGTTATATGTATGTAGATCTGGTTTCGGCGCAGGAAAAGAAGGACGAGGTCTGGTCCAAGATAAAGCATACTCTCAATTCGGCGAAGCTGAAACTTCCCCCTACATTGGCGGCACTTGTCGTGCTTGACGATTTCAGCGAAGTCAGCGCGCTTCTTATTGCAATGGAATCCGACGATAAGGGCAATATGGAAATGAAAAGGTATGCTGAGGATTTATGCGTGAGATTGCGTGCAATCCCGACTCTTGCCAAAGCAGAAGTAATAGGAGGGCAAAACGAGGAAATTGCAGTTACTCTGGATTCTGACCGTCTGTCCGGTTATGCCATAAGCCCTGCTTCGCTTATGCTCGGATACAGGAGTGCGACCCTCAGCGGATCCGGCGGTTCCGTGGGTGTCGGCAATGCAAATCTGCCGATTCATATAGAAAACCCCGTAACGTCTGAGCAGGAGATAGAAGACCACATTATTTATTCGGACGATGCCGGAAGCGTATTGCGCCTGAGGGATGTGGCTTCGGTCGAACGGCGTATTCAGCCCGACAGTCCGTCATTGAGTTACAATGGCCATACGGCCGTGGTGGTCAATGTCTGTATGCGCGAGAAAAACAATATCGTTGAGTTTGGAGAGGAGGTGGATAAGGTTTTGTCGGAGTTCTGTGCCGGCCTTCCCGACTCGGTGCACGTCAGCCGCATTACAGACCATCCGAAGGACGTACGCATTTCCATAATGGATTTTCTCAGGGACCTTCTTGTGGCAATGCTGGTGGTCATTTTTGTGATGCTGCTGCTGTTTCCTATCCGCTCGGCTCTCATAGCCAGTTCCGGAGTCCCCGTGTGTATATTCGTTACGATGGCCGTAATGTATGTGACCGGGATGGAACTCAATACGGTGACCCTGGCCGCGATGATAGCCGTATTAGGAATGGTAGTGGACGATTCCATAATTACGATGGACGGATATATGGTGGAGCTGGGAAAAGGTAGCGATAGAATAAAGGCTGCATCCTGTAGCGCAAGGAGCCTTTTTATGCCGATGTTTATTGCAACAATGGGCATTGCTTTGATGTTCTTTCCCTGTCCGCATATCCTTAGCGGGTATTTCGGTGATTTTACCAGAGCTTTCCCTTGGGTTGTGGCCATAGCACTGTTCTGTTCGTTGGCCTATGCAATGCTGGTAGTGCCTTCGCTCGAAGTGAAGTTCATAAAGAGCCCGCATTCAGACGAAAATGCTTTTTCAAAAGTTCAGGGCAGGTTTTTCAACGCTCTTCAGAAGGTATACGAGAAATGTGAGGCGTTCTGTTTCAAACGTCCGGCTCTGACGATAACTGCGGGAATAATAGCAGTCTTTCTTGGCATATTGATGTTCTCTCAAGTGAACATTCAGATGTTACCTTCGGTGGACAGTGAGAGTTTTACCGTTGAGGTTTCGCTCGACAACAATTCCTCCATTGCACAGACAAGAGCCGTGAGTGATTCGTTGACCACTCTGCTGCTCAAGGATCCCAGAATAGAATCGGTAACCTCGTTTGTGGGTCAGAGTGCGCCCCGTTTCCAGTCGATGTTCACACCTGTTCTCCCTGCCCCCAATAGGGCTGTCCTCATAGTCAATACGATTTCCAGAACCGCAACGGTTAATCTTGTAGAGGAGTATGAAGGGAAATACGAGCATATTTTCCCGAATGCCAGCGTATATTTTCATAAGATAGATTATAAGATAGGCAATTCCGTCGAGGTGGTATTGACCGGCAGGAGTGTAGATGACATAAAGCCTTGTGCCGACAGTATTCTGAATTTTTTGCACGGAATGTCTGATGAACTGAAGGGAGTGCACAGTGAGCAGGAGGAGAGTACTCCGTTCGTAAATATATCTCTCAATCCGGAGGCGGCCGCTAAGGTTGGGGTAGATAAAACCCTGCTGTCCCTTTCTCTTCAGGGTACTGTGGACGGGCGTCCCTTGGCCGATATCTATGAGGGGACGGAAAGAATTCCGGTAAATTTGTACACGTCGTCGGTCTGCGACACTATGCAGTATTCCGACTTTGGAAATATTCTGTTGCCTTCGTTGAAACCGGGCGTGAATATTCCTCTGTCACAAGTTGCCGAGATTACGCCCGGGTGGAGAAAAAGCATAGTTACAAGGTATGGCGGTGAGGAATCCATTGCTGTATATGGTAATATGAAGGCATACCGAAGCCAGCCTGTGGCAATGGAAAAAGTGAAGGACTTTGTCGGAAACAAGATCCTTCCTATTCTGCCGGAGGGAGCTTCCGTCCAGTACAGCGGGCTGGAAAAATACAATTCCACATTCGCCCCTGAGGTCGGACTGTGTTTCGTTGTTGCGGTATTCATACTGTTTATGTTTCTTCTGATTCATTTCAGAAAAATAAGAATCGCTGTTCTGACCTTGCTTTTGAGTCTGCTGTGTCTGTTCGGGGCATCATTCGGGCTCTGGCTTTTTGAAATGGATCTCACTGTCCCCGCCGTGCTGGGTCTCATCAGTCTGGTGGGAATAGTAGTGAGGAACGGAATCATAATGTTCGACTATGCCGAGCATCTGCGCGAAAATGAAGGATTGGATGTCAGGGAGGCTGCTCTGCTCGCAGGTCAGCGAAGAATGAGACCAATCTTCCTGACGTCCTGCACTACCGCGCTGG
This sequence comes from Candidatus Cryptobacteroides fimicaballi, assembly GCA_018065485.1. Taxonomy (GTDB): domain Bacteria; phylum Bacteroidota; class Bacteroidia; order Bacteroidales; family UBA932; genus Cryptobacteroides; species Cryptobacteroides fimicaballi. The sequence continues at coordinate 2,296 of JAGHTF010000017.1, read as the reverse complement.
GAGTGCTTCCTATGATTTTGAGCAGAGACGGTCTCTGGATGCCTATGGGCCTTGTAATATGCTTTGGCACACTGATGTCGATAGCTCTGATTGTATTGGTTATGCCAGTGTCTTACTGGCAGATTTTCAAAAAGCGGAGGGAAGTATGAGAAGAATACTTGCAACGATAACAGTGCTGTTAGGCTTTGCACCTTTTCTTGGAGCCCAGCGTATGCTCTCTCTGCAGGAATGTCTGGATTTGTGCGAAGAAAGGAACCCGTATGTAGGCAATGCCAAACTGGACATTGAGGCTTCCAAGGCTATGAGAAGCGAGGCGCTGTGGGCATATTTCCCCGAGGTGAACATTGTCGGGATGGGATACGGCTCGCAGAATCCTCTGTTAAAGATTTTGCCGTCCGATTTGCTGGGAACGTCAGACATTGCAGTCGAGCTTTCCAACAGATATCTCGATTTTGCATATCAGAACGGGCTGAAGACGGGTTACAGGTCATTTCAGAAAGGTTATCTTTCAGGGGTGACGGCAATCCAGCCCATATATGCGGGCGGGAGAATAGTGAACGGGAACAGGATGGCCGCCGTGGGAGTGGAAGCCGCGGAACTTCAGGCCGACCTCAAACTCAGGGATACAAAGGAACAGATCGAGGGCAAATACTGGCTTGTGGTAAGCCTTCAGGAGAAATTCAAGACACTGCAAAAGGCAGAAACCGTTCTCGACTCTTTGCTCTCTTTTGCCGTGACAGCAAAGGAGGCAGGTCTTATCCCGGCTTCCGACGTGTCCCGGATAAAGCTCAAACGTTCCGAGCTTGCAGCTGGGAAGGTTCAGCTGAGGGGTGGTCTGAAGCTGGCAAAAATGGATCTCTTCAATGCCATCGGCCTGCAATACAACTATCTGGAACTTGGCGATTACGTATTGTCCGAAGAGATTGGCAACTGCACCGGTACCGACGGCCTTACAGGGGAAGAAACGGGAATTCCGGTGGAGGCCAGATTGCTGGATATACAACAGGAGGCAAAGAAACTGGAGAAGAAAATGTCGGTTGGGGAACTGCTGCCGCAGGTGGGGGTAGGAGTGTCTTACGGATACAGCAATTTGCAGGGCAAATCGGTCGGGGAGATGAACGGAGTAGGCTTCGTCTCCGTAAAAATACCTATTACCGGTATAGGGAAGGCTGTTGTGCGCGCTCGCAGAATGGATTATGAGATTCAGAAGGTGAGCAACGAAAGGGCGTATCTTAACGAACAGCTCCAACTTCAGCAGCGCCAGCTGTTCTTAGCTGTGGAGGTGGCATCCGGCAAGGTGGACGTTTCCCTTGAAGCGCTTGCGGCTGCCGAAGAGGAAACCCGCCGCTGCCTTGCAGACTATGAAGCCGGCCGGGCAACCGTAGCGGAATTGCTTCAGGTAGAGTTGAACGCCCGTACGGCATCCGAAAAGTATATAGACGACTGTATTGAATACCGCAAGGCAGTCAATGCTTACCGCAGCCGATACTGCAATTAACCCGATTTAAGATTTTTCAGTCACACAAATAATTTAAGTTATGAGAAAGTTAGGTATTTTTTTATTGGCAATGTCAGTCGCAATGGGCGTTGTCTCCTGTAAAAAAGCAGATGATATTCGGAAACCTTATGAGGTTACGTGTATAAAAGATATCGTTATCGAGTCGGAATTCATTACCGACAAGGATTATAAGTATCCTTTCGATGTGATTATTCCGGCAGATAACGAGACTTCAGGGAAAAGATATCCTGTCCTGTATCTTTTACACGGAATGAATAATGACAACCACGCCTGGCAGACAAAGGGGGATGTTGTAAAACTGACGAAACAGGCAGTGGATGCAGGAGTTATAGCCCCGTTCATAATCGTTTGCCCGAATGCTTACCTGACCTTCTATGTAGATGACCTCGAGTGGCCGGAAATATTTGATCAGCCCGTACTCAAGTTCGAGAGTTTCTTTACAAAAGAGCTCCAGCCCTACATAGAAAGCCATTTCCCTGTGCTTACCGATAAGGGACATACCGCTGTGGCCGGCCTTTCAATGGGCGGATACGGAGCATCATACTATGCTTTCAAATACCCGGAAAAATATTGTTACTGCGCTTCTTTCAGCGGTGCCGTAAGCGGTGGAGACTGGACCGGGCTTACTGACAGGATTCCATCAGTGGAAGATATCTTCAAAGCCAAAGGGTACGAAGAAGATGATTTTCCCCGCCTGCCGGAATATGTTATGGATTGTGGAGGAGAAGACATTATATGTTCCAAATTCAATGAACTCACTCACAATTTCCTGAATGA
>JAGHTF010000025.1 GCA_018065485.1 Candidatus Cryptobacteroides fimicaballi | reverse complement strand
TCTATATATCAGATATTTATACTTTTTATCTAAATTAAAACTTATATAACATATCGTTTTCTACCGGACTATGTTACAAATGTAAATGTTAATTTTGTTTTGCTTTGTTCAAATTTTAACACTACATTTGTAAAACTAACCGTTACAATATGCACGAACGTCTCCAACAATTTCTTTCGGCCGAAAACCTTAGTCAGTCGCAGTTTGCCGACTCCATTGGTGTAGCCAGGGCCAGTATCTCCCACATCCTTAACGGAAGGAACAAACCGGGCTTTGATTTCATTGCAAATATGTCCCGCCACTTCCCTACCCTCAATATCGAGTGGCTTATAACCGGCAAAGGAAGGATGTACAAAGACCAGCAAAGCTCCCCAATATTCCAAAAAATCGAACCGGAACCGTCTCCAGCCCCTTCTGAAGACCTGTTTTCGCAGGAAACAGAATTTCAGCAGAGTGTTCCCGAACCGGAGCCATCACCTAAAGCCGTGCTTGAGGTAAAAAAACCTTCCAATCTAAAATCCAGAACTATTTCAAAAATTCTCGTTTTATATGACGACAATACTTACGAAGAATTGAAATAATCCGTATATTTGGATTGTGAAAAGTAAATGGATACTCAGTATTTTTAACGCCATTCCCGGCGGAAAAGCCATTGCAGAACTGGCTTTCAATGAAGATTTCGGAGCTTTGCACCGGGATGTACTCGGATTCAGGTTTTCATCTCCTGCCGGTGTTGGAGGAGGCATTGACCCGACAGGACGTTTTTTCGACCTGTTCGGACACGTTGGAGCCGCATTTGACATAATAGGGCCCGTAACCTCCGACAATGCGATTTCCACTATCCGGAATTTCCACGACTGCAAGAGCGACTGCGTTCCTTTCGTCTGTGTTACACATAAACCGAGATCGGTTGAAGACGAGGAATTCCTGAAGGATTATTCGGACTGCTTCTCTCTTGTATATGACTTTGCTCCCCTGTTTGTAATCGATCTTTCAGACCCTATGCTGGAGCAGGATCTTGTCCGGGACATCATATCTGCCGTTCTGGATATACGATTCACTTACGAGGAATACAAACCATTGGTCATCCGGCTGGGAAAGCACCTGCAGGACAACGAACTCGACAGCCTTACAGACTTCTGCAGGATGAACAATGTGGATGCGCTTATGTGCTGCTCCGACCATATGGTCAGACACGTTTACGAGCACACGAACGGAAGACTGCCTATAATCGGCTACAGCGCGGATAAAAAGGGTTCTGCTATATTCGATATGCTTCGTAGCGGAGCGTCCCTTGTAAGCCTCGAAAATGAGTTGCAACGCAAAGGTCTTTTCTATATTACAAGAATCAAAAGACAACTCGCATATCTCGAACACAATGGCAAGTTACGTACAGAATAAAATCAAAGAGCTGTTCTGCAGCAAAGGAATCAGCTTGAGTGCCGCCGAATCCTGTACCGGCGGACAGATTTCACATCTCCTTACCGGAGTCGCAGGAGCATCAGGATATTATCTGGGCTCGGTGACATCCTACGCAATCAGCGTTAAGGAAAGCGTGCTTGGGGTTGATTCGGAGGTAATCCGCAGGTGCGGAGTCGTCAGCTCCGAAGTAGCCATACAGATGGCCGAAGGTGTACGTCGCCTGACCGGCAGCAGCTATGCCGTTTCCACCACCGGACTTGCCGGCCCGGGAGGAGATGACAGGAACCCCGAAGGAACGGTATGGATAGGAGTGGCCGGTCCCGATTCCAGCAGGGCCGTATGCAAGGTCTTCAAGGGCGACAGGGCTCAGAACATCCGTCATTTTGCCGACTGCGCCCTCAAAGAGCTGTATGGATTCGTTTTGGAGGATATCCGTTAGAATACCCGACTTTACTGCATCATTTCGCCGAGTTTTACCCACTCGTCGGTTAGAGCTTCAATGGATCTCTTGCATTCCAGATACTCTCTGGTAAGTTCCATTATGTCATCACCTTCTTTGGGAGCGCTAAGAACGGCTTCTATTTCTTTCTGACGTTTTTCTGCCTTTTCTATCTCGCACTCCAGATACGCTATCCGGCTCTTGACTTTCCTTTCCTGTTTCCTTTGTTCCTGCTGCTCTGCCCAGAATTGTTTCTGATTCTGTTTGTTCTGTTCAGACGAGCCTTCCACCAGTCCCGCTGAAGGACGGGATGGATAGCGAGGAATTGATTTGCCGGAGCAAATTGTAGTTGACGAGTCTTCCACCCGTCCTTCAGCAGGGCGAGACGGACTCTTGAACTTGCGTTCCAGCTCCTGCAAAGTCTCAATCTTACGCTTTGCCAGGAAATCACTCACAGCGCCCAGATGCTCCTTAACCCTGCCGTCGCGGAACTCATACATCTTATCCACAAGGCCATCCAGAAAATCCCTGTCGTGACTCACGATAAGCAGAGTACCGTCATAAGCCTTGAGAGCCTGTTTCAGTATCTCCTTGCTCTTGATGTCCATATGGTTGGTAGGCTCGTCCAAGGCAAGCAGATTATAGTTCTGCAACATCAGCTTTGCCATACCCAGACGCGCACGCTCTCCCCCGGCCACCCCCCCGCCCCTCGTGTCTGTGTCCTGCCCCCGGAAAACGAACTGGGCCAGAATATCCCGCAAACGGGTGCGGATGTCCCCCCCCGCAAAACGGGGAAGGGTACG
>JAGHTF010000090.1 GCA_018065485.1 Candidatus Cryptobacteroides fimicaballi | reverse complement strand
GTCGAAAGAACGCACAGGGCCGGATTCCGGGTGCTGACAGACTTTGTTCCAAATCACGTCAGCAGGGACGGGGCCAGCGGTATCCCGACCTGCGGATATTGCGACTTTGACTGGACCGATACCCTTAAGATAGACTATTCGCATCCCGACACCAGGTCAAGGCTTCTGGAAATTCTGGAATTCTGGGCTTCCAAGGGCGTGGACGGATTCCGTTGCGATATGATAGAGATGGTTCCGCCCGATTTTCTCAAATTGGCCGTTTCCAGAATAAAGGAGTCGCATCCGGAGGTGATTTTTATAGGAGAAGCCTACGGCCGGCATAACTACCCTCTGTACCTTAAAGATGTAGGGTTCGACCTTATCTACGACAAATCCGGTTTTTACGATTCGGTCAGATCGATTCAGAAAGGGATGACGGCAGAGGCCATCACCTGGAACTGGCAGAGTCTTGGAGATATGCAGAACGGAATGCTCAATTTCCTGGAGAATCACGACGAACAGAGGTGTGCCTCCCCTGCTTTTGCCGGCAGTGCCGACCGATGCTACGCCGCTCTGGCTGCCGGAACCCTGTTCAACAATGCCTCCTTTATGCTGTATGCAGGCCAGGAGTGCGGGGAGCAGGCGTTGAACAATGCCGATTTCCGTACTTCCATCTTTAATATCGACCGGCCTCTTTCGCTGCTTTCGCCCGATGAAGCGGTGCTCGAACGCTACCGGCATACCCTGGCTCTTGCCTCCTCTCCTCTGTTCAGGGAGGGTAAAAACTGGGATCTGTGCTACTGTAACACGGATTCGGAGGGCTTCAATCCTAAAGCCCATTTCGCATTCCTGAGAATGCTCGACGGAGAAGCTGTGCTGGTTGCCTGCAACTTCAGTAACTATGACAGCGCTATGACGGTTAAGATACCGAAAGAGACCGGACTTACGCCCGGCCTCTTCAAACTGAATGTCCCTGCTTGGGACTATGTTACCATTCGAGTATCTTCTTGAAATCGTATTCGGCAGGATTCTCAACTATAGCCTTGGCTGCTTCGTAGTCGGCCTCGGTGATACAGTGGCAGATATGGTTGTAGTAATTCTGGGCGATTCCGCCGTTTATGTCCACTCTGCGGGGAGGAATCTTTCCCTCGGCATTCTGAAGGTCCTTAAGGTAGAGAGGCTTTGCCGTACCGTAGGCATCGACGAATACCATACAGCCGGTTTCTCCCCTTGTGAAAAGTTCGTATGCACCCATTGCCAACCTTGAGCAATAGCTGAGGTCGAATGCGATAGGATCCTGACAACGAACGTCATAGCCAATCTCTACAGGACGGGTCTTAACCTTCATTCCCAGCTTCTTGAACTCTTTCTCGAGAAGTTCGTTGAAGAGTACGGCCTTGCTGATTTTTCCGAGTTCGGGGTGTCCGTGTTCATCGTATGTCATATGAACTCCGGTAGCCTTGATATCCTCGGCGTCCAGATCGTGGAATACGCCTTCGGCAACCACAACGGTACCATAGTTGATTCCGAGGAGCTTACGCTTTACGATTGCCGAGATTGTGATCTTTATGATTTTGTCAACCGTAATCTTTGTGTTGGAGAACATCTCCGGGATGATGGTCATAGGGCAATGCGTAGCCTCACCTATTCCGAGAGCCAGATGTCCGGCGCTGCGTCCCATTGCAGAAATGAGAAGCCAGTTTCCGCTGGTTCTTGCATCTTCATAGATGGTGCGGGCGATATGTGCGCCTTCATCCTTGGCCGAATTGAATCCGAAGGTAGGAGTGTTGTCCGGCAGGGGAAGGTCGTTGTCTATCGTCTTGGGAACGTGAATGTTGCTGATGGGGTATTTCTTTGCCTCAAGGAACTTTGCAATGCGGTTTGCCGTAGATGCGGTGTCGTCTCCTCCTACGGTTACCAGAAGCTTGATATTGTTTGTCCTGAAGAGCTCGAGGTTGAAATTGTTTTCAAAGTCTGCATCCGTAGGTTTGAAGCGGCTCATTTCGAGATAGGAGCCTCCACGGTTGAAATAGGCGTCGGCCTTGAAGAAATCGAGGTCTTCGGTACGGGGGTTGGGGTTGAAAAGTCCGCTGTATCCGCCGTGGAGTCCGATAACTCTGTAACCGTTTGAAAGGAAGGTCTTTGCGACCGAGCAAACGACGGTATTCATTCCGGGAGCCGGACCGCCGCCGCACAAAATGATGATAGAATCTTTCATATCGCGATATTAAGGTTTATTCGTGGTTACAAAATTAGAACTTTTTCGGCATTTTTCCTATATTTGTAAGTTATGTTGGACGAAAGCAAAGACATACTCAGAATTGAAGAATTGAGGGCTGTGCTGCGCGAAAATTCGCGTCGCTATTATGTTGACAACAACCCTATGATAAGCGATTTCGAGTACGATTCCCTGATGCGGGAACTGGAGGATCTGGAAGCCCTTCATCCGGAGCTCGCGACCCCGGACTCCCCTACCCGCAAGGTCGGCTCCGACCTGGAGACCCAGGGTTTCGGGGAAAACGCCGAATCCGGCATCCGGATGGACTTCGTACAGCGGCCCCATCGTTATCCGATGCTCTCGCTGGCCAACACATACTCTATTTCCGAAATTGAGGAATTCGCCGCCCGAGCCGACAAAACCCTGGGAAAAGGGTTTACCTACTGTCTGGAACTCAAGTTCGACGGCACTGCCATCTGCCTCACATACAAAAACGGCGAACTTTACCGGGCCCTTACCAGAGGCGACGGGGTGCAGGGCGACGACGTTACCCGTAACGTCAGGATGATACCCAACATTCCGCTCAAACTCCGGGGCGATTTCCCCTCCGACCTGGAGATAAGGGGTGAGATTCTGATGCCCTACAAAGATTTCGAAAGACTTAACGCCGAACGCGAAGAAGCCGGAGAAATCCCTTTTGCAAACCCTCGGAACGCCGCTTCCGGCTCTCTTAAGCTGATGGATCCGACGCAGGTGGCTCATCGCGGGCTTTACTGTACGCTGTACCATATTCCCGCGCAGAGCGTTACATTCTCTACCCACGACGAGGCCCTGAAATCGGCGGCCGGATGGGGCTTGCCGGTTTCGGACAACCGTAAAATCTGCACCGGCATAACAGGAATCAAGGAATATATCGACTACTGGGACAAGGAACGCAGATTCCTCCCCTACGCCACCGACGGAATTGTAATCAAGATAAACGAACTCGAAGCCCAGAGGACTTTGGGCTATACCTCGAAATCCCCCCGATGGGCCGTGGCCTTCAAATTCAAGGCAGAGCAGGCCTGTACGCGCCTGAATTCCATCGATTATCAGGTAGGTCGCACCGGCGCAGTTACCCCGGTCGCAAATCTGGAACCGGTGCTGCTGTCGGGAACGGTAGTGAAGCGCGCTACCCTGAACAACGAAGACCAGATGGCCCTGCTCGACATCCGGGTCGGAGATTATGTCTTTGTGGAGAAGGGCGGAGAAATAATTCCCAAGATTACAGGGGTGGACTTCTCCAGACGCACACAAGGCCTCGCTTCTCCCGTTTTCCCCACCGTATGTCCGGACTGCGGAACTGCTCTGATAAGAAAGGAAGGGGAAGCCAAATCCTTCTGCCCGAATACCTATTCCTGTCCTCAGCAGATCAAGGGGCGTATCCTGAACTTTATGAGCCGTAAGGCGATGAATATTATCGGAGGAAAATCCCTGGTTGACCAGCTTGTAAACAAGGGACTAGTAAAGTCTCCCGCAGACCTGTACTACCTCAGCAAATATGAGCTTCTCTCGCTCGAAGGCTGGAAGGAAAGATCGGCTGAAAGGTTCCTCGCTTCCCTGCAGGAATCCAAACAGGCCGGTTTCGAAAGAGTTCTGTTTGCCCTGGGAATCCCTTTCGTCGGAGAAACCACTGCCAGAACCCTTGCCCGGCATTTCAAGTCTATCGACAGGCTGATATCGGCGGAACGCCCGGAACTCGAGGAGGTCAGCGACGTTGGGCCTGTAATAGCTCCTTCAGTAATCGAGTTCCTAGGTATGGAGTCGCATCGGGATGAAATTGAGAGATTGCGCGCCTTCGGCCTCAGATTTGAGATATCTCAGGAATCCGGACTGCTTTCCAACGCCTTGGAAGGCAAGACGATAGTTATATCCGGGAATTTCAGCGTTTCCCGGGAACAGATCAAGGAACTGATCGGTCAGCACGGAGGAAAGAACAGCGGGTCGGTAAGCGCGAAGACTTCATTTCTTCTGGCAGGAGAGAAACCCGGGCCCGAGAAGCTTAAGAAATGCGCACAGCTGCAGATCCCCGTATTGGACGAAGCAGCATTCAGGGCAATGCTGCCTGATTTGGGAGGGATTGCGGGTCAAGCCCGCAATGACGCCGGGGCCGTGCATAGTGTAATTGAACCTACTTTATTTTAGATATGAGTAAGTATTCGGAATTCAGCGAACAGGACTGGGCTCTCGTTAAAAAGGAATACGAGATCTTGAAGGAACTTGCAAAGAAACGTTGTGCAAGTCCCGAAGAGTTCAAGGTTGTGAAGAAGGCCTATGACTTTGCCAGTGCCGCACACAAGAACGTGCGCAGGCGCTCAGGTGAACCGTATATCATACATCCTATCAGAGTCGCCAGAATATGCATCGAGGAGATCGGCTTGGGATACAAGTCAATCGCCACGGCACTTCTGCACGATGTGGTAGAGGACACGGATTATACCGTTGACGATATCCGCAATCTTTTCGGAGACAAGATAGCTTCGCTGGTGGACGGACTTACAAAAATCAAGAGTGTCCTCGACGCCGAAGGAAAGAAAGAATCTAACGAGAGCCTGCAGGCCGAGAATTTCAGGAGAATTCTGCTTACCCTGAATGATGACGTAAGGGTGGTCCTGATAAAACTGGCCGACAGACTGCACAACTGCCGTACCATAGAATTCATGCCGGAGTACAAGCGGGATAAGATTCTGGCAGAGACAATGTACATCTTCATTCCTCTGGCGAACCGTCTGGGCTTTTATGCCGTAAAGAGCGAGATGGAGAACATCTTTCTCAAATATACCGAACCGGAGGCCTACAACGACATCAGCAACCGTATAAACGAGAATGTCAAGGTGCGTGGCCGGCAGGTAGACGAATTCATTGGCCCAATAGAGGAAATGCTCAGGTCCGAAGGCTTTTCTTTCGAAATAAAGAAGCGCATAAAGACGCCGTATTCGGTCTGGCGGAAGATGAACAACAAGAAAATCTCGTTCGAGGAGATTTACGACATCTATGCCGTGAGGATAGTTTTCGAACCCAGGGACGACAGCAAGGATATTGAGAAAGAACGGTCGGATGCGTTTTTCATCTATTCCAAGATTCTCAAACTCTACAATGCAAATCCCAACCGCTACCGCAACTGGGTCAGCAATCCCAAATCCAACGGATACGAAGCTTTGCACTGTACCCTGATGAGCCGTGCGGGTTTCTGGATTGAGGTTCAGATACGTTCCCGCAGAATGGATGACATAGCGGAAAAAGGAATTGCGGCCCATTGGACATACAAGCAGGAAGGTTATTCCGGAGAAAACGACTCGGAGGTTGACCGCTGGCTGTCAAAAGTGCAGGAAACCCTTGTAAACCACGACCTGAACGATTACGGATTTCTGGATCTCATACATACCGACCTTGTCAGCCGTGAAATGTATGTCTTCACTCCGAAGGGAGAGCAGAAAACGATTCTGTACGGAGCAACAGCCCTGGATTTCGCGTACCTGATTCACACTCACATAGGGCATACAGCCGTTGCCGCAAAGGTGAACATGAAACTTGTCCCCCTCTCCTACGTACTGCACTCCGGCGATCAGGTAGAGATTGTAACCCTGAATTCGGCAAGACCCGAAAAAGAATCGCTGCGTTTCCTGAAAACCAGACACGCCAGAGCACAGGTGATAGACTATTTCAGATCATATAAACAGGATATCGTCGCGGAAGGGAAACAGATTTATGAAAACAC
>JAGHTF010000076.1 GCA_018065485.1 Candidatus Cryptobacteroides fimicaballi | reverse complement strand
GACATCGAAATAGTGCTCAAACGCATGGAATCGGCCATAAAATTGTAGCTGCCTCCAATCTTGAAATTATCTATGAGTTTGACCTTCTTGCTTCCGGTGCCCGTAGTGTCGGCAAGATCCCGAACCTTGGCCTCCAGATTATTGTCGAAGGAAAAGTTAAGAGATGCACTCTGTCGGGCTTTTCCCTGACCGTAGAGGTTATAGTCGTAGGTCTTCTCATTCCCCATTGCATCGGTGTATGTCAGAGTCCTGTAGCCGTTCGCGGCAAAGCCCTGGTCCGGAACCCAGCTGGCGCTCACCGACGGAGACACTACGTGCCTGATGGCCATAAGGTTGCTCTTTCCTCCGAACATATACATTCCGTACAGTCGGGTGTTCATCGACATCGACATAGAGTAGTTCTGGAATATTCCGAAGTGCTGGAACTGCCCGGTCTGGACCGGAACCACCGCATCCTTCTCGGGGTCGTACTTATAATCCGTGGCCCGGAAATACCATCTTTGCCCGTAGGAGACCGAAGGATTTACATTGATATACTTTAGCAGGGTGAACGACGGAAGACCGATACTGAAGTTGTGGTTCATTCCATTATTCATCTTGTCAAAGAATCCCGGCTGACCGAACTCGCTGGCCTTGAAATCGATGCTATTGTTGAAAGAAGTGCTGTAGCTGAGCGAGAATTTCTCGTAGAACCGTTCCTTACCGACCCTTTCTTTCCTCTTGAACGGATAGAAGGTGCTCACAGAGAATGAAATGTTAGGTAGGGAAATGTGATACGAAGAATCCCGGCTGTTCTGACTGTGAAGTCCGTTCAAACTCAGGTTGATTTTCCCGTTCCAGTTATGGGAGAATGAAATTGATGACCCGATCTGGTTGTTCAGGGCCTCTTCGATGCTCTGCAGGTTGTATTTGCTGTTGGAAGGACTCGAGAAGTTTACGGAAGCCGAGAATGTTGAACCTGGCATTGACTTGGGATCCTGCGAATGAGACCATTTCACCGAGAAGTTGCTCATCTCGTTATACTCGCTGGTGCCTTTTTCTCCGGTTACGTCGTGAGAGTATGTAAATCCTACGTTACCCGAAAACTTATAGTTCACCTTGTACCTCGAATTGACTTCGACAGCCCAGGATCCGAGCGTGTAATAGTCTCCGGTGACCGAGAAATCAAAGAAATCTCCCAGCACGAAATAGGCACCGGCTCCACGGACATAAAAACCGCGCCGTTCCTCTTCGCCGAAGTTCGGCATAAGCAGACCGGTTGCGCGCTGCGGGCGCTGAGGGATGAACCCGAAGGGAATACCTACAAAATACAGAGGAACGTCCTCCACAACCAGGCAGGCCGGACCGAATACGGTTCTCTGTTTGGGTTTTGTCATAACCCTTGCCGAACTCAACGCCAGGTAATAGTGCGGATGCTCCAGGTCGCAGACGGTATATTTCCCCCCGGTCAGATTCACAGACTTGTCTTCGAACATCTTCAAGTTCCGCCCGTGCATAAGGGCTTGGTCCTGAGATGTTATCATTTCGTGTATCTTGGCTTTCCGGGTGTTGAAGTTATAATAAACCTCCTTCATCCCGTAGGTCTGTCCGCCCTGGGTCATCTTAGGTTGCCCTATCCATTCACCTGTCAGGGAATCCAGTTTGCCGTACGCATAGACGACCCCTGAATTCAGGTCATACTCCATAAATTCCGCTTCAAGCTTCATGTCCTGATACGTAACCGAAACATCCCCATAATAATATATGAGGCGCCGTCCGTCGGATAGGACCTCTACAATAGAGTCCCTTGCTGTGGAAAAAGCAGGATTCTCAAGAGAACTTTTGGAAAGCATCTCCAGAGAGTCGGCATCCGAAAAGGCAAGGCTGTCACTGATGGGAAGGAGAGTCGAATCCGCTGCAGTTATCACAGAATCTGCCGCAGAAACCAACGAATCTCCCGCAGATGCAATGGAGTCGGTCGATGCTGTGGGAACTTCAACCGTGACGGAATCTGTACGGACAGGTTTCAACTGGGCACAGACGTCATTTCCAATCGCAAATAGGAAAGCGATGGTTGCAACAAGATATCTGATGTTTACTTTCTGCAAATTAATTCGTAATTTTGCGAAATACAAATGTAGTTATTTTTTTTGCAAATGAAACGCCTATTCAGCATCCTCTCCGCCATCTTTTTAATTGTTGTCCCGGCCTTTGCCGACGGTTTTGCAATAAAAACCGTAGTCATCGATCCCGGACACGGCGGAAAAGATCCCGGTTGTGTCAGCAAGGACCGCAAACTGTACGAGAAAACCGTAACTCTCGACATTGCCTGCAAACTCCGTGACAAAATCAAGGAGGCTTACCCCGACGTCAAGGTAGTGCTGACCCGCGACAGTGACAAATTCGTGGAACTTGGAGACCGCGCGGCAATAGCCAACAAAGCAAATGCCAATCTGTTCATATCCATACACATAAATGCTGCCAGAAGCACCTCTGCCAACGGGTATTCGACTCACGTTCTGGGACAATCGGCCAAAAAGAACCGAGATTTGTTCGCATACAATATGGATGTCGTTCAACGGGAGAATGCCGTTATGATGCTCGAAGACGACTATACCACGAAATACGCCGACTTTGATCCGGAGGATACCAAATCATTCATTTTCCTGCAGCTTATGCAGAATGCAAACCTGGAGCAGAGTCTGGATTTTGCGCAAATGGTTATGAATAATCTGAAGGGCGGACCAGTTAAGGTAGACAGGGGAATATGGCAGGATCCTTTCTACGTCCTGTGGAAAACGTCGATGCCTGCCGTGTTGGTTGAACTTGGATTCATTTCCAACGCCGAAGAGGCTCAGGCACTCAAGCAAAGTGAGACCAGAAACCGCCTTGCCGGGATCCTGTTCAAATCATTCCAGGAATACAAGGCAAAATACGAAGGCTCCGTTAATGTAACTCCAACGCCAGCTCCCGCTGTTGCCGCACAGGAGGTATCAGAGACCGAACCACAGCAGACCGAGACACCTCCGGTCAATTCAGAAATCCGGTACGGAATTCAAATCTTCGCAAGCTCGAGAAACCTCGAAAGAAATGACCCTGTATTTCTGGGATATGAACCGGAAGTTTTCGGAGACGAAGTAAAAAGATATGTGATATGCTCCGATTCCTCATTACCGGCAGTAAGAAAAAAACTTATCGACATAAAAAAGAAATTTAAAGATGCTTTTGTTGTTAGAATTGAAGGCAAAAATCTTTATATCGAAAAGAAGGAAATATAGATTAAATATTTTATCCCGTCTGAATAGCCAGACGGGATATTTTCTTTAAAGTGCAAATTTAGAATAAATTTAAATTGATATATATTGAAACACAACAAATTAGCAAAGCGTAATTTTTGTAACTTATTGTATATCTCGTGTTTATAAAGGATAAAACGGGCATTTCAGACTAAATATTTAAGACGAAATAATTGAAAAAACAATAGTCTTAAAATTTTTTTATAACTTTTTTTTGCCCAATTTTGCACTGGTGAAACAAGAGAAACATATAGAAATTTGGAACAGTTGTTTGAGTATCATTTCAAGCAACATTGAACCGCAACAATACAAGATATGGTTTGACCCCATCAAACCGGTTTCCCTTGTGGATTCTTCCCTCACCGTAGAGGTACCCTCCCAGTTTTTCTGCGAATATCTCGAGGAGTCTTACCTGGAACTGATCAAAGCCACCTTGAAAAGGGTTCTTGGAAATGATGCAAAACTTTTTTTTCGCATCTATCCGGTCGAAGGCAGAAAAGCCATAACCTACAGTTCTTCTGAAGGCATAGCCCGTTCCAACAAGCCCATTGCGGTAGGCAGTTTCAACAACAACGTAAATCCCGGTGCCTTTGTCTATCCCGGGCTGCAGCCTATCAGGATAGAAACGAACTTGAATCCAGAATACAACTTCAGGACAATGGTGGAAGGGAACTGCAACAAACTTGCTTTGTCTGCAGCCAAGCATATTGCAACTTCCCCCGGAAACAATCCCTACAACCCGCTGTTCATATTCGGTGGCTCCGGAGTAGGCAAGACCCATCTTGCTCAGGCCATCGGCAATGCCGTCAAAGAGAAACTGCCCGAGAAGATTGTTCTTTATGTAAATGGCAATGACTTCAAGCTCCAGTATATGGAGGCAGTCAATGACTTGAACAAGCTTCCTGAGTTCCTGTCATTCTATATGAAGATTGATGTCCTCATAATCGATGACGTTCACGACCTGCGTGGACAGGGCTCTCAAAAGGCGTTGTTCACAATCTTCAATCATTTCCATCAGAACGGGAAACAGTTGGTTTTCACGTCGGACAGAACGCCCGCCGAACTGCATAACTTCGAGGAAAGACTCCTTTCACGCTTCAAATGGGGGCTTTCTGTTGAACTTCAGAGGCCCGATTACGCTACCCGTCTGGAAATGCTCCGGATGAAAAGCCTTGCAAACGGAGTGAATCTCGAAGAGGACGTTCTCGAATTTCTGGCAGCAAAGATAAAGTCAAATTTCCGTGAGCTCGAGGGCACCCTTATGTCTCTTATCGCACACGCTACGCTTCTGCATCAGGACGTTACATTGGAACTGGCCCGAAAGGTAACAGACAACCTCGTTGACGAGAATTCCAACGAGTTTACCTTGGAAACCGTTCAGAATACCGTTTGCCGCTATTTCAACATTACCCGTGAAGAGCTTGTGGCAAAGTCCCGGAAACGTCAGATTGTCCAGGCCCGTCAGATTGCAATGTACTTGAGCCGGAATCTGCTCTCGAACTGCTCTCTGGCAACCATCGGAGCAGAGATTGGAGGCAAAGACCACGCAACCGTTCTGCATTCCTGCAATACGGTTCAAGACCTTATCGCCACCGATAAGATTTTCCGCAAGTATGTCAGCGACCTGGAGTCCATACTTGCATCGTCCGCCAACTGATAACACAAATACAAATATGAATTCAAAGGCAGTTCTTGATATTTTCAAGGAAATTACAACCGTTCCCAGAGAGTCCGGCCGCGAAGAAAAAATGGTCGAATGGCTTAAGAACTGGGCATCAGAACATTCATTGTCCTGCAAGGTGGACAGGGTCGGAAACGTCGTTATTCGCCGCGAGGCCGCCAAAGGTAAGGAAAATGTCCCCACAATCGTTCTTCAGGCTCATTCTGATATGGTCTGCGAGAAAAACGCATCCTGCGCACACGATTTTACCCGCGACCCTATCAATTATATAATTGAGGACGGATGGATGATAGCCCCCGATACAACTCTCGGGGCCGATGACGGAATAGGAATAGCCGCCGCGCTCGCCTTGCTTGAGGATAGCGCACCGACAGGTCCCATAGAATGCCTTTTCACCGTTTCCGAGGAAACCGATATGTTCGGAGCAGAAAATCTGCAGGAAGGATTCATCACCGGAAACACGCTTATCAACCTGGATTCCGAGGATGAGGGTGAACTGTTCATCGGCTGCTCCGGTGGACTTAATACGAACGTGGTGTTCAATTTTGAGAAAGAGACTGTCAGGGAAGGGTATCAGACTATAGGACTTAAGGTCAAGGGCGGATTGGGAGGACACAGCGGGGATGAAATCAATAAAGGACGCGCAAACGCTGTCCAACTTCTCAGCCGTTTCCTGAGCGAAGAATCCTCCAAAGGACTGCAGCTCTGCAGTATCGTTGGCGGTGGAAAGCCGAATGCCATTGCAAGGGAAGCCCGGGCTGTGGTTGCAGTACCCGATGCAGCCGCAACTGCAGCAAGGTTCGCAGAATTCGGGATACAGATAGGTCAGGAATTCCACGTAACCGATCCCGGGATATCGACAGAGGTTGAGAAAACCGGACAAATCGAATCTGCATACAATTCAGAGCAGGCTATGCGGTTCATTGCGGCAATGTTTGCCTGCCCTCACGGAGTTCAGGCAATGAGCCAGGACATAGCAGGACTGGTTCAGACCTCCACCAATCTGGCCGCAGTACGGGCGACAGGGGAGAACTCGTTGACGGTGATTACCAGCCAGCGCAGTCCCTCGCGTGGCGAGAGGCTTGCAATTGCGCACAAGGTTGCCGCCTGCTTTGAACTGGCCGGAGGAAAAAGCGAACATCTTCTGGAATATCCGGGATGGGAGCCCAACCCTTCATCTGCAATCCTTGGCCGCAGCATACTTGCATACAGGAAACTCTTCAATCAGGAACCGGTAGTCAGGGCTATCCACGCCGGTCTGGAATGCGGGCTTTTCCTTACAAAGTTCCCTCAGTTGGATATGGTTTCCTTCGGCCCGACCCTAAGGGGAGTACACGCACCGGGCGAAAAATTGGAACTTGCTTCGCTCGACAGATTCGTAAGACTTTTAGAAGAAATAGTTACATCTTTCGGAGAATGAAAATCGCACCATCCCTTTTGTCGGCAGATTTTCTGAATCTGCGCAAAGACATTGATTTACTCAACGGAAATGCGGACATCGCTCATCTCGACATTATGGACGGGGTGTTTGTTCCAAACCTTTCCTTCGGGTTCACTGTGGTCGATGCTCTCAAGGGCCAGTTCAACATTCCGGTCGATGCCCACCTTTATGGTTACGCATCCCGAACGCTGGTTCGAGCGTTTTGCCGCAGATGAAGTGGATATGCTAAGTTTTCATTGGGAAGAAAGCCGTGAAAGAACGGCCGAGAACATTGATATACTGCATTCTCTTGGACTGAAAGCCGGTGTTGCAATCAATCCGGATGTTCCGGTATCCTGCCTTTATCCTTATCTGCACAAAGCCGATTTCTTTCTCATAATGAGCGTTTTTGCCGGATTCGGAGGGCAGAAGTTCATTCCGGAAAGCCTGGAACGGATTGCAGCCTTAAAGGAAAGAATAGCCCTTGAAGGCTCTTCGGCTTTGATAGAGGTTGATGGAGGTGTGAATCCCTCCAATGCCAAAGCCTTGTCCGAAGCAGGAGCCGATATTCTTGTTGCCGGCAGTTCCGTATTCGGGTCCGAGGACCCGGCAATGAGCATCAGGATTATGAGGGCGGTATAGAGATGGTCAGATTTTTGTATTATATTTGCCAGTTAAACATTTAGTCACTATGATTACTCACGACCTTCGCGTCATAGCGGATGCCATACAGGACAAGAAAGGCCAGAACGTTGTGTCTCTTGATCTGAGAGGCATCGACGGAGCCATCGCAGATTTCTTTGTAATATGCAATGGCAACTCCACGACCAATGTAGGTGCAATTGCCGACAATATTCTTAAAGAGACCAGGGAACAACTCGAACTCAAGCCTCTCCGAATGCAGGGGATGGAAAATAATTTCTGGATTATCCTGGACTATGGAAACATTGTCGTGCACGTGTTTCAGACTCCCTACAGGGAATTTTACAGGCTCGAAGATCTGTGGGCCGATGCACCTTCCAAGAAATATTCAGAGCGCAGTTTAAAAGCAAGACAGAAGAAGAATGGCACAAAATAAGAAAAAGGGCGGAAAAAAGACTGTCAGGACAAAGGTTATCAGAATAAACCTCAGTTGGCTGTACATCCCGCTCATTGCCGGGATAATTTGGATGTTTTTCAACACAAAGAGTGTTCCTGCCCAGAAAATTGAATGGGATCAGGTCAAGTCGATGATTGAGGCCTCCGACGTAAAGGACATCCATTTCGTGAGAAATGATTTCAAAGGGACGGTTACCATTTATCCCGACCGTCTGGACAAATACAAGGATCTTTTCCCGGGCAGGCAGGTTCCTGCCAAATCCCCCCATTTTTTCTTCCTTACATCGACCAAGTTCGATCCGGAGGCAGAGTTCGCCGCACTGAATGAAAAACTGGTTCAGAATAATGCGGCACCGGTCAAGCTTATAATTGAAAATGATTCGAAGATATGGGACAATGTCCTGCAATGGGTATTCCCGATTCTTCTGCTCGTACTATTCTGGGTGTGGATGTTCCGTGGAATAAACAAGGGTCCCGGTGGCCCCGGTGCCGGAGGTATGAATCCTTTCAATGTAGGGAAAGCAACAGGCAAACTTACAGACAAGAATAAAGTGAACGTAACCTTCAAGGACGTGGCCGGTCTTTACGGGGCGAAAGAGGAGGTTATGGAAATTGTGGATTTCCTGAAGAATCCTGCCAAATATACCGGTTTGGGAGGAAAGATTCCCAAGGGGGCACTTCTTGTAGGGCCTCCGGGTACCGGAAAGACACTGCTTGCGAAAGCCGTTGCCGGAGAGGCGAACGTGCCCTTCTTCTCGATAAGCGGATCCGATTTCGTTGAAATGTTCGTGGGCGTGGGGGCATCCAGGGTCCGTGACCTTTTCGCACAGGCAAAAGAAAAAGCTCCCTGCATTGTATTCATCGATGAAATTGATGCAGTGGGTCGGGCTCGTGGCAAGAATGCCGGCTTTTCTTCAAACGACGAGCGCGAGAATACTCTGAACCAGTTGCTTACGGAGATGGACGGATTTGGCAGCAACAGCGGTGTCATTGTGCTTGCCGCTACCAACCGGGCCGATATCCTGGACAAGGCTCTTATGAGAGCCGGACGATTCGACCGCCAGATTCACGTCACACTTCCCGACCTTAATGAACGTAAGGAGATATTCCAGGTTCATTTGAAGAACATCAAGCTCGACGGCAACTTCAATCTGGACAAGGTGGCAAAGCACACTCCGGGATTCTCCGGCGCCGACATTGCAAATGTATGCAATGAGGCTGCCCTTACCGCCGCACGCAAGAATCACACGAGTGTAACGGAGCAGGATTTTATGGACGCCGCAGACCGTATTGTAGGCGGTATCGAGAGAAAGAAGACCATAATGTCTCCGGCAGAGAAACGGCTTACGGCATACCACGAAGCCGGACACGCTCTTACCGGGTGGCTGCTCGAAGGTTGTGCTCCGGTGCTTAAAGTGACAATCATCCCCAGAGGTCAGGCATTGGGTATTACCTGGTCGTTGCCCGACGAGAAGGTAACACAATCCAAGACAGAAATGATGGACGAAATGTGTATGCTGGTTGCAGGCCGTGTCGCCGAGGAAATGGCCAATAACGGAATACCTTGTTCCGGAGCCCTAAGCGATTTTGAAAGGATGACCAGAATGGCCTATGCAATGGTTACTTATTTCGGAATGAGTGAAAAGATCGGAAACGTTTCATTCTACGACTCTACCGGAGCCAGAGGATATGAACTGACCAAACCTTACAGCGAAAAGACTGCGCAGCTCATAGACGAAGAGGCGAAGGCTATTGTAGATGAGGTTACCGAAAAATGCCGCTCTATCCTTACGGAACATCGCGATTCACTCGACAGACTTGCTCAGATGCTCGTCGAGAAGGAGGTTATCACCTCCGAAGATATGGAAGCGGAACTTGGCCCAAAGGCCGGAAAGCACGGAGAAGACAGACTGAAACCCGAAGAAACACCCGTCGATGAGCAGTGACCTGAAAAAAAGGACTTTCTACGGTGCATTGTTCGTCGTAGTGATGGTGACGGCCCTGATGTTCAGAATGGGGGCCTTCTGCCTTATGATGGTCATAATGGCAGGAGCCGCCGAAGAATTTCTGGATCTGACACTTGGAAAGGGGAATATGCCGGTTCAACGCTTTTTGGCTAAGCTTGCCGGATTTCTGCTTATGGCAGTTATGTTCCTGTACTGCATCGGAGATATCGGGATTCATTGGGCCGCTCTTGCCCTTATTCCTGTGCTGGCAATTCCGCTCTCCTGCATTTTCATAGGAAAAATCGAGCAGATGGACAAGCTTATGCCGATTTATACGGCAATTGTGTACATTGTCCTTCCCATTGCTCTCAGTCCGTTCATACTATTCAATGACGGGCAGTACAGTTGCAAGCTTATATTGTCCTTTTTCGTCCTTATATGGCTGTCCGACACCGGAGCCTATTGTGTCGGTTCCCTGTTAGGTCAGAAACCCGGGGCGCGCAAGCTGGCACCGGGAATCTCTCCCAAGAAGTCCTGGTGGGGATTCTGGGGAAGCATTGCTATGGGAGCAATTACATCCGTTGTCCTTTATTTCTGCTCGATGCTCGAGTTCCCGCTGGTCCACTGTGTCGTATTGGGAGTGCTGGTTCCGGCCGCCTGCGTCTGCGGAGACCTGGTGGAATCTATGTGGAAGAGACGTTACGGGGTAAAGGACTCCGGGAACCTTATTCCCGGACACGGCGGATTTCTCGACCGTTTCGACAGCTCCCTTACAGCCATTCCCCTGGGGGCAATCTATCTGCTGACATTTAATCTGATATAATGAAAATCGACCGTAATTCGTATCTTGAGGTGATTTCTGTGCTGCTTTGCAGCGTAGTCTTATCCATAGTTTCTCTCAAATATATTCCGATAATCTGGCTCAGCTGGGTCATCAGCCTCTTCTTTATTTGGCTGGGTATAATGGTCACTTATTTTTTTCGCATTCCACGGAGAGAAGCGCAGGGTAATGACAAAGACGTGACTTCCGTTGCCGACGGACAGGTTGTCATAATAAAGGAATGTTACGAGAAGGAATACCTCAAACGGAACTGTATTCAGGTTTCGGTTTATATGAATTTCTTTGATATGCACGCCAACTTCTGGCCGGTAGACGGGGTCGTGACCTATTACAAGTACCATCCGGGCAAGCACTGGCTTGCATTCAAGCCCAAGGCATCGGAAGAGAACGAACACAGCTGTACCGCAATACGTACGGCAGACGGAACGGAAGTGTTCTTCAAACAGCTTGCAGGAACCTTTGCCAGAAGAATCGTAAACTACTCCAAACCGGCCTTGAAAGTACGCGCCGGCAATCAATGCGGTATAATCAAGTTCGGCTCAAGAATCGACCTGTTTCTGCCTTTAGACGCTGAAATCAAGGTTGAACCCGGAGAGGTGACCCGGGCCTGTGAGACAGTTATCGCGTCGCTTCGATAAGTTCCAGCAGCCTGTCCACCGCCTCTTCTTGAGGAATGTGCCTGAGAACGGGCACATTTTTTTTGTAGATGCTTACCTTTCCGGCACCTTCTCCGACGTAACCCCAATCGGCATCGGCCATCTCTCCGGGGCCGTTCACAATGCAGCCCATTACGGCAATCACAATATTGCTCAGATGGGAGGTCCTGGCCTTTACTTCCTCGAATGCAGCCTGAAGATCGTACATCGTTCTTCCGCATCCGGGGCAGGCAATATACTCGGGCTTGTAGAATCTGCGCCGTGCCGCCTGCATTATCTCATCTGCAAGATATTTTGAAATTGCGGCATCGGCGGGGATTTCATCTATCTCCCGGTTCAGCAGTTTCGGGCCCCAATAGCAGGAGGCGCCCATCAGACTTGTCCGGTCGGAAGAAGCAGGGGAGAAACCTGCTATAAAACGGGCGGGTTCAAGCTCATTTACAGGCGGCTCGGTAAGGGATACCCGGATGGTGTCGCCGATACCCTCCTGCAGTAAGGTTGAGATTCCAACACAGGATTTGATCCGTCCGCTGTCGGCGTTGCCGGCTTCGGTGACTCCGACGTGGAAGGGGAATACTTCGCCGAACTGTTCTTCCTCCATTTTTGCAAGTTCACGGTAGGCATTGACCATAGTTACGGTATTGCTGGACTTGAGCGATACTACAACCTTTCGGAAATTCTCTTCCCGGCAGATCTGAATCCACTCCATAGCCGCCTTTGCCATCGCATAAGGGGTATTTCCGTACAGATTGGTGATATAACTGCCCAAAGACCCGTGGTTAAGCCCGATTCTGATTGCAGTACCGTATTCCTTGCAAACGCCCAGCAAACGGCGGAATTGCAGGCAGGCCGGCTCGTGATCGGGATGAAAGTTCCCCGGATTTATACGGACCTTCTCTACGAAGGGAGCAACCTCGATGGCGGTTTCGCTGCTGAAGTGAATGTCGGCAACCAAAGGGGTTAGGATTCCCCCGGCGCGCAGCTCATCGCGAATGGCCTTAACTTGCGCGACGTTCTGCCTTCCCGGCACCGTAATCCTTACAAGCTGCGCGCCTGCCAGCGAAAGTTCCCTGCACTGCGCAACCGTAGCCTTTATGTCATCGGTGTGCGTATTGCACATTGTCTGAACCACAACGGGATTCGAGCCGCCGATGAGCACACCTCCGACATTAACTTCAATTGTCTTCATTGCCGTAAACGTATTGTCTTGCAGCCTTACGCAAATCCCGGCTGGTACGGCCGCGGCGTTTGGTCAGCTGATAATATACCCCGAACTGCACTATTACGCCCATAGGAGACGTAATATAGTATTTTTCGGTACTCAGATAGTCGGGCTTTAAAAAGTAATTCCAGGACATCCGGAACAGTGCCCTCAGGTGGAATTCGAAAGGGTCCAGAGCATAGCCGAGCCCGGCTCCTGCCATTATGCCGTAATCCCAGCGGATATCGGTAGCGTCGAAATTGTTCAGCAGAGCATCATCGACATTGCCCCAGCGTTGCATTTTGGTACGGTAACCGCCATACATTCCGGCATTCATCATAATCCTCACGCGGTCAGCATCAAAATGTCCATCGATAAGGAATGGGACTTCTATTATGTCCGTGATACATTTCTCGGCTCCACGAATCGTCCGCACCGGAATGCCGGTTTCCTTATCCTTGTCGAATTCATAGCCCTGCTTGCCGTATGCCAGGCCTACGGTAAAGCCGAAATAGGGGAGATAGTCGAAAAGTTTCTCGTAGTGGGAAAACATAACCGAATAATATCCCGGAGTCAGGAACCACTTCTGGGGGAATTCCGGGTTCAGATATGCTCCGCAGAAATTTACACCGTAATTGACCCCGATCATAGAGTAATCGTTGAGCTTCGGCTTGGTCAGGACTACAGTGTCCAGATAAGCCTCATCGAATTGGGGCACACCAAGAGAATCGGCATTCTGGGCAAGGCAAATGGTCTGAACAGACAGGAATATGAATAGAATAAACTTTTTCATCAGTCTTTGAAAATTTCCTTAAGGTCGATTACCTGTTCTACTTCACTGTTTTCCGGAACAGGGATTTCCTTCACGTCATCAATTTTGAAAAACCGCACTTTCTCGGGCAGACGGCCCTCCAGCACGGACCCCGTATCCACTTTACGGTTACCGTTCTCATCTTGGGTGATCCTTATGCAATATTCCCCCTTGTCCAGATAATATACTGTATAAATGCCGTCTTTGCTTATCCAGAAATTCTTCAGCACCTTGGAAGCACTCTTGTCGAGCAACTCGATATTGTACATAGCGCCGTCCGTTCCAGTCACATTCAAAGCAATGCTGCTCATCGTTTCCTTATTCGGAAGGGTAAACTTGGTTTCCAGGGAATCGGAATAGAATCCGTCGATGTCCCGGAATGCCTGATGCGGAATCTTTACATAGTAATCTATCCCTTGTTCCAGGCCTCTGCCGGGCCTTAGAATATAACGCAGCAGAGATGTACTGTCGGCTTCAACCGTAAATTGCACGTCTTCCTCCTCCTGGCGGGCGTTCAGTTGAGTGAATCTTATGTCTGCAAAATTTTCGTATATGATCGGCTTGTCGAAAGAGAGAATAACACCGTCTTCTTCCACCAGCTTTGGATCGGCCGTAACAGTCAGCTTGCAAATGGTGTCCGACTTCTCTACAGTCTGGTGAGCCTTTTTCTTTACCGGTTTTCCGTTGGAATCCAGCAGTAACAGCTTCAAATGCTCCAGGTCGGCCTTCAGAGAATTGTCATTTTCGGTCTTTCTGTAAGCCACGAACAGATGCATGGTATCGTCGTAAGACTTAGTATCATTTATCCAGATTCTAAGTTCGTCCTGCTCGGAATTGAGTTGGGTAATCAGGCGGTCGGCAGTGAATCCGGGAACCCAAACGGAATCAATCCAGGCATTGGGCGCAAAGAATTTCACTTTCGCCGATTTCTCGGAGAGCCTTTCGGAGCTTTCGATATACTGTTTCGTCGCCTTCTCCCGGAAAAGCACAATGTCATACTGTGATTTTCGGGACATACAGTTCACGGTATCCTTCGGATCGAATTTCATAATGTCCGGAAGACTGTCGGTAACCTTTGTAAGCGGGCGCACGGTTCCGGGAATAAATCCTATATCCTCGCTTTCGGTATCGTACGTCAGGTTATTGTTTGCATCTGCCAACGCATACACCCTGTAAACGGTATCCTCCAGATAAGCCATTGAGAAATATCCCCAGTCATCGGTCTTTGTATAGGCATACGGCTTCGATTTGAAAAGTGCCGAATCCGAGAGATCCTTATAGAACATCACAACGGCATTCTTGACCGGTTCCATCTTTTTGGAGTCCCGTACGGTTCCCGTGAAGTACATCGAATCCACGTAACTGCCGGTACTGAACACATAGGTGTAGCCAGGAATGAGGTTCCCTTCGTTAAGGTCTCCGATAGCCTTGTCGAAGGATATCGAATAGGTCGTGTTTTCGGAAAGGGTATCCTCAAATGAAACAATGATATTCTTGCCTCTGACCACGCATTTGGGAGGATGCGGCAGCGAAGGGGACATTACAATGTTGTTCTGTGTTTTCACGGTAGCGAATTCGTCGAATTCCAGGACGAATTTCATACCGGTGAGCGGGACATTGACGCCTCCTGACGGGGGAGTGACGTTAAGAATGACAGGCGGAATCGTATCCTTAAGACCTCCCGTAGGGGCCTGGGTCGTATTGGCGCAGGACGGAGTGAATATCAAAGGAACAAAAACTGCCGCGCAGGCAAGTATAGGGAGTAAACTGCTCTTTTTCATATTTCTATCCTATGCACGTCGTTGACTCCCTGGATCCGTTTAAGACCGTCGATAAGGGTGTCGAGAGTCGCTTTGTCTCTGACGTCAATATTAATTTCACCTTCAAAAATACCATTGTCCGAGCCCATGGAAACCCTTCTCATATTCACTCCCATATTCAAGGAAATGAAATGGGATATCTCGTTCAGAAGACCAAGTCTGTCAATTCCATTGATTGCCAGACGTGCGTGAAAGTTATGTTCCAGATCGGGCCAATGTGCCGGGACAAGCAAATCTCCGTATTTGGTCGCAATATTTGCAGCGTGAGAGCAGGATTTTCTATGTATGTGCACAACGCCCATCTGATCCTTTATACCAATCACGGCATCTCCGGGGATGGGTTTGCAGCAGGTGGCAAGCACATATTTGAGCCCGCCGCTGTTTATCTGGCGGGAAGGAGTGGCATCTCCAAGTATGATTTTGAAAACGTTGTCGTCAACTATGCCAAGCCCCACCTTGAAATAAACCTCGTCGAAATCCGTGCTTTGGACAAAATCCAGGAACTGTTTCCGAAGTTCCTTGGAATCCCTGATTCCGAAGTCCTTCAACGTGTTTTCATAAATCTGTTTCCCTTCCGCGACGATATCCTGTTTATATGATCTGAAATAGTCTATCACCTGTGCTCTGGCGTGTCTGGTTTTCAGGAAACG
>JAGHTF010000038.1 GCA_018065485.1 Candidatus Cryptobacteroides fimicaballi | reverse complement strand
GTTACATAAATCAGTTCTTTATCACCGGATACTCTGGTAATAGGATCAAGTGATACCAGAATCAGACGACACTCCGGGTGCTCTTCTTTGAAGGCCTTGAGTCCGGCTTTGTGCTTCGTCTTGACCTGTTCACAGGATTTTATTTCTATAGCGACCTCAGCATCACCGATAACAGCATCCACTTCCTTTCCATTGTATGTATGCCAGTACGATAATTCATTTTTGCGGCGGCAATATCCCTTGTATGCTATTATCTCCTGCATTACAAAATGTTCGAAGGCATGGCCATAATCATCGCTTCCACGCTTGAGATTATGCCTGCCCATAAGATAATTGGACAGTCCCACATCAAAATAATAAAACTTCGGAGCCTGAACAATTTGACGTTTGATGACTTTTCTGTACGCAGGAATCTCATATCCCAGCATGGTGTCATAAAGAATCTGATAGTATGATTTAACGGTTTTTGCAGACACACCACAATCAGTTGCTATATTTGAATAGTTCAGCATTTCTCCGTCGGAAATGGCGGCAACCTCCATAAACCGTTCAAATGCGTCAATATCCTGCACGGAAGCTTCGTCGAGGATTTCTTCCTTGATATATACGTCAACGTATGCTTCAAGCCTGTCAGTAGCATCATCTGCAAGATAATGGCGAGGTATCATTCCATTTTGGACAGCCTTGTCTATTTGGAAATCGGATACTTCCGGCCAGACTAAAGGGAACAGTGTTCGGGGCTGGGCTCGTCCTCCGAGTGTATTGGCTCCGGATTTCTTCAATTTTCGCGCGCTTGATCCGCTGAGAATGAATCGCAAGCCCTTATTTACCATCAGCCAGTGCACTAAGTCAAGCAACTCGGGAACTTTCTGGATTTCATCAACAATTACAAGAGTCCCGGCAGGCTTTGATGAAAGAGCTTCCTTGAAGAGTTCCGGATTCCTTTTGAAACTTTTCCGGATGTTTGGCAAAAGCAAGTCATAGTAAACAGCATCTTCGAATCGTTCCTGAAGCAACGTTGACTTTCCAACCTGACGTGCTCCAAATAGGAACATTGCTTCATCAAGCTGCTTCTCAATATCAAATAATCTTTTGTACATAAGCCCGAATATCAGGCTCCCGTTCCTATATTTCTTATGAATATCGGGAGTGTGGGTGCAAATTTACTATAATTCTAAGTTTTACGCAAGTAATTTGTTATTGATTATTCCGCCTATATGGATGATACTCCATTGAACTATAGTTGCATCGGGCAGGGTTCCACCGTCGAAGAGACTATAAAGGATTTTCGTGCATGCTATGATGAAATGCGCGCTCACTTTCAGGAATCGGGGGAGTCTTTCGAAGAGGTGAATCTGGTCTTTTGCTATGATATTCCGAGTTTCCTACAGGAGTTTGCCTTTGCTTTTTCTTTGGCTGGGCTTGAGCGCTGTCCGTTTCTCTTGATAAAAGTCACCCCTTCGGGACGACTGAACCGTTGCATATGTCAATCACTTGCGTATGTACGAAAATTCATCCATCCATACAAATGAACTCTATAGTCAATATCGAGAGAAATTACCGCCGGTTGTGATACGCCGGGACCTCTTGAGTGATGCCTTAAAAGGGAACTGCGGATGAAATGTTATTTGGGCATCTGAATGATTTTGCACGGTGATGATGAAAAGAAAACATCTATCACAAATTCCCGCGGCTTCCCGGTATTATTCTCCTCAATCTGGAATTGCATTTCCAGCGGTTTCCCCGTATTTCCAACATTAAGGGGAATCAGCAGCTTAAAACAAGGCCCGGAAACAGTCCCTATCTCGACATTCTGGCCACCGGGACGTTTATTCATTTTATATTTTCCCCCTTCATAACTTACCCAGGCGTCTGAAACGATTGCTCCCTTCGCTTCAAAGGGAGGAGCTGTCTTCACCAAAATATTCAGATTTTGCGACTGACCACTGATTTCTTCTTTCTCAGGAATAATCATGTAGAACGTCGACTGGTCTTTTTGGCAGGAAACAGCGACAGAAAATAAAATCATTGTAACCAGTAATGATTTAAAGATTTTTTCAATTTCCATACACTTATTGTCCAGGTTTAATATTTACGATATCTTATCTATTATGGGTTCCACTTTATCGATTTCTTCAGCAATGACACAGCATCAGTTGCCGCTTCCCAAGGAAGAACCGCGGATGTATTCGGAATAGGCCCTTTCGCCCCAGAATTCGTACCCTTTTCCTTCCAGACGGGTTCCGGGCCAGCAGGAGTCTATAAAGCCGTTCCTTTCCACCAAGACGGTGTGCCAGATGGTTCCTTCGGGATTCTTCAGAAGTTTGAAGGTTATCCGTTTGCCAAGAGCCCGATAGACCTCCCACAATCCGTCGTCTTTCATACGGAAACGGAAATCCTTCGACAGGTCCCGTACCATTGCGTGGCTGCGGCCCCAGGTGCCTCCTTCCTTGGAAACCAGAGGCTTACCTTCGTATATGACGGTAGCGTCTTCGTAGGAGATTACGCACAGATAGTGCTTTTTGTCCTTGAGCCAATCTGCCAGCTTGGCGTGGTGAACTTCTTCCAGATAGCCGTAAACGCTGTCTATGAATACAAATCTGTGAATCAGGGGATTGATTACAGGTGCGGTGCGAATATATTCGAACAGGAAGTAACCGCCCCCGGAATGGCTGCTGAGCGTAATTTGTGGCCTGTAGTCCTTATATAAGGCAGATATGTCACTGATTATGGCTTCCAGAGTCTGAGGCAGAATGTCGGCGTGACGGTAACGCCAGGTTGTCCAGGACCTCTTCTGGTCTTTGAGATAAATCGTGACGTAATTTCTCTTGGGGTCAGTTACCCGCATAAACTCGGTTTGAGCCGATAAATGCTGGATATTGTAATGCCAATCGTCACCCTCCTCCAGCTGTTTCCCCGCAGTCCAGTCTATATTGTTGGCGTTTGGAAGCGTGTAAAAAATAAGTTCGGTAGGTTTGGTCGGGTCCAGGGTGTCCGGCGCCTCGACGGTAATACACACCTCCGGGTAAATATCATTCAGGTTGAATGTTCCAAAAATACTGGAAACTGTTAGGGCAAGGGAAAGAAGAAGGGACATAGACATTATTGAGTTAGCACTTCCCTATAGAAGGGGGCAATCTGTTCGTACATTTCGAAATTGGACCGGTGCTCGCCGATGTAGGCCTCTATCTGCCCTTTCTTGGCGGGGAAGAACTTGATGAGATTTCTCTTGGTGACCGGATAGAATTTCTGATTGCTGTAAAGGTAAGGAATAATTTTGAATTTGTAAGGATAAGTTATGGCCGATGACAGGTCGTACAGCAGCCCGTCGGAAACGAAACCGGAATAGTTTTCGATGCTGGTTGTCTCTGATTTTGCTCCAAAGGCTCCGGTTTTTACGTCGCTCTGGATGGTAAGCTGTTTTGCCGTTGCCAGTTCGCAGTCGGCCGAGACGTCATTTACCTGAATGAACATCCCTCCGTAATGAAAAAACATCTTGCCCGCAATGGTGGCATATTTTACGTCATTGTTGTTGCTCAGGGCACAGATCCGACCCTGCTCGTCCTTGTAGCAGATTGCCTGGTCGATGTTGCTGATGTTGAACAGGCCGTTGGAATAGGTGCCGTCGTTATAGACAATCCTCCCCGACGAATATGCCGGAAGGGCATAGATAAGACTGTCGGGTATGGCATCGATGGTGGCCTTTACGGATTTTTCCTTGCCTTCGACACCGCTTATCTGTGCAAGGGAAACGGTTGCAGACGCAAACAATACAACGAGTGAAAGAAGAACTTTTTTCATAATGCGATTTTTTAAAAAGAGGGTGACCTCCGGTCCGAAAGACCTTCTGGTCACCCTCAAATCTTATGCAAATAATTAATTCGGATTATTCCCAACCAACGTTCTGCTTGAGAACACCATCGTAACCCATTTCCTTGTACTGGTCAAGAACCTGGGTGCAGATAGGCTCAAGGTAGTTACGAACGTCAAAGTTGATGGAAGTACGGCCGCTCTGGTTCTTTGGAACAAGGAATCCCTTGCACTCTGCAGAGTTGTCGTCTACCCATACGGTACCACCTTCGTTAAGTTTGTAAACAATCCTTGTTCCGTCTTCTTTCTGGAATGTAAGAAGGCCGGAATCGGCTTTTGTAAGAGCCCAAGGACGCTGAGGCTGAGTCCTGGCAGCAACAAGGTCTACCCAGGCACCAACAAGAATGTCGGGGTTGATCTTGTCGTTCATAAGCTCCAGCTGAGCCCAACGGCGTGTATCAACTGTAAGGTGAGGATGCTCCATATAAAGCTCCATACGACGCTCACGACGGATTTCCCAGATAAGTTCAGGAACGAACTTTCCGGTAACGGCGTAAGAACGGCATCCCTGCTGTGCAGCGTTTGTTCTGTTGGGATCGTTAGGATAGTTGCCAAGGATAAGGTGAGCGGTCTTCTGAGCTCCCTTTGCTACAGCGGCTGCAGCGATAGGACGGTCACGAAGAGCATTGATGGAAGCATCGATGTCGGCCTGTGAAACGGCTGCACCGCCACACTTGTCGGCAAGTTCTGCCTTAGCCTCGATCCAGTTCAGCAGAGCTTCTGCGTAACGGACACAAGGATAACCGTTTGTGTTGGTATTTGAACGGTATTCGGGACGGTTGGAGTTTGTTTCATCTGCCCAGAGGGTGGGACCTTCACGGTCGATGAATTTTGTACAATAGATACCGTCGGCCTGGAGATGAACGGAATATTGGTTGAAGGTTGCCTCGAAACGGGAGTCACGGGAAGCAACACAGTCAATCATCTGAAGAGATTTTGCTGTAGGCATAGAAGACTCTTCATAATACTTGCCGTCTGCGCAAAGCCAGCCCTTGATTGTCCAGAGGTTACCGGGGGCGCAAGACTGTCCTTCGCGAAGATTGCAATACGATGCAATAGCGTGGCGAACAGCAAGAGCGTCGCTATAAGAACGATAGAGAAGGATTTCGTTTCCGAAAGTCTCGGCGCCGATTGTTCCGAACAGTTTGTTGAACTCGGTGTCGATTTTGAACTTTCCGCTGTTCATTACGATAGCGGCAAAATCGCGGGAAGCCTCAAGGAACGTCTTTGCAAGGGGAGCGGTCTCGCTGGTAGGACAGGTTGCAACAAGTGCAGGGTCTGTAGCGTGATACAGATACCAGGTTCCCTCGAAAAGCATACAGCGGGAAGCGATGGTAGCAACAACGTATTTGTTTACATAATTGGTACCGTCATTTGCTCTTA
Organism: Candidatus Cryptobacteroides fimicaballi; assembly: GCA_018065485.1. Taxonomy (GTDB): domain Bacteria; phylum Bacteroidota; class Bacteroidia; order Bacteroidales; family UBA932; genus Cryptobacteroides; species Cryptobacteroides fimicaballi. The sequence goes on along the minus strand of JAGHTF010000038.1, from coordinate 4,044 downwards.
CGTTTTCAACAGCATACTTGAAATCGTCGAGACAATGCTTCATAACCTCGGTACGTTTGTCACGAGCCTTGAACTGATTGTCCTTATCGGATTCAAGAACAACTTTGTCGTAGTAAGGAATGTCACCGAAAGAACAAACGAGTTTTGAGTATTCCCAAGCGCGGAAGAAACGTGCTATGCCCATCCAGTGATTGTAAACCTCAGGAGAGAAGCGGTCTTTGTTGGCTTCTACTCTGTCGATCATTGTGTTCCACTTGCGAATCCAACCGAAGTTCCAGGGAGCTCCGCCGCGGCGTGCAAGCCAGTAGATACCCTCGGCTCTGTACCAGTTGTCTGCGGGTACGGACGTAAGAATGTCGCCCATAGCACCTGAAGGGGTGTAATCGGGAGAATAAGCGTGGTCACCATATGTACCGGTAGCGTGGCCGTTTGACCAGCCGGAGTTATAACCGGTGAAATAGTAGGTATAAGCACCGTTTACAAACAGACGCATATTGTCGTCGGTGCTCCAGAAGTTGCTGTCGTCGTTTGCCACGGTCTTGGAATTTCTTTCCAGGAATTTCTGGCAACCGGAGAGCGAGAATACTGCAACAAGTGCAATAAGAACGTATATTATCTTTTTCATATTCATTCCCATTATTATAATGTAATCTGAACACCGAATGATGCGCTCTTGAAGGCAGGAGTACCTACACCGGCACGGCCGAGGTTGTAATCACTGCTAACGAGGGCACTTGTACCTGCGATAACCTCAGGGTCAACAGGCATACCATTCAAATGATCGAATGTAAGGAAGTTTTCAAGGGCAACGTAGAAACGGAGTTTCTCGATCTTAGCCTTTTTTGTAATGTGCTGAGGAAGAGTATAACCGAGAGTTACGTTCTTGAGACGGAGATAAGCCATATTAAGGAGATATCTGTCGCAGACTTTCATAGAGAATGAGTCGGTGCCGCCACCAAGGTTGTAAGCTCTGGGATAGAAAGCATTGTAGTTAGAAGAAGTAACATTTCCGTTACCGTCCTTCTCTTCATACCAGAAGTTGTTTACGAAGGTTGCTGCGGTAGCACCGTCGGATGACTGATAACCGGCAAGTGTGAGCTGTGAAGAACCCCACATATCGCGTTTGCCGATACCCTGCCAGAACATAGAGAAGTCGATTCCCTTCCAGGCGAGGTCAACTCTGAAGCTGTATTCGTAACGGGGAGTAGTGTTACCGATAACGGTAAGGTCACCAGTATCGCCAACAAGAGAAGAACCGGTATCAACAACACCGTCTCCGTTAAGGTCTAGGTAACGGGTGTCACCGGGGCCGAACATTACAGAAGAAGATGCATTGTATTTTCCCTGAAGAGCATAGTTCTTTCCGTCGGCATATTTGTAGTGACGATATTGATATCCCTTAGGATTGGAAGGATCGTCGGCTTCAACGATTATGAGGTTGCCCTGTGCATCGTGAGCGAAGTCCTCGTTCTGGAACAGTCCGTCGGAACGGAAACCCCAGATTTCTCCGTAAGTTTTGCCATTATACCATCCGCTGATGGAATTGGCTGTGCCGTACTCGGTGATATGTGTAAGAGCGTCGGCCAAAGAAGCTGTAACATTAACGCTGAGGCCATTGTCGAATGCCTTGCCCCAATCGAGGGTAAGTTCCCAACCACGGGTGCGAAGAGAACCGTAGTTACCCTTTGATGCGGTAGAACCGAATGAATAGCCGACTCCGGGACCGGGAACAATCATATCCTTGGTGTCACGCTGATACCAGTCGAAGGTAATGCCGAACTGGTTCCACAGACGCATATCGAGACCGAAGTCCAGAGACTCGATTCTCTGCCAGGTAAGATTGTCTGCAACTGAAGCAGGTGTTCCAAAGTAATTGTCCTTTGCATTGGCGTGAATCCAGGTTGAAGTACTGGGAGACATTGTAGGGATATAGAGGCTGGATGCAACTGACTGGTCACCGATAGATCCCCAGGATGCACGAAGCTTAAGACCTGAAAGAACGCTCTTTGCACCCTGCATCCAAGGTTCCTCGCTTACGCGCCATCCTGCAGAGAATGAAGGGAACCAAGCCCATTTAAGTTTGCCGGGGAACTTGGAAGTACCGTCATAACGGATGTTGGCTTCGAGGAGATATCTTTCCTTATAGTTGTAGTTGATACGTCCGAAGTAACCCAGAGTTGAATTCCAGCTGAATCCTCCACCATTGGTCATAGTACCTGTAGCAAGGTCGAACTGAGGATTCTTCACGTCCAGAAGGGTTGTTTTCTGGGCCCATACGCTCTCGCTCTGATAAGCTACACTGTTGAGACCGAGCATAAACTTAAGGTTGTGTGCATCGGCAATGTTGAGATCATAAGTTGTGGTAGCATTGATGGTATTGCGGTGAGCGTGTGAAGAGCTCTGACGGATATGGTCGATACCTGAACCCTTGGATGTGTACCAGATTTCTGAGTATCCGCGGTCCTGAATCTGTGAGCCGAGTCCGTTGAATTCGTTCCACTCGTTGTTGATCATCTTTGCAGAGCCGTCTTCGTTGTAGAGAAGAGCAGGCTGTGACCAGGTATCATAAGCGTAGAAGCGTGTACCGGGACGGATCTGAGAGGTTGATGTTACAGCGTAGGTGTAATCGAAATTGATATCCCAGTTCTTGATGGGGGTGATGGTTGTTCCTACGGTAGCAGAGGTGTAGAAGGTGTCGTGAGTTGCCGTGTTGGACATAGCGATTTCACCTGCGGGACCTCGCATATATGGACCGTTCTCACCATTCTTTGCCATTGAAGGAACGTATTCTGCCCAACGATAGAGGTAGAGCCAGGGGTCGGCGTTGCCCACAGCTGTGTTGTAGGGGTAAGCCTTGGTGCTCTTTGTGAACATAACACCTGCGCGAACGTTCAACCAATCGGTAATCTGAGTGTTCACACGTACGTTAGAGTTCCAACGGGTAAAGCTGTCATCTGCAGCGGGAGCGGTCATACCGTTCTGCTTCAAATATCCCAAGCCAACGTTGAAATTGGTGCGACCTTTATTACCGGATACGGAAATGCTGTGCTGTGTAGAAGGAACGTTCTTTCCAATCATATAATCCATAGCCTTGTAAAGACGGAGGCCATAGGTTCTTGAGCCGTCAGAATAGTAGTCCCGGCCATAAACCATAGGATCGTTCTTTCCAACAATGCCGGAATACTTCTTATCCCAGGCTTTGGCAGCTTCGTAAGAAGAACGGGTAACATACCAGGGATATCCGGCAACGGTGCCGCCGGTACGTTCAAATGCCTGAACCGTATAGAACATACCGTTAAGACCACCGGTTTCGATAGGCTTTGCCACATTCTGGAAAGATACGTTTCCTGAATATGTTACGTGAACGTTGTCCTTTTCTGCGCTCTTCTTCGATGTGATAAGGATTACACCGAATGCAGCCTTTGCACCGTAGATAGAAGCGGAGGCGGAATCCTTAAGAACGGAGATTGACTCGATGTCCTCGGGGTTGATGAGATTGATTGAAGGAATCTCAACGTTGTCGAGGAGGATGAGAGGCTCTGCAGAGCCCTGATAAGAACCAACCTGTCCACGAATACGGATTGTTGCATCGGAACCTACATCGGCGGTTCCCAAACGGATGTTCAAACCTGCAACGGTTCCCTGAAGACCACGGCTGACATCCTGGATAGGACGGGCCTCGAGGGTCTTGCTAACGTTTACAGATGCAACGGCACCGGTAAGGTTTTCCTTCTTCTGTGAACCGAAACCGATGACTACGGTCTCGTTGAGAAGGTTGGCGTCGTCTTCCAAAACAACCTTGAGGTTTGCGCCTGCCTTAACTGTTGCAGTTGCATAGCCTACACAGGAAATCTCAAGCGTTGCGCCTGACTTTACACGTAGAGAGAACTTACCGGAAACGTCGGCCATAACGCCGTTTGTTGTTCCTTTCTCTACAACACTAGCACCAACGATAGGTTCGCCCTGAGCGTCAACGATGACACCGGAAGCAACTACCTGTGATGCCTGTTCAGCAGCTTCTGACGAAGCTACGGCAGCATAAGC
>JAGHTF010000042.1 GCA_018065485.1 Candidatus Cryptobacteroides fimicaballi | reverse complement strand
CGAAGTTGCATACCTTTTGCCGATCGCATCGGCCTTGCGCAGCAAGGGCATAGCCGTTGAGGTGTACACCGATTCCAGCAAACTCAAGAAACAGTTCGATTATGCCGACAGAAAGGGCATTCCGTTCCTGAGCATCTGTGGAGGTGACGAGGCCGCCGCTGGTGTTGTCCAGATCAAGAATCTGGCTTCCGGGGAGCAGAAATCCTTTGACAAAGACGACATCGACGGCATACTGGAGTTTCTCAATTAATTTTGCTTTTTCGACAAAAAGCACTACCTTTGCATTCCCAAACATCGCGGGGTAGAGCAGTTGGTAGCTCGTCGGGCTCATAACCCGGAGGCCGGAGGTTCGAGTCCTCTCCCCGCTACTGAAAAAGAGAAAGTCAGCGACTTTCTCTTTTTTAGTAGCTATGCTTCTCAACCCTCTGTCGCTTACGCGACATCTCCCTGTCAGGGAGAATGCGGCTTCACCTTCGTTCCGCCGGCGACTCTGTCCTCCGATTGCTCCGCAATCTCCGTTCCGACGTCGCGGCCGCTGTTGCGGCCTTCGCCGCTCCGCGGCTCAAGACCGGAGAACTCTACGGAATTCTCCGCTTTTGCGTTGTGGGAGACCAAAAAATCATTAAATTTGCGAAAAATGTCGCGGTAAGGAGCATGAGCCGGCACATATCCACGCCATTTATAATGAATATGTCGGTGTATTTGATATCCATTCTTTTGAAATGCTCGACGGTGACCTTCCTCAGAAAGCGCAGGAACTTGTAAAAGAGTGGTTGAAGGACAATTATATAAGTCTTATCCAGATGTGGGAGACTCAAGTGATTACCAAACTAACCCCTTTGAAATGATGATCCCGCGCATAAAATCAATTTGCCCATTGCAGGATTATATGCTCCAAGTCTGCTTTGACGATGGAGTCAAGGTCTTGTATGATGTAAAGGAAGACATAAGGGCCTTGAATGACTTCAAAGTATTGGAAACGGAATATGGACTGTTCCAGAATGCACAGTTGGATTCAAGCCGTACCTGTGTTTTCTGGAATGACAGAGTTGACCTTGCATCAGACACCATTCTTGAATATGGGGTCATCCAATAATTGTTGAATCTTTCCAAGAGCGACAAAGACCTCGAGGTTCGAGATTCGAAGGTAGTACTACTAAAAAAGCCTGAAGCTGTTGCTTCGGGCTTTTTCTCAAAAGACCACCGGGAAAACAGAAGAACGTTTTCGCAATATTTGTTCTTCTAAGCGCAGTTTTGATGACGCCGGAGAACAAATTCCGGACTTTTTGTTCCCGCAGGGTCTACAATTCGGGAAACATCCGCCTGACTGTGTCAATTTCCATTCTCAAAATTCGGGAAATCTGTTTGGCCGAGGAGTTGTACTCAAAACGCATCATCTTTGCCAATAACACTTTTGCTTCGGCGGGTACCGTTGCAGGAGACTTGCATCCATACTGTCTGGAGCACTTTCGGACCACGATTGAATATAGTTCGTTGTCCGTATAATAAACCGATTCTCCGATTTCTTTTGCAATTGCCGCACTTGACTCCACGCTTTTACTTATTTTCGAGAAGAACTGATGGGCATTTATGAAGAGTCCTTCGGCAAGCCGGATATGGCAAAAGCACATTGGCGAAACATATCCGTCCAGGTGATTCAATTCTGCCAGATTATCACCCAGATTGCTATGAAAAGCATTGCGTTTCCACCTTGCAGTCGCGGCAACCTTCATTGATTCATATCTGATCTTCGCCTCATCGTTGAAGAAAAACCTATTGGCGCCCCAGGGATAGGAGAACGGCGTATGTCCGTTGTCAGCGACATATCCGTTCCTGTTTATATAAACAATGACATTTCTCAAGTTGTCAAGATTCTCGACAGCAATGAGTTTTTCCCGCAGAGAGGATACAGCCTCTTTCGAATCTTTCAAGTCCGGGTGTTGCTTAAGCAAAGTAACCATTTTCTCAAACCAGTCATGGATTCGGCTTTCATTCCCGCAAAGGGCAAAATGCAAATGGTTGCTCATCATTTCGAAAGTCAGAATCATAATGTCAGGGAACAGGCTTGATGCCAACGCCACGATATTCATCGCAGTCTTGAATTCTCTTTCGCTGTGGAATAATACCGGGCTGTTTTCGCCGGTGCAAAGATGGTAGCACGTTCCTAATTCGCAGAATCTGAGTTCGCATCCGGCTTCCATTCTGTAGAAATCTCTCGTCTCCATATCGTCCATACTTTAAAAACAGAGTGCCGGAATCCATAAAGGGATAAGGCCCTCTGTTTAGGTTTTTTCAACGTGTGAGGCGCTTATCTCTCACTGTTGAACATTCTACGTGGTGCAAAGATAATGAATTTCAGTAATTTTAAGAGCTCCTACTTCACGATGAGGGTCTGGTGTCACTCAAGGTTCGATTTCCGGACCGTTTGGTCTACAAAAGCCGGCGACAGCGCGTTTCCGCCTATTCGTCGACAAGATAAACGTCTTCGCCGGGCTTGACGAAATTGAAATTTTCCCGGGCATAGGTTTCAAGGGTGTCCAGGCTGTGTTTAAGCCCGTGGAGTTTGGCATCCATCTGCTCGATGGACTCAGTATGCCTGCGGATTATTTCCTCCTGCTGGTCTATCTTTCTCGCTGATTGAATCCAGTGCACCACATTGTTTTTCTTGATAAACAGGAATGCTATGAAAATGAGCGTGACAATCAGATAGAATCTCCAGCCGTTATTTGATTTTTTCTTCATGCGATTTAGTATTCTTACAAAAATACGTTAAATTTGTAAGATTTAAAACACATACTGAATTATGAAACCTACACTTCTTGCTTTAGCCGCCGGAATGGGCAGCCGATATGGTGGACTGAAACAGCTCGATACTCTTGGTCCCAACGGGGAAACCATTCTGGATTATTCGATATACGATGCCGTCCAGGCCGGTTTCGGGAAAGTTGTTTTCATTGTTAGAGATTCCTTCCGCAGTCAGTTCGAACAACTGGTCGAAAAGAAATACGGCAATTACCGCTGCCCCGACGGAGAAAAACTCCAGTTTGCCTTCGTGAGTCAGGAACTCGACAAAATTCCTGCCGGATACAGCGTTAATCCCGAACGGGTAAAACCCTGGGGAACAGCTCACGCCGTCCTTATGGCAAAAGATGTAATCAAGGAACCCTTTGCCGTTATCAACGGCGACGACTACTACGGACGCGATTCGTTTATGGTTCTGGGAAAATGGCTGTCAGAACATTCCGGTTCTACCTGCAAATATTGCATAGTTGGCTTTGAATTACAGAACACCCTGTCTGAGAATGGCAGCGTTTCCCGCGGAATATGTTCCTACGACGCAGACCGCAATCTTACCAGCGTAGTGGAGCATCTGGAGGTTATGAAGGAGGAAGATGGCATAATCTACGGAATAAACAGCAACACGAAGGAAAAAGTAGAAGTCAGCGGCAATGACCTTTGCTCTATGAATATGTGGGGATTCACTCCCGATTACTTCGGACATTGCGAAAAGGCCTTCGCCGATTTCCTCGCCGCCTACGGCACAGAGCTTAAGAAAGAATTCTACATCCCATACGTCATCGACTGTCTCATCAAGTCGGGAACAGCAAGCACCACAGTTCTGGGCACTGCATCCAAATGGTTCGGGGTAACGTTCCCCGAAGACCGGCCTGGAGTTGTGGCAAAATTCGCAGAGCTTGTCAACAACGGGATTTATCCCTCACCCCTCTATTGATATGAGAAAACGCAAAGGCAATTTTGGAATCCTTTCCAATTTCGACCATTTCGTCCCGGGGATTCCGGACCTTGTAATTCTATGCATCTGGCTTCTTTTGGGAGTCCTCATTGCCAACGTGGTGGCACTTGTTCCTACACTCCTGCTCAGAGGCACCGGACTGTCAGGAACCGATGTGGTTATGATGGTTTCATATCCGCTGATGTTCATTCCGGCAATGATATACGCATCGGTCCGGTCCAGGAACAATGAATCCTTCGAAAAAGGTTACAGGCTCAACAACAGTCATTTCGCCCCCTTGGGAGGCGCACTTTGCGCAGTTCTGGCAATAGTGGCCACGCTTTCGCTCAATTTTCTAGCCGATTTTTTCATCAGTCTTCTGCCTCCTATGCCGGAGAACCTGAAGGCAGCGCTGAACGGCATCACACAGGGCAACTTTGTTATGAATCTGATTTGCGTAGCCGTTTTCGCTCCTTTATTTGAGGAGTGGCTCTGCCGCGGAATGGTACTTCGCGGGCTTTTGAAGCACAAGAGCAAGAAAGGCAAGAGCATACGCCCGGTTTGGGCCATCGTTATTTCGGCCGTCTTCTTTGCAGTAATACACGCCAATCCCTGGCAGGCGATAGCGGCGTTTATGCTGGGATGTCTGTTCGGATACCTTTACTGGAAAACCGGGTCGCTCTACCTGACGATGCTGCTGCATTCGGTCAACAACTTCACGGCTTTGATTCTATCCAACATACCTGCCCTAAAGGATATGGAAAGTTGGACAGATGTATTGGGAAGCACAACCTTTGCCATTGTCTGCTGCGCCTGCGCACTGCTTGCCATTCTGTGCATCCGCCAGTTCCGCAAGATACAGCCCACGGAAGAAACCGGCAGTTTCGACGAAGTCCCGGCGCTGTTCGACTAACGCCTTCTTCTGATGAAATCGGAGGCAAGCCCCAGAGTTTCGATCTTGCCCACGTCTATAAGTTCAAGTCCCGTCTGCACATACGCGTAGATGGGATTTTCTTTTGCCGCCTGAAGATAGAAATCTACGATTGAGAATTTTGCCGGCCATCCCTCCATCAGAGGAAATATCCGATCCGACACGCAATGCACTCCTGCAAATGCGAAACGATTGTATTTTGCAGGATCGATTTTACCGAATGGGCTTTTCACCTCACCGGTAGAAAGATTTGTCCATCCGCACAGCCGCCCGTCGTCGTCGAAAAGAAAATAGCGGGTGGTTTCCCGCTCGCTCACCAGCAGGGTGGAGATAGCATCTGCAGGGCAGGCTTCGCACATCGCCGATATATCGAGATTGGACAGGATATCGACGTTGTGAATAAGGAATTTTCCGTCGCCTTCCAGCAGCGGGCGCGCGAATTTTATACCTCCGCCGGTATCGAGCAGTTCGGTCTCTTCTTTGGAAAGAGCAACGTTTACACCGAGATTGTCATTCTCTTTCAGGTACGTCTCTATCTTTCCGGCAAAATGATGTACGTTGATTACAAAATCGTTAAACCCGAATCTTTGAAGGTTCTCGACGGTATGCCGGAGCAGCGGTTTGCCTTCAACCTCCACCAGAGCCTTCGGTCTGTCGTCGGTAAGCGGCCTGAGGCGGGTGCCCAGACCTGCGGCAAAAATCATCGCTTTCATTCTACAGCTGTTTTTCTATATGCAGTTCCCTGTGGGTAAGGGCAATCTTTACGTCATACTTACGGGACAGGTGTTCGGCCAGATGCTCGGCGCAGTAAACCGACCTGTGCTGACCTCCGGTACAGCCGAAGCACACTTGCAGATGTGTGAATTTCCTTTCCTGGAAACGCTGTACGTGCGAATCCACCATAGAATAGACGTTTTCGAGGAACCTGAGGACTTCGCCGTCGTCCTCCAGAAAGTCTATGACCTCTTTGTCCAAGCCCGTAAACTGACGGAAATGTTCGTATTTCCCGGGATTGTTGACAGCGCGGCAGTCGAACACATACCCACCGCCGTTACCTGTACTGTCAAGAGGGATACCTCTCTTATATGCAAAGCTGAAAATACGGATTTCGAGTCGCTTGTCGTCGGCAACGTCGTACAGATGATGCAGTTTTGTAAGGGAATCGAGGACTTCGTTAAGGTAAGGATACTGCGTAAAAGGCTTTGCAATCAGTTTCCGCAGACTCGTAAGCGCAAAAGGCACACTTCCAAGGAAATGGGGTTTCTTCTCAAAGTAGCCGCGGAAACCGTAGGCTCCCAGTACCTGCAGAGTTCGGAACAGCACGAATGTGCGCAGTTTTTCCCTGAATTCGACTTCATTGACATCTGTAAATTCACGCAGAGAATCCAGATATGCCTGGATGAGCGTTTCCTTCAGATTTTCAGAAAAGCGGGAACGGGCCTGCCAAATAAAAGAGGCAACGTCATAGTAGATAGGTCCCCGTCTTCCTCCCTGAAAGTCAATATAATAAGGTTTCCCGTCTTTTATCATTACGTTTCGGGCTTGGAAATCCCTGTACATAAAGGTATTGCACTCTTCCTTTATAAGATCCGCCTTCAGCCGGTCGAAATCGTCCTGAAGCTTTACTTCGTTGAATTCCAAGCCTGTTGCCTTAAGAAAGCAGTATTTGAAATAATTGAGGTCGAAGTTCACCATCCGCTCGTTGAACGCGGAGTCGGGATAGCATACGCCGAAGTCGAGTCCTTCGGCTCCCTTGAACTGAATTCCCGGCAAATTTGAAATCGCCTTGCACAGGAGGGAGATTTCATTTTCGTTGTAATCGCCCGTTTCCCTGCCTATGCTCACCATCTGGTAGAGCTGGCTGTCGCCCAGGTCCTCCTGAATGTAGTACATTTCGTCTTCGCTTACGGCATAGAGTTCCGGTACGTTGAGCCCCTTCGAATGAAAATGCCGGGCAAGAGTGATAAAAGCGTGGTTTTCTTCTTTGCTGGTTCCTATCACGCCTATTATGGAAGTATCGCCCGATTTCAAACGGTAATATCTCCGGTTACTGCCCGAAGATGTGAGTTCCTGAGTTAAGCTTACCTTCTTTCCGGTATAATTCTCAAATAAAGCAATTAATTCTTCCATACTTTCCTGAGTTTATCAGGCAAATTTACTCACTTTTTGGGGATTGCCAAAAAGTGAGTAAATTTGCCCTCCGATGAAGTCGGTTTCACGCATATTTTTTCCTCTCGGAATAGTGGCTGCAGTAGCCGCGATGTCGTTCTGCCCTATGCCGGCAAGCCCCGCAGCCAGCGGTGCGCCGTCTGCATCGGCCGATACGGTCATTTATCCGGCCGACGCCTATAAACTCAAACGTCGGGGAAATTTCGAAAGAGAGGAACTGTCGGACAGCATTCTCAGAAAAGCCGGAGCGCTGAGAGACTTCAGCATCAAGGATACTTTCGTGATCGACACCCTGCTTTCTCCGGAACAGATTGAGCAGATGCGAAAAGATTCCATCGACCGGGCCGACAAAGCCTACCGCGACAGTATTCTTGCCGCAAAAGCCGACAAGAAAGCCCTCCGGGACTCTATCATCAAAGCAACTCCCCGCATTCTCTCGACCTTTGCGCTGCCCGACTCGATGCAGTACAAGAGAATAATCCAGTGGACTGTGGACCAGGATTTCCATAACCTGAGCCTTTCTCTGCCGGACACTTCCTACAACAACTCGTTCAACGACTATCCCTACCTCAAACGGGACGTGAACGCCACCTGGCTGGGAACGGCTGGCTCTCCAGTACAAACGTACAATTACTTCAAGCGGGACATTGCATACGAAGGCGTGGAATACTACCGGGCCTTTGAAAGCTGGGCCGTCTCCCCCTCCACCCTCAAACAGTACAATACAAAAACTCCTTACACCGAGCTGGCTTATTACGGCACCCTGTTTGCCGGCAATGAGAAAGAGTCCAACAACTTTCATATCCTCACCACCCAGAACTTCCTGCCCGAGTTGAATTTCACCATCAACTTCGACAAATACGGGGCCAAGGGAATGCTCCTCAACCAGAGCAACGTGAACCGAAACCTGTACGTTACCCTCAACTATCTGGGAAAGAAGTATATGATGCACACCGGATACATTCTCAATACTGTGGACGAGGGCGAAAACTGGGGCATCAAGGAACTTTATCAGGTCAGGGATACTACAATGGAGGTAAAGGAAATTCTGATCAACAACTCTTCGGCCAAGTCGTCCCTCCGAAAGCACACCTTCTTCCTGAACCAGCAACTGCGCATACCGTTTGATTTCATACATAAGATCCGCCATCAGAAAGACTCCACCTACGTTATTCCCGAGATGGACAAAGACATTACCTCGGCATTCATAGGGCACAGTCTGGAGTACAGTGCATACTCGCGGCATTATACCGACGGCAAGACCGACTCCCTACAGACAGGAAAGCTGGACAACAAGGTTTTCCTGAGGCTCCAGCCCTGGGCGAGCGACGGGGTTGTTTCGAAGATTGACGTAGGTCTGGGCGACCGTCTCATGAACTATTCCTTCAACACGCCGATGCCGGACTCTACATTTAAGAGAACCGAGAACACCGTATTCGTCTATGCAGGCGTACAGGGTATGGTTAAAAAATATTTCAGATGGAACGCCAAGGCTCACTACAATATAGCAGGAGCGAAGGCTGGAGATTTCGACATTAACGGAGCAATGGATTTCAATATATATCCGTTCCGAAGAGCCAAGGACAGCCCGCTTTCGTTGAGTCTGGGCGTAGGCACCAGCCTCAAATCCCCGGATTTTTATCAGCAGCATTTTTATTCCAATACTCTCAGCTGGGAAAATGACTTCGGCAAGACTTCGTTCACGAAATTCTCCGGAACTCTGAGTATCCCGCATTGGAAACTGCTGGCCGAGGTCAACTACGGCCTGCTTGCAAATTCGGTCTATTACGACGGAACCTGCACGCCTCAACAGTTTGCACCGGCCGTAAACATTCTCAGCGCCAGTCTCAATAAGGAATTCGTTTTCGGGCCGATTCATCTGGACAACAGAATCCTTTTCCAGACATCCTCCAATCAGGAGGTACTGCCGCTGCCGATGCTTGCCCTAAATCTGAAATACTTTGCACAGTTTGTCCTGGCCCGCGATATGGCCACCAAGACTCATCCTGTTCTGACAATGCAGGTGGGCATCAACGCATTCTACAACACGAAATGGAACTCTCCGGGCTGGAATCCCATTGCAGGCGTATTCTATAACCAGCGGGAAAACACATACACCAACGGTCCTTTCTTCGACATCTTCATAAATGCACAATGGAAGAGGGCCTGTCTCTTTATCAAACTGGAAAATATGGGTCAGGGCTGGCCTCTCAAATACGACAAGGATTATTTCAGCGCCGACCGTTACATCCATACTCCAAGGTCTTTCAAAATAGGAATCTTCTGGCCGTTCTATATGCAGCCAACCCCGAACAAGAAAGTTGAACCAATAGGCAGCGGCAAATGATAAAAGTGGCGATAAAACCACCTGTGGTCCGCTTTTACTGCATTCTGGCAATTGTCCTGGCAAGCGGAGTCTTCCTCTTGTGCCGTCTGTTCAGGGAATTGGAGTCAGGCCGAGGCAGCCATCCGTCCGACACTCTGGTCTGTATTCTGGCTATGCCTGAGCTGCAGTATATGAGCGATGAACTCTATATAGGCTATTGCTATGACCTTATGAAAGCCTATGCGGCAGACCGGGGCAAGACCGCATCCGTCAGACTTGCCGGAAGAAAGGACAATCTGCGCAATCTGCTGCTCGACGGCTCAGCCGACATAGTATGCACAGCGGCTCCGAAAGTTTTGAAAGGCGACAGCCTCTGCAGCTCCACTCCCCTGGACAATCTGTTTTTATGCTTTACCGGCAAGAACAACCCTGCCGAATCCGCCCTGCTCGAAGCTTGGATCCGTGCTTACGATTTCCGTCCCGACAGGGAATCTGTCAGAAACCGCTATCTCCGCCCCTTCAACCCGAGAGGCACGGACACTCTGGCCCGAAGCGAGGGTTACATCTGTCCGTACGACAGGTTCATCCGGAATGCAGCCGACGTCAGCGGTTTCGACTGGAGGTTTCTCGCGGCAATGCTGTACCAGGAATCCCGGTTCCACATAGAAGCGGCTTCATTTTCCGGCGCGGTGGGACTTTCGCAGTTGATGCCGTCTACCGCCGCGGCTATGGGAATCACGGACCGTCTGGACCCGGAAAGCAACATAATGGCCGGGGCCCTGTATCTGCGGAAAATCTATCAGAGAATACGAAGAACCCGGTGTAATGACTGTCTGGAATTCGCTCTGGCCGCATACAATGTGGGAATGGGCAATCTTTCAAACGCCAGGGAGCACGCTGCCGCCAAAGGCCTCGACCCGAACCTTTGGGCCGACGTAAGAAGTTCAATGATTCTGATGGACAAAGAGGCTGAGAGCTCCGTTTACACTCAAGCCGTACTGTATGTAGATTCGGTACTGTCTTTCTACCGGAGATATAAGGTCCTGCCCCGTTGACGGTCCTACAGGCTTCGCACCGTCTGTGCAGGGTCCACCTTCGAAATGAATTTCAAGGGAATAAGCAGGAGCAGGAGGATGGCCGCAAAGGCAACGTCATCGGCCAGCAGAATCGAAGGCAGGTCAACCCCCACCGGCACGAAAGAAACAAAATAGTTGGAAGAATCAAGCTTAAGCAGATGGGTCTTATCCTGCACGAAGCAGAAAAGCAGAGCGGCTGCGTTACCCGCAAGCATCCCCATCGCTACAGTTCTGGCACCAATCCTCAGGAACAAAGCATTCAACTGTTTTCCGGTCATTCCCAACGACTTCAGCACGCCGATTGTAGAAATGCTGCGGAACAGCAGAATGAGCAGTCCCGATATCATATTGAAAGCAGCGACAATTATCATCAGCACAAGTATTGCCAGCACATTGGCATCGACAATTCCCAACCAGTCGAAAAGCGACTGATACCTGGCCTTCAGAGAAAGGGACATCATTCCCGACAGTTTTTCAATTTCCCAGGCCAGAAGCTCGGAATCCGTATTCTCCCGTCCCCGGGCCGACAGTTTCACTTCCAGCGCACTCACCTCATTGGCGTTCCACCGGGCCAGGTTCTGCATATCGCGCAGGTTCACATTCACCACCATCCTGTCCGGAGTATCTATGAGAGCGTCGCAGATGCCCGTGACCCGGAATTTCCGGGCCTGGAGTTTCTCTCCCACAAAATAGGCCGGAATCTCATCGCCGGGTTCCAGTCCCATCAGCTTAGCAAGCCTTCCCGGAACGGTGATTCCCCAGCGGGTAGTGTCGCTGCGCTGTTCACCCTTGAAAAGCACCCCCTGGATATTCTGCTCTCCTTTCAGGATTCCATAGCGGTAGATTACCGGAGAAACCCCTTCCACTTCGGATAAGGATTCTATCTCACGGACATAGGGTTCGTCGCTGGGGATGGGATCCTGTGCATCGAACAGATTCAGCGAAGTGGCAGAAATCTGCACGTCTCCTCCCAAATCCGACAGCCCGCTCAGAATTTCCCGACGGAAACCCTCGGCCACCGATACCGATATTATAATAATGCAGAAGGAGATGGCGATAGCCCATACAGCCATCTTCCCTTTGAAACGGAGTTTGCCCGCTATGAATCTTCCGACGCTCATCTTCAACTAGATTCTGGCCTCGCGGAAAACCTCCATTATTGAAGGAAAGCTGTCCTTGAGAAAGCCGGGGAGGCTGGATTTGGCTACCCAGGCCGCAACTGCTATGTCCTCTTCGCGCTGAGGAACCAGATCTACCGGAAGTTCGTACAGCATATTGTACCACCAGGTGTGTTTCAGGTGCCAGATTCCGTCGCGCAGATAACAGTGGTCGGTAATACAGATGAAATCGCCCAGCAGCAGAGGGCTTACCCCGGTCTCTTCGCTGACTTCCCTGGTAGCTGTAAGGGTTAAGTCCTCCCCGGGTTCCTGGTGGCCCTTGGGAAGGTCCCAGAACCCGCTTCTGTTAATGAGCAGCAGATCTCCGCGTTTGTTGGAAACGAGTCCTCCGGCAGCGTTGACCTCCTTGAACTCCGCGCACAGTCTCTGGTACGTTTTTTCCGTATTTTCGGTAGGAATGTATATATGCGAAAGCGACTCGGAAGCCTTGAACATCTGCACGAGAGTGCTTAAGTCGAACTTCTCTCCCAGATGGAACTCGACCGCATTGGGGTCGGCGAGCGCCTGGTTGTCCGGGGTACAGATGATTATACAACGTTTCTCAAGGTAAATCTTATGCATCGGAAATTTATTATCTTTGTGGTCAAACGCAAAATTAACAATTTTTTAGCGCAGCGCAAACGAATGGACACTCTCCCGGTAAGCATACGGCTCAATCCTTTCAAGCTCAAAGAAGCTGAAGGCACACCCGTCCCCTGGAACTGCTGGGGAAGGATTCTGAGCCAAAGGCCGGTGTTTACCCTTGACCCGCTCTTTCACGCCGGAGCCTACTATGTTCAGGATTCGTCGTCGATGTACGTCGGACACGTATTCCGGAGCCTGCTTTCGGACAGCACCCGCACAGTCCTGGACCTTTGCGCGGCTCCGGGAGGCAAAACCACCGACCTGGCCGTATCTCTACGGGAAAAGTTCGGAAACGGATTCACCCTTGTAAGCAATGAAGTGATGAAACAGCGGGCAAGTGTACTCAGAGACAACGTCGCCCTGTGGGGAGACCCCAATGTAATTGTTACAAGCGTGGATCCGGCTGCATTCGCTCACCTGCGGGGCGGCTTCGATATCATTGTTGCCGACGTGCCCTGCAGCGGCGAAGGGATGTTCCGCAAAGACCCCTCGGCACAGCAGCAATGGAGCGAAGACGCTGTTCTGCTATGCTCTGCCCGACAGAAAAGAATCGTATCGGACGTATGGCCGGCCCTTAGACCTGGAGGAATCCTCATATACTCCACCTGCACCTACAATGAAAAAGAGAATGACGACAATCTGGAATGGATTGCAGCCGAACTGGGAGGGAGCATAGTGAATCTGCCGAACGAATATTCCGATTACGGTGTCCGGAAAAGCCGGGCAGGTCTTCTGCTGAAGGCCGGAGAAACCCTTGGCGAGGGCCAGTGGGTGGGAGCTGTTGT
This sequence comes from Candidatus Cryptobacteroides fimicaballi, assembly GCA_018065485.1. Lineage (GTDB taxonomy): Bacteria > Bacteroidota > Bacteroidia > Bacteroidales > UBA932 > Cryptobacteroides > Cryptobacteroides fimicaballi. Next base: position 5,475 of record JAGHTF010000042.1, on the reverse strand, counting down.
CAAGGACGGAACGCCGGGACCGGACAGGAAGGACGGAATCGCCCCGAAAATAAAGGATTTTCACCCGCTGATATCGGGAGTGCATAAAGGAGAGTACAAGGGCAGGGATTTTGTACCGGACAACGACTGGGCTCTGAGCCTGGACTTTGACAGGACACTGTACCCTATGGTTGAACTCGACCGGCAGACCGCCCTGGAATATCTCCACAGGGATTCGATTTTTTTGCCCCAGGCACCCAAGGGATACATTGTCGTATGCTACCGCGGACTGCCGCTTGGCTTTGTAAAAAACCTCGGTGCACGCTGCAACAACCTGTTGCCGCAGCGCCGCAGAATATTAATGGATATAAAATGAAAAAGACAGTTTTTTTGGCCGCGGCGGTTCTCGCTTTTACACTGGCGGCCGCACAGGACGACCCCGGCAGCGATTTCGCTACCCGTTACAACCGTTTGGTTAACGTAGGAGGCTATGACGGAGTAGGCATCGAGACTCTGCTCGACAAATGGGAAGCCTATGACCCGTACGATCCTCAGATGCTGGAAGCCAGGTTCAACTACTATCTTAAGAAATCGTTCCATACTCAGGCCGTCTACAAGAACCAGTCGAAATATCTCGGCCAGAAGCCCATTATGACCCTCAAGGATTCCACCGGAAGGGACCTCAACTATTTCGAAGAAATGTTTTTCGACGACGAACTGTTCGGAAAGGCCACAACCTATATAGAAAAAGCCATCAAGGCACATCCGAACGAACTTGCCCTGAGATTCGACTACATAGGAGCCCTTATCAGTTACGAAAAGGAATCCCCGGACCTCGCCCAGAGCAGGATTCTGGAGTTGATTTCCGACAACGGCACGCTCCCGGGCAACTGGACTTACGAGGGCAGAGAGATCGACAGCGACACATTTGCATCGCTTATGCAGGACTACTGTCTGATTTTCTTCAGGCAGGCGACTCCCAAATCCTACGAAACGTTCCGAATAATTTCCGAAAAGATGGCCGCGCAATACCCCAGCAATCTGGAGTTCCTCAACAATCAGGGCGCATACTGGGCATCTGTAAGCAATAATCCCCGCAAGGCCATCAAGATATACGAAAAGGTTCTCAAGAAAGATCCCGACAACAAAAACGCAATCACTAACTGCGTCATTCTCTACCGCAAGCTAAATGACGGGAAGAAGGCCGGAGCCTACCAGATAAGACTGGCGAAACTTTCTGCCGCACAGTGAAACTTTTTTCAATAAGTGACCGTATAAATAAGGATTAACATACGGACACAAAATGAAACTTTCACAATTCGATTTCGATCTTCCCAAGTCAAAGATAGCATCCAACCCTCCCCGCTGGAGGGACGAATGCAAACTTATGGTTCTTCATAAGGACAGCGGAGAGATTGAGCACAGGCTGTTCAAGGACATTATCGAGTATTTCGGAAAGGGCGACACCTTTGTTCTCAACGACACCAAAGTCTTCCCCGCCCGCCTTTCAGGAAAGAAAGAGAAAACCGGAGCGGACATCAAGGTATTCCTGCTTCGGGAACTGGGCAAGGAGCAGCGGCTCTGGGACGTAATCGTGGATCCCGCCCGTAAAATCCGCATAGGCAACAAACTTTACTTCGGCGAAGACGAGTCAATGGTTGCCGAAGTGATAGACAATACCACCTCCCGCGGCAGAACCCTGCGTTTCCTGTACGACGGCCCGTACGACGAATTCAAACAGGCGCTCTTCGCGCTGGGTAAGACTCCCGTACCGGAATGGGTGAAGGAACAGCCCGAACCCGAGGACGCCGAGAATTTCCAGACCATTTTCGCATCGCACGAAGGAGCGGTTTCCGCTCCGGCAGCAGGACTGCATTTCTCGAGGGAACTGTTCAATAGAATGATTCTCAAAGACATAGACAAGGTTTTCATAACCGTTCATATGGGCATAGGCCAATTCCGCAAAGTAGATGTCGAAGACCTGAGCAAGCACCGTATGGACTGTGAGAGAATGATTATTGATGAAGAGGCCGCAGAAAAGATAAACAAAACAAAACGCAGCGGAGGAAAGATACTGGCGGTAGGCACTACCGTAATCCGCGGTTTGGAGACCAATGTCACCACCGACCACGGTGTGCGCCCTACAGACACCTGGACCAACAAGTTCATCTTCCCTCCTTATGAATTCAGTATTCCCGACGCTGTTGTTTCCAACTTCCATCTCCCGGAATCCACTATGCTTATGAGCATTGCGGCATTCGGAGGGTACGACAAGGTTATGACCGCCTACAAGACCGCACTGGAAATGGACTACAAGTTCGGGCCATACGGAGACGCGCTGCTTATCATATAGCACACAACCAACAACTTAAACTTAACTATGGACATACAACTTCTGGAGACGGTGAGCGCTTGCGCGCTTAACCGGCTGCTCGGCTTCAAAGGCACGGCAGCACATCAAATTCTGGAAAGTCTCGGCAACTGCCGCGACTTTTTCTTACTCCCCGACAAAGACCGGAATCGTATACTGGCAGCTGTCGGATGCAACAGAACCGCGGTATCCCCATCGGCGCTCGAAGACTCGGCAAAAGAGATTGAAAGCCTTCAGGCGCAAGGATGCCGGTTCATCCATTCGGGACAGGACTGCTACCCGCAGTTGCTCAAGGAGTGCAGCGATGCCCCTCTGGGCCTGTATATCAAAAGTCAGACTCCCCCGGAACGGCTGTTCAACTCATTCCGCAATATCTCGGTCGTAGGAACCCGGGACATTTCCCTGTACGGGAAGGAATGGTGCGAACGTATTGTCCGGGACATCGCCTCGGCCACCGAACGCTGCTGCATTGTAAGCGGGCTGGCCTTTGGGGTAGACATTACCGCACATCGCACCGCCCTTTCATCGGGCCTGCCCACAATTGCCGTACTCCCAACGGGGATAGATTCGGTTTACCCGCAGTACCATCGCAAAGAGGCGGAGAGGATTGCATCTGCAGAAAACTGCGCCCTGGTCACTGACTTCCCGCCCGGCACGGCTCCGCAAGCCTTCACATTCCTGCGCCGCAACCGGATAATAGCCGGGCTGAGCGCCACTACGATACTGATCGAATCCAAAAAGCACGGCGGAGGGATAATTACCGCGAAGCTCGCCTTCGAATACGGCAGGGATGTCTACTGCCTGCCGGGCCGCATCGACGACCCCCGCTCCGAGGGCTGCAACATTCTGGTGGCCGACAAGATAGCCGACCCTATTGCCGGTCTCGACCGGTTCAGAAAAGAACTCGGGCTGTGGGAACGCACGGACTGCAGAAAGACCGGATACGAGAAGCAGATAAATTCATTCTACGGAAATTCACTCCCGGAGGCTACCATCGCGCTGCTTTGCAAACTCTACGGACTCATACTGACTTCCCGGGGAATAAGCCCGGAGGAGATGGCCCGAAGCACCGGCATACCGTACCGGGATCTATCGGTACATGTCCAGAGGCTGGAAAGCGACGGATTCATATGTTCGGACGTGCTGGGACGTTGTACAATTAATGGCAAATTATTGTAAATTTGCAGACTGTACAGCGTTATCAATGGAATTTATCGACACCCATACGCATAATTGCGACAGCGCCTTCGACGGCGAGCGGGACCTTGTAATCGAACGGGCCCTGAAAGCCGGGGTGAGCCGGATGCTTCAGGCCGACATAGATTCCAGGGAAAGGCCCGGAATGTTCGAGCTTACAGACCGCTATCCGGGGATTCTGCTTCCTATGCTGGGGCTGTATCCCGGCTCAGTTGACTCTTCCTGGCAGAAAGAAATCGACGCCATGCTCGACTATAGCACAAGAAACATCGTTGCCATAGGAGAGATAGGGCTCGACTATCATTTCGATACGACCTTCCGCAAGGAGCAGAAAGACGCATTCTTCACCCAACTGGAACTGGCGGCAAAAATGAATCTGCCGGTCAACATCCATCTGCGCGACGCCACCGAAGATTTCTTCGATGTGATCAAGGCGGCCTCTCATTTGGGAATCCGGGGCAATCTGCATGCCTTCAGCGGCAGTGCGGAAACCTTCCGGAGAGTCAGCCGGATGGGTGACTGGTATGTGGGTATAGGCGGAGTCCTGACCTTCAAGAAGGCCTCCATCGCCAGGGATATCCTGGAAATTCCGACGGAAAGGATACTCCTGGAAACCGATTCTCCGTATCTTGCGCCGACTCCTCTGAGGGGTACCAGGAACGAGAGCGCCAACATTCCGCTCATTGCCGCAAGCCTGGCCGCCATCAAAGGGGTATCGATCGAGGAAATCGCCGCTGTAACCACGTCAAACGCAAAAAAACTGTTTTCATTATGAACGCAAAGGCATCCCTGCTGCTCATATATACCGGCGGCACCATAGGAATGAAGAAGGACCCGACAGAGCAGACCCTCAAGCCCTTTGATTTCAACCAGATTATGGAAGAGGTCCCCGAGCTCAAGAAATTTGCTCTCAAGATTGACTCATATACCTTTACCCCGCTCATAGATTCGTCGGACGTAGAGCCTGCCCTGTGGCAGGACCTGGCCAGACTCATCGAAAGCCGGTACAACGACTACGACGGATTCGTTGTACTTCACGGCACCGACACAATGGCCTATTCGGCCTCGATGCTCAGCTTTATGCTGCACAATCTGCGCAAGCCGGTAGTGTTTACAGGAAGCCAACTGCCCATAGGAGAACCCCGGACCGACGGGAAGGAGAACCTTGTGTCGTCGGTCGAAATTGCCGCAGCCAAGGACAGGAACGGCAACGCAATGGTTCCGGAAGTGTGCATCTGCTTTCACTCCCTGCTGCTCAGGGGCAACCGATGCATAAAAACCGATGCCACAGGCTTCGAAGCTTTCGCGTCTCCGAACTATCCCCCACTGGCCACAGCCGGAATCGACATCGTTTACAACACCCCCTATATCCGCCGGCCTGAATGCGACAAACCGTTTGAAATTCACACGAAACTGGACACCAGGGTAGCTATCCTGAGGGTCCATCCCGGCATTACCGAGCAAGTTGTGAAAGATACTCTGCTGGGAGACGGGTCGCGGGCCGTTATCATCGAATCGTACGGTTCCGGAAATGCCATTTCCAAAGCCTGGTTTACAGATATTGTGGCACAGGCCGACAGAAGAGGAAAAATTCTGGTCAACGTCACCCAATGCAACAAAGGCGTAGTGAATATGAATCTTTACGCGACCGGAATGGCGTTAAAGAAAGTAGGAGTAGTCTCAGGCAAAGACATTACGGTGGAAAGCGCCCTTTCCAAACTGTTTCATCTGATGGGAGAAAGCCCCAACGACGCCTGGGTCAAGGCTCGTTTCGAACAGGACCTGATGGGAGAAATCTCGGAATAAGTGTTGTTAAGTCAAATATTTTTGCTATATTCTCATCTTTGACACTTCACTTTTGAGATATCAAAGCCCCAGGCCGCTGTGTTAGCGATTTGGGGCTATTTCAGATTGTATGGGTATGTAAT
>JAGHTF010000020.1 GCA_018065485.1 Candidatus Cryptobacteroides fimicaballi | reverse complement strand
CACACCTATGTGATAGATATCACAAAACAAAAACTACCTGCCGGATAGCAGGTAGTTAAATATTAAACTATTGAATAATAGCGTTTTAAGTGTCAATACTCTTCCTCGTTGAAGAAAAAGTCGTCTTTTGTGGGGTAGTCGGGCCAGATGTCTTCGATGGTTTCGTAGATCTCGCCGTCGTCTTCGAGTTCCTGAAGGTTTTCAATGACTTCTTCCGGGGCACCCGAGCGATTTGCATAGTCTATAAGTTCGTCTTTTGTTGCAGGCCACGGAGCATCGTCCAGGCTTCCTGCCAATTCCAGTGTCCAATACATAGTTGTTTCGTCTATGGTTTCGAGCCGCGAATATAAGAAAAAGAAAACAACTGCAAAAATTTTTGACTATTTTTGCCTAACCTAACCTAACCTAACCTAACCTAACCTAACCTAACCTAACCAGACCTAACCGGCCGAAACACAGTTTAAGAATATGGCATACCGACGAATAGACCAATACGACGCCGAGACAACGGAGCAGATTGCGCTCCACGTTAAGGAGATTCTACGACTGATTGGAGAGAATCGCGAGAGGGAGGGTCTTGTAAAGACTCCCGAAAGGGTGGCCAGGTCTTTGCAGTTCCTTACAAAAGGTTATTGGGAGAATGGCAAGCAGATTATCCTGGATGCCACTTTCGACGAAAAATACCGGCAGATGGTGATTGTAAAGGACATTGAGCTTTACTCGATGTGCGAGCATCATATGCTTCCGTTCATCGGGAAGTGTCACGTGGCATACATCCCGAACGGGAAGATTACCGGTCTGAGCAAGATTGCCAGGATTGTCGAGACTTATGCCCGGAGGCTTCAGGTTCAGGAAAGACTCACCGTTCAGATCCGGGATTGCATTGAGGAGGCGCTGCACCCTCTGGGAGTTGCCGTTGTCATTGAAGCAAACCACACCTGCATGCAACTGCGCGGCGTAGAAAAATCCAATTCCGTTACCACCACATCGGCCTTCAGCGGAGCATTCCTTAACTCGGCCCGCACCCGCAACGAGTTTCTCAATCTCCTGAAATAAGGGTCAGGAGAATTGCATACCCGCTCCCAAAGGGGGCTTACTTCAAGCTTTTCAGGGTGGCGTCGGCCTTGATTTTGTCGATGATGGCGCAGACAATCCTGAACGCCCTTGAATCGGCGGTATAAACGGCCGGGGCCGCGAAGGCAACCCTGCCCTGACGCTTCAGCTTAAGCGCGGTGGCCTTCTTCTTTTCGTTTTCGGAATTGTAAACGGCAATCGGGTGCCCGCCGAACATCCCAACGATCTTCATACAGGGGACGTCGGTATCTCCGTCTCCGAAATAAATCATATGGGAGAAGGGAATGCGCTTTTTGTCGTCGCTGACGCTGGAGTTCACCTGCTTGTTGTCCTGGGCGCTGAAAATACCCTTGCTTATCTTGAACAGGAACTGCGTCTTGGCCGTGTAGTCCACCGCAGTCCCGGGCCATACGGCCTCCCCTTCCTCATTATAGATGAAGGTGCCGGCAAAGACGTGCTTGAATTCGTGGGCTATGCTGCTGCCTTCGATAATTTCCTTAAGGCCGCTAGAGTTGATGTAGTGCTCGACCCTGACGCCGTGCCTGCGGCCATAGTCGTTCACCAGCGAAAACCACTCCCTCACTCCGTCGAACAGTTCTATGTCGCTTCCGAACTTCTTGAAATCTTCGCGACGCAGATGGATTCCGTTTCTGTGCGCTTCATCGAACATCAGTTTCATATAGGCGAGCACGTTGGAAGCGTCGTACTTTACGGCTATGCCGTCGCTCAGGTGCCAGAACTCCGCAGGAGTCTTTCCAATGGCCTGAATAAAACCGAACTCCTGCATATTCCCGGGAGAAAGAGTCCCGTCGAAATCATAAATCAAAGCAACGATTGGTTTACGCATAATTTCACCCCAAATTTTAAATTTTCACCCCAAATATCGGCATTTTTCGCCACAAACCTAAAATTTATGTTGTGCGCCTTGGGCCCGATGGCTATTTTTGTTCGTCGATCGGGGTCGACGGACAGAAAATCCGGAAGCCTCCCGAACCTAAAACCAGAACCTGAATGAAGTCTTATCTCAAGATTCTAGAAGAATCGCTCCGCAACAACTGGGACTCCACCTTCCTGTGCAACTATTCCGGTGAGACGTTCACCCACGGAAGCGTTGCGGTAAGCATTGCAAAATTCCATATTTTCTTCGAAAAGGCCGGAATCAAGCCCGGTGACCACATCTGCCTGTGCGGGAAAAACACTGCCCGTTGGGCTGTAAGTTTCCTGTCCATCAATTCCTACGGGGCTGTGGTTGTACCCCTGCTGTCGGACTTCACCGTAGAGAGCATCCAGCATCTGACAAACCACTCGGACAGCGTTATACTGTTCACCGACACCGACATCTGGGCCAAGATGGACAAGGATGCCCTGCCGGGAATCAGGGCGGTTGTCTCCGTGAATGAATTCACCCTGCTGTACAGCGCCGACAAAGCTATCAGCGAAGCTTACGAGACAATCACGGACGAGTTCAACAGCCGCTATCCGGTAGGATTCGAGCGCGAAAACGTCAAATTCTTCCGGCCTCAGGGCGGAGAACTTGCAATAATAAACTACACCTCCGGCACCACCAGTGCTCCCAAAGGCGTTATGATCCGCTATGAGAGCATCGACGCGATGATAGAATTTTCAATCTCAGGAGTTCATCTGACCAGTGAGGACAGCATAGTTTCAATGCTTCCGATGGGACATATCTACGGGCTGATGATCGAGTTCATCTTCCCCGCCTGTATGGGAAGCACGATCTACTATCTGGGCAAAACCCCGTCCCCTACCCTGCTGATCAAGGCCCTCAAGGAAGTAAGGCCCAAGATGATAGCTACCGTTCCGCTGGTGATGGAGAAAATCTACAAGTCCAACATCAAGCCGCTGATCAGCAAGTTCCCTGTGAATCTGGTACTGTGGATACCGTTCATCGGGGATGCCATCTGCCGGAAAATCGGACGCCGGATTATGGAGACCTTCGGAGGAAGGGTGGAGCATATAATTATGGGAGGTGCGGCGCTTAACCCCGAGGCCGACAGGCTTTTCAAACGGGGCCGGCTGCCCTACTGCGTGGGTTACGGAATGACCGAAGCCTCTCCCCTGCTGGCCTACAGCGACTGGCGGACCTATAAGCCGGGGTCTTGCGGAAGACCGGTATCCTGCTGTGAAATCCGCATCGACTCTGAAGACCCTCACCACATTGCCGGAGAAATCCAGGCCCGGGGAGTGAATATCTGCAGCGGATATTTCAAGAATCCGGAAGCCAGTTCGAACGCTTTCACCGAAGACGGATGGTTCCGTACGGGAGACCTGGGAATCAGCGACCGGGAAGGCAACATTTTCATAAAGGGCAGGTCCAAGACTATGATTCTCAGCGCGAACGGGCAGAACATCTATCCCGAGGAGTTGGAAGCAGTAATAAACAGCCAGCCGTACGTTGCCGAATCTGTGGTTGTAGACCGCAACAGCAAACTTGTAGCGCTGGTTTACCTGGACAAGGATGCCATCAGGAAGGATTCGCTGGACGAGGAGACGGTTTCCGACATCCCGGAGAATATCCGTATAAACTCGAACCGGATTTTCCCGTCATACAGCCGGCTGGCCAAGGTTGAAATAATGCTCAAGCCTTTTGAGAAGACCCCGAAAATGAGCATCAAGCGGTTCCTGTACAAATAATATCGATTGAAGAATCAGATAATTGTATTATTTTTGTTTCTCAAGAAATAAAGATAGGCTATGTCATTTATCGAAGACAGAATTGCATTTGAAGGGCTGACTTTCGACGACGTGCTTCTGATACCCTCTTACTCAGAGGTTATCCCGCGTGACGTCGACACCCGCACCCGGTTTTCCCGTAACGTTTCCCTCGATATTCCCATTGTTTCGGCCGCAATGGATACGGTAACCGAGGCCCCGATGGCAGAGGCCGTTGCAGCTCAGGGAGGAATCGGAGTGATACACAAGAATATGAGTATCGATGCCCAGGCCGCCAACGTAAAAACCGTAAAGGCCAAGGGGCTTAAGGCCGCCGCAGGAATAGGCATCAACGCCAGTGCTATGGAAAGGGTCGGGGCGCTTGTAGAGAGCGGAGTGGATGCCATTGTACTGGACTGCGCCCACGGTCACAGCCGCAATGTAGGCACGCTGCTGAAGCAGGTTAAGGAGGCCTTCCCCACGCTGGACGTAGTGGTAGGCAACATTGCTACCGGCGATGCCGCCAGGTATCTGATAGACAACGGAGCCGATGGCCTCAAGGTGGGCATAGGCCCCGGCAGCATATGCACCACGCGTGTGGTTGCCGGAGTGGGCGTTCCCCAGCTGAGCGCAATATATGACGTTTACCGGGCGGCGAGCGGCACCGGCGTACCCATAATCGCCGACGGTGGCCTGCGCTACTCCGGGGATATGGTGAAGGCGCTCGCCGCCGGAGCCGACAGCGTTATGTGCGGTTCAATGTTCGCCGGCACCCTGGAAGCTCCGGGCGAGGTAATCAGCATCGACGGCCAGCAGTACAAGACCTACCGCGGAATGGGCAGCATCGACGCTATGAACGCCGGTTCGGCCGACCGCTACTTCCAGGACAACTGCAAAAAGCTGGTTCCCGAAGGCGTCGTAGCCCGCGTAGCCTATAAGGGCAAGGTTGAAGATGTCATCTTCCAGATGCTGGGCGGAATCCGTTCCGGTATGGGATATTGCGGAGCGCACGACATCGGAGAGCTGCACAGCGCAGGATTCGTGCGCATCACTTCCAACGGGGTTGTCGAGAATCACCCGCACGACGTTACAATTGCGAAAAAAGCACCTAATTACAATAAATGATATGTATAACGGAGAGAAATTGAATCCCGCACAGTTCGTAAAGGATTCGGTACAGGAAATTAAAGCACAGGTCGGGGGTGACACCGTCATCCTGGGTCTGTCCGGCGGAGTTGATTCCACCGTTACGGCAGTGCTGATCAACAAAGCCATCGGCGAGCATCTGGTTTGCGTATTCGTAGATCACGGTCTGCTCCGCAAGAACGAATTCGAAGACGTTCTGGAGCATTACAAAGGCCTGGGCCTGAACGTAATCGGGGTGCGCGCGGCCGACAGGTTCTTTGCCGCCCTCAAGGGAGTTGACGATCCCGAACTCAAGCGCAAGGCCATCGGCAAAACATTCATCGACGTATTCGCCGAGCAGGCCCGCAGCATCAAAGATGCACGCTGGCTGGCTCAGGGCACGATATGGCCGGACATCGCCGAATCGCATTCCGACAAGGGCGTAATCAAGAGCCACCACAATGTGGGAGGTCTCCCGGAAGACCTGCACTTCGGGCTTGTAGAGCCGCTCAAATATCTGTACAAATACGAAGTCCGCGAGGTCGGGAAGGAACTCGGGCTCGATGCACACTTCCTGGGACGTCATCCCTTCCCCGGCCCCGGCCTGGGAGTAAGATGTCTTGGAGAATGTACTCCGGAGCGCATCCACATTCTGCAGGAAGCCGATGCCATTTTCATCAACGCCCTCAGGGAGAAAGGTCTCTACGATAAAATCTGGCAGGCCGCAGCGATCCTCCTGCCTTGCCGCAGTACCGGTGTCAAGGACGGTGCCCGCACATTCGACAATGTGATAGCCCTCAGGGCCGTGAATTCCGTAGATGCCGTTACGGCCGAAGTGATTGACCTCCCCTTCGATTTCCTGCAGCAGGTTTGCAGGGACATCGTGGCTCAGGTCGACGGCGTGGGACGCGTAGTTTACGACATCTGTCCCAAGCCCCCTGCAACGATAGAGTGGGAATAATTATTTGTCTTTCCAGACTTTGAGATACTCCTGCAGCGCCCACATCTCGTCTCTGAAATGCGCGGCGGCAGTGAAATCCAGATCGGCGGCTGACTTTTGCATTCTCTTGCGATCGTCAGCCACCATTTTTTCTATCTGACTGCGGTCCATCGAACGGATTACCGGATCCTGAAGGACAGCGGCGAGGTCGGCGGTCACATAGCCGTCCACGAAGGCCGAACCGGGACGACGGATGGAATCGTGGCCGAATCCGACGCTGACGGTTCCCCGTCCCAAGTCGGAAGGATTGGGAATGTAGTGCGGGTCGTCATATGAGTTAGCGGCGCTGACCCTGCCGGTAGTGCCTCCGGAGAGTTTCGAAGCCAGAGTATTGTGATGCACTTCTATCTGCCTCGGAGTTATGCGGTGCAGTTCATTGTATTCGATCTGTTTGCGGCGGCGCCTTTCGGTCTCCCGGATAGTTTCGTCCATCGCCTTGCTGATATTGTCGGCATACATTATCACCAGACCGTTCACGTTTCGGGCGGCCCGGCCGGCGGTCTGGGTCAGGGACCTTGCGGTGCGCAGGAAGCCTTCCTTGTCGGCATCCAGAATGGCTACGAGCGACACTGTGGGGATATCCAGCCCTTCTCTGAGCAGATTGACTCCCACAAGCACGTCGAACAGCCCGTTCTTGAAGTCCTCGATTATCTGCACGCGGTCGATGGTGTCTACGTCGGAGTGGATGTAGCGCACCCGCACTCCCATCCGTTCCAGATACTCGTCCAGTTCCTCGGCCATACGCTTGGTAAGGGTGGTCACCAGAACCCGTTCATCCAGTTCGGCACGCTTGCGGATTTCCTCCAGCAGGTCATCCACCTGGTTTTTGGTAGGACGTACCTCGATGGGAGGGTCCAGCAGTCCGGTGGGCCTTACCACCTGTTCCACTACCAGCCCGCCCGACTTTTCAAGCTCGTACTCTGCGGGGGTGGCGCTCACGTACACCTTCTGCCCGGTAATCGCCTCGAACTCTTCGAAGCGCAGGGGCCTGTTGTCGGCCGCGGCGGGGAGCCGGAATCCGTACTCGATGAGCACCGACTTGCGGGAATGGTCGCCCCCGTACATCGCCCGTACCTGCGGCAGGGTGACGTGACTTTCGTCGATGAAGGTGATGAAGTCCTTGGGGAAATAGTCTATCAGACAGAACGGGCGCTGACCGGGCTTCCGTCCGTCGAAGTAGCGGGAGTAATTCTCGATTCCGGGGCAGTAGCCCATCTCCTTGATCATCTCCAGGTCATACTCCACCCTCTGCTTCAGGCGTTTTGCCTCCAGTGCGCGGTCTTCGCGGTAAAGCAGGTCCAACTGTTCGCTCAGGTCGTCCTGAATGTGACTCACCGCCTGTGCGCAGCGTTCCTTGGTGGTTACGAAGTTATTTGCCGGATAGATGTTGATTTCTTCCAGATCTTCGATTCTTGCTCCGGTATGAGGATCCACCAGCTGCAGACTGTCGATTTCATCGCCGAAAAACTCGATGCGCACGGCGTTGTCTCCCCCGCTCAGGTAAACGTCTACCGTATCTCCGCGCACCCGGAAGGTCCCGCGCCTGAAGTCGGTTTCCGTGCGCGAATAGAGGGCGTCTACCAACTGATACAGAAGACGGGTAAGCGAACGGGCCTCCCCCTTCCTCACCTTTACCGTCTGGGAATAGAAATCGTCGGGGTTGCCGATACCGTACAGACAGCTTACGCTGGATATTACTATCACGTCGCGACGGCCGCTCAAAAGGGCGCTTGCGGCGCTCAGGCGGAGTTTCTCGATTTCATCGTTGATACTGAGGTCCTTTTCGATGTAGGTATCGGTGGTAGGAAGATAGGCTTCGGGCTGATAATAGTCGTAGTAGGAAACGAAATACTCCACCGCATTGTCGGGAAAAAACGACTTGAACTCTCCGTAGAGCTGCGCGGCAAGAGTTTTGTTGTGACTCAGGATAAGTGCGGGGCGCTGCAGGTTCTGTATGACGCCCGCCATTGTGAAAGTCTTGCCGGATCCCGTTACTCCAAGCAGACACACGTCGCGCACGCCGGAGTCGAGTGCAGAGCTCAACTGCGCTATGGCCTCGGGCTGGTCTCCGGACGGGAGAAACTGAGATTGAAGTTTGAATTTCACGGAGACAAAGTTACAGAAAGTTTTTGCTATATTTGTGTTTATGAGTGAACTTGTAGAAAAAGCCAGAAAAACAGCATCTGAGGCGCTTGAGGGAATCACCCGTTATAACGGAGTTCCCTTTATGGAGCACGTGGACAACGTAGCCGCCATTGTTTCGGACGAGATTGCGCTTCCCGAGAGTTGCGTTGCCGCTGTATACCTGCACGAGGCATCCATTATGGGAAGGCTGCCCGATTTTGGCAGTTTCCCACAGGACGTTGTCACTATTGCCGACGGGCTCAACAAGATCTCCGGCATCCGTCCCAAGGACACCAGACTGGAGGCCGAAGTCTACAAGAAGCTCATAGTGTCCTACTCCAAGGACCCCCGGGTTACGGTAATCAAGATTGCCGACCGGCTGGAGGTTATGCGGCATCTGGACATTTTCCCGAAGTCCAGCCGCGAGCAGAAACTTCTTGAAACGCTTATGCTTTACATCCCCCTGGCTCATCAGCTGGGATTGTATAATATAAAGCACGAGATGGAAGACACCTACCTGCGCTTTGCCCAGGCCGAGAAATACCGTTCCATCACCAACCGGCTGAAGGCTACCGAAAAGGACCGGGAGAAGCTCACCGCCGAGTTCATCGAACCTCTCAAGCTCAAACTCTCCGACGCCGGAATCAAGTACAAGCTCAAGGTCCGCACCAAAAGCGCTTATTCCATATATAAGAAGATGGAGAAGCAGGGCGTTGACTTCGACGGGGTATTTGACGTGTTCGCCATCCGATTCATCATCGACTGCGAAAACGATCCGTCGGTAGAAAAGGACCTGTGCTGGAAGGTGTACTCCTATGTGACCGAAGAATATGAACCGGACACCAACCGTCTGAGAGACTGGATTTCGCAGCCCAAGGCCAACGGATACGAGAGTCTGCACATTACGGTTCACAATCGCGAAGGAAATGCGCTGGAGGTGCAGATACGCACAAAGCGGATGGACGATATGGCCGAGAACGGGGTGGCTTCGCACTGGGCCTATAAGGGGGTTCAGGCCGAAGAAAGCACCAAGCGCTGGCTGGAGTCGGTACGCTACAATCTGGAGCATCCTTACGACACCAAGGCCGAAGACCTGCCGGTTCCTCCGTCGGATGAGATTTTCGTCTATACTCCCAGCGGCGAACTCCGTACCCTCAGGGCCGGGGCTTCGATTCTGGATTTCGCCTTCAACATACACTCCGGCCTCGGCTGCAAGTGTATCGGGGGCAAGGTCAACGGTAAAGCCGTGCAGATAAAAGAGAAACTCAAGACCGGCGATGTGGTGGAGATCATTACCTCCAAGAACCAACGTCCGGGCAAAGACTGGCTGGGATGGGTGGTGAGCCCCAAGGCCAAGAGCAAAATCCGTCAGGAACTGGATGCCGATGAAAGGAAGGCTGCCGCCGACGGAAGGGAACTGCTGACCCGCCGTCTGAAGAACTGGAAACTGAGTTTCGGAGACGACGAGCTGCACGAGTATATGAAGGGGCTCAAATACAGCTCCAACATTACCTTCTTTGCAGATATTGCTTCCGGGAACCTGGACGTAAACGACATCAAGAGCTGGATTCTGGCCCGTGAGGAGAGAAAGGCACCAGTGGTCGAGGAGCCTAAGGAGCGCCAGTGGTCTTCGGGCAAGAGTGCGTCAAATTCCGACAATATTCTGGTGCTCAACGCTAAGGACGTTAAGGGGATGCAGTATCGTATGGCTCATTGCTGCAATCCGGTGTTCGGAGACGAGGTCTTCGGGTTCGTGACCCGTACCGAGGGTATCAAGATTCACCGGATGTCCTGCCCCAATGCCGCCAGGCTCATCGAGCGCTACCCTTACCGTATCCAGAAGGTCAAATGGCAGGAGAGCGCGGCCACCACTGATTTCCAGTGTACTCTGGTCATTACGGCCGATGCCGATACTCCCGTTCTGGCTTCGGTGCTGCAGGTTATCGGCGGGTTCAAGGCTTCGGTGAGGAACATCAATGTCAAGGAGAATGGCCGGAATGGGACTTCGGAGATTTCTGTCCGCATTCTGGTGCCATCCAATATGGAACTCGACAAAGTCATATCCCAGCTCAATAACCTCAAGGAGATTCACCGGGTCAAAAGGATCTAGCCTTTGCCAGCCGATGCCCTGCACCGGCTCGTCAACTACAATTTGCTCCCGCAAATCAATTCCTCGCCCGGCGCAAACATCGTCTGGCAAACAGCAAAGAAATACTCTCCCTGACGGCAATAATGCCGGCAATGATGTAGTCAGCGGCGGGCAGTGAGGGCCTTATGGAAAGCCCGGGCGTTACGGTTATGCTCCGAGAGAGTGGCGGCGAACACGTGAGTGCCGCTGAAATCGGGATTTGCACAAAAGAAAAGATTCGGCCTGGGGGAACCGAGGTCAGGATAAAGGACGGCATCCAGACAAGCCCTGGTAGGCACATAGATCGGAGCCGGCGGAAGTCCGGCGTGCCGGTAAGTATTGTAAGGAGAATCCACCTTCAGGTGCTTGAGCAGAATCCGGTTAATCTTATAGTCGAAACAAAAGGCAACGGTAGGGTCGGCCTGCAACAGCATACCCCTGCGCAGACGATTTTCATAGACCCCTGCAACCTTGGGCATCTCAGGCTCATAGTTGGTCTCCCCTTTCACAATAGACGCCAGAATACTCACCTCAAGAGGGGTGAATCCGAGTTCATCGGCCCTGCTCCTGCGTTCCCCGTTCCAGAAGGCATCGTAGGCCTTCTTCTGCATATCGAGGATATCCTTTACGGACGCCGTCCAGTAACAGCTGTACGTGTCGGGCATAATGAGCGCGAACACATTTTCCGGAGTAAAGCCGTAAGAGGCCAACAACTGCTCATCGTCGAACGCTGCGCGGATTTCCTCAGGGCTTATGAGCAGTTGAGAGGCTATTTTAGCGGCAATTTCATCCCGGTTGCGGAGCGTCCCCCCGATCACCAGTTTAACCGGAGACTGCCAGCCATTGTTGAGCATCCTCGCCAGCTGCACAGAGGGCGTCTGCTCGGTAATACGATAATAGCCCGGCTTAATGTACCGGTCGACCAACTTCTTGGACATCACGGCCTTGAGGGCTTTCGGGTGCTTGATATGCGTAAGAGTATCGAGGGTATTGAACACATCGGCAGAATTCATCCCCGGATAAACGTAAAAGCCGGCGGGGACGGTAAAATTACCCATACGGTTATCCCGCAGGTAAGTCCAACCCACGTAGAGGCCCGCCATCAGGACGACAGCCGAAGCAATCGTAATAAGTCTCCTCAATTTCATCGGCGCAGCAGAATTTCATCCCCCGGGGCGGGGCTGTAGTCTTTATCGAAACCGTTCATCTTCACAATGGACGAAAGCTTGACTCCGAACCTCTGGCTTATCGCCCTCAGGGATTCGGGTTCCTCTCCCACGATATACTTGTCCAGCCCCCTGGCGGTCTGGTTTTTCTTTGGAGATATATAGACGATGGTTCCCGGAAGCAAGTCCTCGGAAGTTTTAAGTTCGTTGATTTGGAGCAGCTTGCGAAGAGACAAACCATACTCGGCTGCAATGCTCCTGTAGGTTTCACCCTCCAGAGAAAACACGCACTCTACCCCATTCTTTCGGAAAAGCCGGCCGAAGTTCACCCCAACGGTCTCGGTATGACCACTCTTTCCTACCTTTGACCCATCGGCACGCAAGTCAACCTCCTCAACCCTCACAGCCTCTTCCATAGCCAAAGGAGCATCCGGAACCGGTTCGAGTTCTCCGGAAATCTTGTCGTAACGGGAAAGGTCGAAACGCTCGATGAGGTCGATGAGTTTTTTGGGATAGGCCGGGTCGGTAGCATAGCCGGCAGCCTTGAGTCCGTAGGCCCAGGCCTTATAGTCGCCCCGACGGTTATTGAACAGCGACTTGTACCTGTCGTTATAGCGCAGATGGTCGGAATGGTCGCGGAACGACTCCAGGGCCGTATCGTAAGCGCGGAAACACTCCCGGCGGGCGTCATCGTCTTCCCGAATGGTACGCCCTTTCCATCCGCGATGACACTTTATGCCAAAGTGATTATTTCCCTCGACAGCCAGACGGGACTGTCCGGCACGGGATTCCAGGAGGCCCTGCGAAAGCGTAATGCTGGCGGGAACCCCGCTGCGATGCATTTCCGAAACTGCAACGGGAGCATATTTCTCTATATAATCTCTGTACGGGTTTTCATCCAACGGAAGCGGGAGCAGGGCGAGTACCGCCCACAGAATTGTAAGCATACCTTTTATTTCTTAGGGATTTCGAAAACATCACCGTCGGTGGCGGCGAAGACATTGGGGAATATTGTGCGGGCTTCGTTCTCAAAGGCCTGCAGGTCGCGGCATCGGGCCGAATAATGGCCCAGGATAAGAGCGCCGGCTCCAGCGTCCAGCGCACACTGCGCAGCGTGCTTCGAGGTCGAGTGGAATCTCTTGAGAGCCTGCTGCTCAAATTCGGCAGTATAAGTGGATTCGTGATACAGCACGTCGACTCCCTGCACAAAGGAAGGCAGTTCCTCGAACGGAGCCGTATCGGAAACATAAGCATAAGAGGGCTGATGCGCTCCTTCGGGATTCTTTGGCGTGGGAACCGCGTCGAAGCGGTATCCGTAGGTTTCTATTTTATGATTTAAGGGGAAAGCGCTCACCCTAACATACCGGTTCTCATAAACGGTAACTGGAGAGGATGCCTTTACCTCCGTGAATTCCAGCTGAAAGGGAAGGCCGTCGCCGAAGTACTTCTTAAAGAACACCAGCATTGCCTCCAGTGCGGCAGGTCCGAAAATTCTCAAGGGCTCCACCCTGCCGTAAAGACCCATTGTAGAGATTAGGCCCAAAAGGCCGAAGACGTGATCCCCGTGCAGATGGGAAATGAACACGGCTTCGATTTTCGCAAAAGAAAGGCCTTCCTCCCGAATGCGACGCTGCGTATTTTCTCCGCAGTCTATTAAAAACAAGCGCCCGTGTACCTGCAGCACCTGGGCGCTTTGATTTCTATCAACCCTCGGCATCGCCGAAGCGGTGCCGAGAGTGGTCAAAGTAAAATTCATTATTCTCCTTTCTCAAGTTTGTCCTTGAGGGCAGCGAGTGCGTCGATATCTCCGAGGGTTGTCTTTTCAACGTTTGCGTTTACTTTCTTGACAGCCTTCTTGGTTACCTCAGCCTCTGTAGCGGCAGCTTTCTCCTTAGCCTCTGCGTAAGTCTTGAGGTGGCTTACGAGGATACGGTGTGTGCTGCGGCGCAGTTCAACAACCTTGAACTGGAGAGTCTCGCCGGCGATAGCCTGCTTTCCGTCTTCCTTAAGAAGGTCGCGGGTAAAAGCGAAGCCTTCGGCATCGGAATCGAGAGTGATGTTTGCACCCTTGTCGGTAATGGAAGCTACTGTTCCCTCTACGGTTGAACCTACGGTGAACTTAGCCTCGATCTCATCCCAAGGATTGGGAACGAGCTGCTTGTGGCCAAGGCTGAGTTTGTGGTTTGCCTCGTCGAAGTCGAGAATCTGAACCTCGATTGTATCGCCGGATGCAACAACCTCTGAAGGATGCTTGATCTTGATCCAGCTCAGATCGCTGATGTGAACGAGACCCTCGACACCGTCTTCAAGTTCTGCAAATACACCGAAGTTGGTGACGTTGCGTACTGTTGCATTGTGCTTGCTTCCAACGGGATATTTTTCGCGGATGCCTTCCCAGGGATTTGCTGTGAGCTGCTTGAGTCCGAGAGACATCTTGCGGGCTTCACGGTCGATAGTAAGAATCTGGGCCTCAACCTCGTCACCTACCTTAAGGAATTCCTGTGCGCTGTGAAGACGAGGGCTCCAGGACATTTCGCTAACGTGAACGAGACCTTCTACGCCGGGCTCAACCTCGATGAATGCACCGTAGTCGGCAATGAGGATAACTTTACCCTTAACCTTGTCGCCTGCCTTGAGGTTGGCGTCGAGACTTTCCCAAGGATGAGGTGTAAGCTGCTTGAGACCGAGAGCGATCTTCTTCTGCTGCTCATTGAAATCGAGAACCACAACCTTGATCTTCTGGTCGAGGGCAACGACTTCCTCAGGATGGTTGACACGGCCCCAGGAGAGGTCGGTGATATGAATAAGACCGTCCACACCGCCGAGGTCGATGAATACTCCGTAGTTGGTGATGTTCTTCACAACGCCCTCGAGTACCTGACCCTTCTCCAGCTTACCAATGAGTTCACTTCTCTTGAGCTCCTGCTCTGCCTCGAGCAATGCCTTGTGAGATACGACTACATTGCGGAAGTCGGGATTGATCTTAACGATCTTGAAGTCTATATTCTGTCCTACGAACTGGTCGTAATCACGGATGGGCTTGATGTCGATCTGTGAACCGGGAAGGAATGCCTCGATTCCGAATACGTCCACAATCATACCGCCCTTTGTGCGGGTCTTTACAAATCCCTTTACAATCTCGTCCTTCTCGTAAGCCTCGTTGACTCTGTCCCAAGACTTGAGGGCGCGTGCCTTCTTGTGGGAAAGGATGAGCTGTCCCTTCTTGTCCTCTGCAGACTCTACGAACACCTCTACCTTGTCGCCAACCTTGAGGTCCGGATTGTAACGGAATTCGGGTGCCATAATAACACCTTCGCTCTTTCCGCCGATGGTTACAACAACTTCTCTCTTGTTGATAGCTGTAACTTCACCTTCTACGACTTCGTTTTCGATAACCTTTGAAAGGGTTTTGTCGTAAGCCGCGTTAATTTCTTCTTTTTCTGCATTTGAAAGTTCTCCACCCTCGAACGCTTCCCAGTCAAATTCCTCGGGAGCTACGGATGCATTGAGAATCTTCTTTGCTTCTGCCTGTTCTGCCATAATTGGTAAAACTTGATTTTTTAAAAGTTAAACATTCGTGTAAGCCCGACAACCCAGGCGCATAATGCGCACGCGTTGTACAAAAGCCCGCAAATTTAAGATATTAATTCGGATTTTACAAGAGTTCCAGACCCTGAAGGAGGATGACGGCAGCAATGGCCAGAAGGACAGTTCCCCCTGCGATGACAGCCGGGCGTCCGAAACGGATTCCCACCCTGCTTCCAAGACGGATTCCAAGGACTACAGAAAGAAGGGTGATTGCGAAGACGCTTATGAGCAGAGGCAGAATCTGTGGGAACGCAGCTCCCGAAAGAGACTGGGAGCACCCTACGGCGAGGGCGTCGATACTGGTGGCAAGTCCGCCGATGACTACGTTGCGCAACCCGTTGAGATCGCGGCTTTCCGACCTGTTGGAGATGCCGTCGCGCAACATTCCGGCAGCCACGTAAATAAGAAGGGCCGCACCTATGAATTTTGAAATGCCGGCCAGAAGTCCTACGAAAAGGTATCCGAACCCCCATCCCAAGGCCAGCAGGGCGGTCTGGATTACGGCGAACGAAAGCGCCACTCCGGCGATGTCCCTGCCGCGCACATTCTTAAGTGTCAGGCTGGAGCAAAGGGAAACCGCAAAGCAGTCGGCGCAAAGGGATGCGGCCAGGAGTAAGGAACGGACGATAAGCATACCTTACGGACAGAAGGGTTGACGGGCGGCTATCGACCGGCCGAGGGTAAGCGAATCGGCATATTCCAGGTTGTCGCCGAACCCGAGGCCGCGAGCAAGGGTGCTGACTTTTACCCCGAAGGGTTCCAGCTGCCGGTAGAGATAAAAGGCAGTGGTTTCGCCTTCGACATCGCCCGAAAGAGCAAGGATTATCTCCGAAGGGCAGGGCCGTTCCTCCGTAGGATGGGACAGACGGGAAAGAAGGCCGGAGATATTCAGGTCAGACGGGGCAATGCCGTCTATCGGGGAGATGATTCCCCCGAGAACGTGGTAAACTCCGCGATATTCTCCGGTAGCTTCGATGCTCATAACGTCGCGCACATTTTCCACCACGCAGATAATAGAGCGATCCCTCTTGCTGTCTGCACAAATATGGCAGACATCCCCGTCACAAATCATAGAGCACTCCTTACAATACCTTACATCGGTTGCAAGACGCTCGATTGCCGAAGCAAAGTGGCGGATATTTTCGGACGGCTGACGCAACAGATGCAGCGCAAGACGAAGCGCGCTGCGCGGGCCTATGCCCGGCAGCGAGCTTATGGATTCGACTGCGTCCTGCAGTACCGTTGAAGGATACTTACTTTCCACTCTTGTATGCGTCTACGGCAGCGCGAACCTGACCGTATTTCAGAAGCAGGTCGTGAGCCAGCTGGTAGTCGGTAATTCCGGCCTCTTCCATAATCATACGGGTACCGCGGTCGACAAGCTTTATGTTTGTAAGCTGCATATCCACCATCTTGTTGCCGTGCACGTGACCCAGACGGATCATCACGGCGGTGGAAATCATATTGAGCACAAGTTTCTGCGCGGTGCCGGATTTCATCCTGGTACTTCCGGTAACGAATTCGGGGCCGCACACAACCTCAACCGGACATTCACAGGCAGCCGCAACGGGAGATCCCAGATTGCAGGTGATGCATCCGGTGAGCAGCCCCTTTGCGCGTGCGGTTTCGAGCGCACCTATTACATAAGGGGTAGTGCCGGAAGCCGCAATGCCTATCACGGTATCGTACTCTCCCGGGTTGTAGGGCTGCATATCGGCCCATCCGCCTTCCTTATTGTCCTCTGCGCCTTCGGCAGCAGTACGGATAGCCTTGTCGCCACCGGCCATCAGACCTATGAAAAGGTCGGGAACTCCGTAGGTGGGAGGAATCTCAGACGCATCTACAATTCCCAGACGCCCGCTGGTGCCGGCTCCGAGGTAGAACACCCTACCGCCCTTCGGGACTCTCTCTACAATTCCTTCCACGAGTTTTTCAATTGCAGGAAGGACTCCGGCGATAGCCTGGGGCACCTTTGCATCTTCCTGGTTGATACCCTCGAGAATCTGCATCGTGGTCATCTTCTCGAGATCGTTATAAAGCGAAGCTTGTTCAGTCGTTCTCATTGCTTGTATGGTATTTTATCAGACCTTCGATTGGTGTTGCTATGATTTCGGAGAAGCGTATGCCGTACTCAGCGGCGACCTTGCGGAGTTTCTCCTGATGAGCGTAACCGAAACCGCCTACTACGCCCACGGGATATTTCCTGATATCGTACTGGCTGAGTGCGCGCTCGATGAAGTTGCGGAAGTTGCGGTCCACGAGCTCGCGGACATAGTCGCAGCTGTCGTAACGGGCCATAATCCAGGGGGCGAATTCACCAAGGTATTTGGAAGGAGCGTCGCTCTTGTAAACCTTCTGCACTACGGTAAAATAATCTACCTGGAAGTCACGGGCGAACTCGCTGCTTACAGGCTCGGGAACCAGGCCTTTCAGGAAATCGGCCATAAACATCTTTCCGAGGCAGGCTCCTCCGCCTTCGTCGCCAAGGATGAATCCGGCGGAGCGGACGTTCTTAACAATGTTCTTTCCGTCGTACAGGCAGCTGTTGGAACCGGTACCCATAATTGCAGCGATTCCGGGCTTGTGACCGCACACGGCGCGTGCGGCATCCAGAAGGTCGGATGCATATTCCATCTCGGCATCGGGGAAATACTCCTTGAGCGAAGCGTCCAGGTTCTTTGCTACGGGAGGAATCTTCTCGCCCTCCGGAATGATCAGACCTGCTGCATAGTAATGCAACTCGGTAACTTTCTCTCCGTTGGGATTGAGCTGGGGCGCAGCTTCATTGATTATTGCCTTTATCGCCTCGATGGGCATTGTGGCTATATTCATTCCGGCAGTCCTGACGGGAATCACGCTTCCGTCGGCTGCAACGGCGCACCAATCGGTTTTTGTAGCACCACTTTCTACTATTATTATCATAATTTCAGTTTAATTTGTGATTGAACTTGCAAATATACTACTTTTTGAACATTTTTATTATCTTTGCGCGCCGGCTTCTCCGTGATGTCGGCTAACCCGTAAGTTAAACCCCTTCCGACAAACGCCGGGAACAAGCAGGAAGGCCAAATGATTAAAGTTTTCTACAGACTCGGGAAAGAAATCAGTTTCACCCAGTCCAAAACGGAGTTTGCTACTATCAGCAAAGAAAATGTCCTCTGGATAGATCTCCTGGATCCGACAGGAGATGAGAAGAGGGCCATCGAGACGTATTTGGGAACCACCATCCAGACAAAGGCCGAGGCCGAGGAAATCGAGAGTTCATCCCGATTCAGCGAAGAGGGCGACATCATCTTCGCCAACACGAACTTTCTCTCTCCCGCCGACGACGAGATGCTTATGGATCCCGTTTCATTCATTCTCGCAGGCGGGCTGATTACGACCCTGAGGGAGATTCCCCTCCGGTCTTTCGACACTCTGCAGAACAAGCTGCAGGCCAGGCCCGAACTGTTTCCGGACGGATGGCACGTATTTGTGGAGATTATGGACAAGCGTGTGGATCTGGATGCCGACATCGTAGAGCTTATCTCCAAGGACGTAAGCCAGTTCAGCAGGCGAATCAACCAGCAGGAGGATATCAACGAAGAATTCCTTCTGGACATAAACCAGTTGCAGGAAAATGCGATGTTCGTTCGCGAAAACGTGGTGGACAAGCAGAGACTTATTTCCAATATTCTCAAGAGCAAGCTGTTCCCCAAAGACACGAACCTAAAGGACGACCTTGGAATCATTCTCCAGGATATCGCCTCGCTTATCAACCATACCAATTTCGCATTCGAGAGGCTCGAGTACCTGCAGGATACGGTTGTGGGTATCATCAACCTGGACCAGAACCGCATTATGAAGATTTTCACCTTCATCAGCGTGCTTCTTATGCCTGCGACCCTTATTGCGAGCTTCTACGGAATGAACATAAACCTTCCTTTCCAAGGCGAATCCTGGGCCTGGATTGGAATCACGGGCCTTATGGTATTGATTGTACTCGGGGCCTGGATTGTCTTCAAGAAGAAAAAAATGCTTTAGAATATGGATGCTATTCTTATAAACCTGAACGATTACGAGCGTTCCGGGGAAGGTTTCAATGGAGCAAGCTACTTTCATAAAACCGACCCTGACGTAATGATCAAACTCTATAATCCGTCTGCCGACATTAGCAGCGTGATAAGCGAGCAGGAACTGTCGCACAAAGTTTACGGGCTGGGAATTTCTGTCCCCAAGCCCGGGGATTTCATAACCGACGGGCAGGGCCGCTACGGAATCCGTTTCCAGAGGCTCAGGGACAAGGTTTCCTTTTCGAGGGCCGTCGCCAACGAACCGGAGAGAGTCGAAGAACTGGCCCGACGTTTTGCCGCTATGTGCCTGAAACTGCACTCTACCGACGTGAGCGGCAAGGAATTCGAGAGCATCAAGGAAAGAGACTTGAGAGAGCTGGAGGCCAGTCCCTTCTTCAGCGACGGGGAAAGGAAGCGCACCAGGCAGTTTATTCTGGATGCACCCGACGCCACAACCGCCATTCACGGGGACCTGCAGTACAGCAACGGAATCATCACCCCCGACGGAGAATATTTCATCGACCTGGGCGACTTCGCCTGCGGACATCCCTATTTCGACCTCGGTCAGGTAATGCTGAGCTGCTGCTATTCGCCCGACGATTTCATACGCGAGACTTTTCATATGGAACCTTCGCTGGCCCGGGAATTCTGGAGATTCTTTGTTATGGGATATTTCGGAGACGATGCGAATCAGGAGGAGATAAAAGAGCTCATCAGCCCGTATTCCGGCCTTATGTGCCTGCTCATCGACCGCTGCTCGGGCTACCGCAACGAGAATTTCCACAATCTGCTTCCGAAATAAGCGATGAGAGGGCTCGGGAATATTCACAATATCGCTTTCGGGATGATGCCCGGGACAGACACCCGTATTCTTTATAAGAATGACATCATTCTGTACGACAACATCGGCCGTCCCCTGGGGGAGACCATGAACGACGAAGTGAACGCCTTCATCGGGGCCGATATGCCAAAACGCATAGATTTCACGGTAATTGTCCTGTGCATACGCGGAGGCATAGAGGTTGAGTGCAACCTGAGGATACATACCGTAAAAGCCGGATCCGCCCTCGTACTGGTCCCCGGCACGATTGCCGACAACGTTATCCTGGAACCGGAAAGCGAATTTGCCGTGCTTGCGGTACAGAATAAGGACCTTGCGCCCGATTTTTCTTTTTACGGAGGCCTGTTCTCTGCAAAAAACTTCTCTTCTACGGTACAGCTGGACCTCCAGGAAGATACGGTAGTGATGGCGGTGGAATCCTACCTGCTTTTACGGAAGACACTCGAAAAATTTGGGGACGCAACCCCCGAAGTCCTCGTCAAGGCGCACATAATGGTTCTCAGCTCCATTGCAGCCGTTGATGCCGAAGTCTCTCTCAGGAAAAAGGAGAAAGTATCGCAACGGGAAATGATTCTGAAAGAGTTCCTCAATCAGGTGGAAAGACGGCACAGAGAACACCGCGACGTGGCGTGGTACGCACAGAAAACCGGCCTGTCACCGAAATATCTGGCGAAAGTCATAATGGCCGAAAGCGGAAAACGCCCCACAGATTGGATACGGGACTATGTTATTCTCGATGCCAAGTCTCTGATAAAGAGTGGGAGACAGACAATCGGAGAATTGTGCCGCACAATGAATTTCAACACCCAGGCCCAATTCAACAAGTATTTCAAGGATGCCACGGGAATGACTCCGCTGGAATACAGGAAATCCTAATATTCGAAACCTATATACTTGATTTTCATTTCGTTTCCGGAGCAACCCGTCAGATATTCCCCAAGGTAGCTGTTGGCAATGGAGACAACGATATTGAAATCCGATGAAAGCGGGCACTCCGCATCCCTGTCATACCAGAAGAAAGGAATTCTGTCCTCCACAAATCCGTCCGTATCGCCCTCGATGAATTTTGCGGCATAGCCTATGACCGGACCTTCTTCGGTACTGTCCTGCATCGAAGGATCCCACGTTCCCGAAGGGGCGCTCATTATTCCGGAGCTGCACGGGTGCTGACCTTCCCAATCCACCACGGATATCTGGATGATTCCTTTGTCTTGGGTACCTTTTTTGCCCGACGTGTATTTTTCACAATCGATTTTTCCCTGCGAGGCCGAGTACCTTATTACCAAGGCCGTCGGACGTGCCGTCCATTCGAAATGCTTGCCGAAGAATACTGTTCCCTGAAGTCCGTTGAAAACAAAATCTCCCGAAAATATATTGCCGGACGTAAGGATTCCCATTGTCTGCCCCGACCGGAGCCAAGCCCCTCCGCCTTCAAGAGGGATACACAGCTTCTTGCTGGCGTCATTGTTTCCACTGTCCCAGAATCCTCCGGGAGCGACTGTAGGAGCAGCGTTCGGATATGACAGTCCGTTATCCTTGCCGTTCTTGGTGAACCACGCCGAGAAATCATTGTTCGGCAGTTCGTCCCCTATAGGAGAAGAGTATTCCAAAAGCGAGAGTTCGCCGCCGTCGGCATCCGAAACAAGAATCTCATATTCGGTACCGGCTTTGAATCCGGTATAACCGTCCATTGAATAAACCGTCAGCCCGGCTTCATTCTTCGACCCGTTCCATAAAGGCTCAGGATTATAGATACGTTTGTTCTTATCGGCACAGGCTGCCTTTTTCCATTCTTCCGTCCCCTTCATTCTGTACAAAACTGACGCTTCCTCGGGGAAACTTCCGTCAATAATTATGTCCGCAGTACGTTTCCACATATCTGCATTTTCCACAGATATCCCGATTACGGCATCCCGGTGAAGTATTATCCTGCAAGAGCACTTCTGCCCCCGGCAATCCGTCAATTCCAGCGTTATGCAATGGTCGGCGGTCCGGTTCTTCCCTTTTTTAAAATATTCAAGAAAACCGGTAAGGCTGAAATTTACCGACTTTGATTCCCTGACATCCCCGCCACACGGCAGTCCCAACGTTTTCAGTCCGGCCTCATATTTCCCCGGGGCAGCCAGGTCGAACCGTTCTGCCAGGCCTATGGCAGACAGGGCTTCGGCATCCAGAGCCGGAGAAGAAACCGACACTACAAGGGATAATATTCCTCCATCGGCAACTGCTTTGACATTTATACCCTCCACTTCCAGCACATTACAGGTCTGATTAACCTGCACACCCTCGACGCTGATTTTCGGGGCAGACGGAAGTTCTATAAGTTTGCCGCAGGAAGCGATTGACAATAAGACAGATAGTGTTATAAATACAAGAAATGACCTTTTCATACAGTTATTTTTACGCCGCAAATTTAACTATTTTTCTTCTTTTTAAAAAATTTTTATAAATTTGTCGCCATTTTTAACACATCGAATAATGAACAGTAAAAAAATCATCGCTTTGTGCGCAGGCATCGCAGCAGTATTCTGCTCTTGCCAGAAAGAAAATTTCAAAGAAGTGGAAAACATCGCTTTCAAACAGGAAAAGTTCAGTATGAAGGAAGGTGAAACAATGAAACTCGGCCCTGACAATGTTGTCATAACACCCCCTGAAGCCAAGGAATTCCTGAATATGGATAAGGCAGAACTGATTTCAGACAACAAGGCATCGGTAAGCGTCGACACAAGCGCTTCCGGCTTCATTGTAAAGGCGTTGTTTGAGGGTTCATCTACAATTACAATGAAATTCACCGACACGCACGGGAACATCAAGACAGCGACGGCAACCGTAGAAGTCGGAACAGCTCACGAATATGTAGACCTTGGGCTGTCGGTAAAATGGGCCGTTTGCAACATCGGCGCCGAAACTGCAGAAGCATACGGAAAATATTTTGCCTGGGGTGAGACTGCGTCGAAAGAGAAATACGAGACGTCGAACTACGCACATTGCAAAGGTGAGCCCGATACCTTCACAAAATATTGCACCAGCATTGACAAGGGAGAATCTGTCGACGACAAGACAGTGCTGGAGAGCGTCGACGACGCAGCTGCCGTCCTTTGGGGAGAGACTTGGAGGATGCCTACAAAAGAAGAAGTGGACGAGCTCGTAAAATCCCTTGAGTGGAGCATTACAATTGGCAAGACCACAATCTTTACCGGTCGTGCAAAGAATGGCGCCACTATCGTGATACCGGCGGGTGGATACCGGCAGTCCAAGCTTTCGGGAGAAGGCAGCGCTTACTTCTGGTCGTCAACTCTTGTAGGGAACAACTGCAGCCAGGCCTACTATTTCTTTGGAGAAGAGGATTGGTTTGACGAGGGAGAAGCTGCAATGTCTATAGAAAAATACGGCAGAATGATAGGACTTCCGGTACGTCCGGTAAGAGTAAGATAGCCGGGCAGAGGACTTTGCAGATATTCAAATTTTCGTATATTTGTAGGTTTTTAAACCAAAACCTAACCGGAAATGGAAAATATCCAAAGGAAAGAACGCGCTAGCCGTTCGGACAGAAGGCGGATAAAAAACCTGGATGCCCTCCACGTGATTATGCCATACCTTATGCCGGGCAGAACCAATAACGAAGCGGTTCTTACCGAAATTATCGACATTGCGGCAATCAAAGACTATGTAGACCGCAAGAATGCGCAGAATCCCGAATACAAATACAGTTGGTTCCAGGTTTTTACCGCAGCCATAGCAAAGACAATCTATCTGCGGCCAAAGCTGAACTGGTTTATCAGCGGACGGAAATATTACGAACGTAAGGAGATAATGTCGTCCTTCGTTGTAAAGAGAGCTTTCGACGACCACTCCGAGGAGTCCATCGCCAAATGGGTGCTTGACCCCGACGGAGGAGCTCCTATTGCGCAGATGCACGACTTTCTGGAGAAATTCGTCACCAAAGTGCGCGTAAAGAAGGAAATCGACCATTCCTCTTCGACGATGAACGTTTTCAAGTTCATTCCCGGATTCCTTCTGGAAGTGGTGTTCTGGTTTGTTAAACTTATGGACAAATGGGGAATATATCCCAAGAGCTTTCAGTCAGACGACCCCTGTTACTCTACTGTATTCATCTCCAATCTGGGAAGCATTAAGATGAGCGCCGACTACCACCACATCTTCAACTGGGGCACAATCTCGTTCTTCGTTGTCATCAACGAAATGAAAAAGCGCCTCATAATCAACGAGGACGGCACCACCGACATTAAAGATACCATAAAGATAGCCCTTACCATCGACGAACGAATTGCCGACGGGTATTATTTCGCAAAGAGCGTTAAAATTCTGAAACATCTGCTTCAGCATCCCGACCTTCTGGACAAAGACGTCAAGGAACCCGTTGAGCTGAACTGATATCTATAATACTATGACAACCGAACCTAAATCACCCTGGACAAGCAGTTACGGAGATCTCCCCTTCCACCTGAATTACAGTGAGAAATCGATGAGTGAGACCGTGCTTGCCACAGCCGCAGCCGACCCCGAGTTCACAGCCCTGTCCTTTATGGGCAGAAAGATATCCTACAAAGTGTTGGCGGCCGAAATTGACCGGACTGCAAAGGCATTATACAATCTTGGAATACGCCCCGGAACAAGAGTCCTGGTATGTATGCCCAATGTTCCCCAGGCAATCTACTGCCTGTACGGCCTTAACCGCATTGGAGCAGTTCCCTGTATGATTCACCCCCTGTCGGCAATAGACGAAATCTGTTTTTACGCCGATGAAGCCGCCTGCGACATAGCGGTTACCCTGGATCAGTTCTACGAAAAATTCCTGGAAGTGACCGCCAAGAGGCCGGTGAGCAAACTTATCATTGCCAGCGTTTCCGACGAGCTGCCGGCCATCAAGGCCGTAGCTTTCCGGCTGATGACGGAGAGGAAGTTCCCCCGTCTCCGCAAGGACGGCATCGCAATTTCCTGGAAGAATTTCCTGAAATATGCCGAACAGCCCATAGACGGAAACTACGCGGTTACCGATAAGGACATCAACACCGAAGCGGTCGTTCTCTTTTCCGGAGGAACCACGGGAACAACCAAGGGGATTATGCTCTCGGACCGCAACTTCAACGCTCTGGCCCTGCAGACGGCAGTTATGAGTCACGAGGAAATCCGCCATACCAAGATGCTCGCCGCAATGCCCGTATTCCACGGGTTCGGACTTGGAGTCTGCATTCATACTATGATGGTTGCCGGAGGAACCTCCATTCTCGTTCCGCGGTTCAACGTAAAGAGCTATGCCCAACTCATCAAGGCCAACAGGCCCAATTTCATTGCGGGAGTTCCTACGCTGTTCGAGGCTATTGCACGCAATACATATCTCGACGGAGTCGATCTTTCCTGCCTCAAGGGTGTATTCTCCGGCGGAGATTCCCTTTCCATTGAGCTCAAGAAGAAGTTCGACGCTTTCCTTGCAGAACACAATGCCGGAATCCGTATCCGTGAAGGCTACGGCACTACCGAATGCGTTACCGCAAGCTGCCTTACTCCCTACGACAAAGAGAAGGAAGGAAGCATCGGTATCCCCTACCCCGACACCTATTTTCAGATTTGTGCCGTGGGAACGAATGACGAAGTGCCCTACAATACCGAAGGTGAGATCTGTATCTGCGGCCCTACCGTAATGCTGGGCTATATCAACCACCCGGAAGAAAACGCCAGCACGCTGCGGGTTCACTCCGACGGCAACGTGTGGCTGCATACGGGCGACCTTGGTTTGATGGATGAAGAGGGATTCATATACTTCCGCCAGAGAATCAAGAGAATGATCGTCACCAGCGGATACAATGTATATCCGTCTCAGTTGGAGAATATAATCGATGCACACCCTGCCGTGAGGATGAGTTGTGTAATTGGCGTTCCGGATCCCTACAAGATGCAGAAAATCAAGGCATTCGTCGTACTGAACGAGGGCGTCAAGGATTCACCCGAGGTGCGCGAGGACATCATGCAGCACTGCAGCCGCAGGATTGCAAAGTATGCGATGCCTTACGAAATCGAGGTACGCAACGACCTTCCCAAGACTCTCGTCGGGAAGGTCGCCTATACAAAACTATCGTAGCTTACTGCTCGTCGGGAGCGTCGTTGGGATTGCCGTAGTCGGGCTGAGGACCTCCCTGTCCGGGATTACCCTGCTGACCGGCAAAGCCCTGACCGCCCTGCTGTGCGCCCTGCGCAGCCTTTGCCATATCTTCGGATGCGGCATGCCAAGCCTGCTCGAGCTCTGCGTTGTACTTGTCTATGCCGTCCATATCCTTGGATTCGACAGCCTTCTTAAGCTCGGCGCAAGCCTTCTCGATAGCTTCCTTCTTGTCGGCAGGAATCTTATCGCCGTACTCCTTGATATTCTTCTCGGTCTGGAAAACCATAGCGTCGGCGTTGTTCACCTTGTCGACCTTAGCCTTCTCTGCGGCATCGGCGGCCTCATTGGCCTTAGCCTCATCGCGCATACGCTGGATTTCATCGTCGGTAAGACCGCTTGAAGCCTCAATCTTGATGTGCTGCTCCTTTCCGGTAGCCTTATCCTTTGCGGTTACGCTCAGAATACCGTTGGCGTTGATGTCGAAGCTGACCTCGATCTGAGGGATTCCGCGGGGAGCGGGAGCGATTCCGTCGAGATGGAACACGCCAATCTGCTTGTTATCCTTTGCCATAGGACGTTCGCCCTGGAGCACCCGGATTTCTACCGAAGGCTGATTGTCAACAGCAGTGGAGAATACCTGGTCTTTGTGTACGGGGATTGTGGTGTTGCTTTCGATAAGCTTTGTCATAACTCCACCCAAAGTCTCGATTCCCAGGCTGAGGGGCGTTACGTCGAGCAGAAGCACATCCTTGACGTCACCTGCGAGGACACCGCCCTGGATGGCTGCGCCGATTGCTACAACCTCGTCGGGGTTAACGCTCTTGTTAGGTTCCTTGCCGAAGAATTCCTTTACAAGTTCCTGGATGCGGGGGATACGGGTCGATCCGCCTACGAGAAGGACTTCGTCAATCTGGGATGCAGACAGCTTCGCATCTTCGAGAGCTTTGCGGCAAGGCTCGATGCTGCGGCGGAAAAGGTCGTCGCAAAGAGATTCGAACTTGGCGCGGCTCAAGCTCTTTACCAGATGCTTGGGAACACCGCCGATAGCTGTGATGTAAGGAAGGTTGATTTCGGTAGACGAGTTGTTTGAAAGCTCGATCTTGGCCTTTTCGGCAGCCTCCTTAAGTCTCTGGAGAGCCATAGGATCCTGCTTGAGGTCCATTCCGGAGTTGTCTCCGGCGAATTCGGATGCCAGCCAGTCGATTATGGCCTGGTCGAAATCATCTCCGCCAAGGTGGGTGTCACCGTTGGTTGACTTAACCTCGAATACGCCGTCGCCGAGTTCCAGGATAGAGATATCGAAGGTACCGCCGCCAAGGTCATAGACTG
This sequence comes from Candidatus Cryptobacteroides fimicaballi, assembly GCA_018065485.1. Classification (GTDB taxonomy): domain Bacteria; phylum Bacteroidota; class Bacteroidia; order Bacteroidales; family UBA932; genus Cryptobacteroides; species Cryptobacteroides fimicaballi. Next base: position 29,954 of record JAGHTF010000020.1, on the reverse strand, counting down.
CCACCTTGATATTCTTGTTCTTCTTGTCGAGCCCGTATGCCAGTGCGGCTGCGGTAGGTTCATTGATGATTCTCTTGACATCGAGTCCTGCAATCTTTCCGGCATCCTTGGTAGCCTGACGCTGAGAGTCGGAGAAATATGCGGGAACGGTGATGACAGCCTCGGTAACCTCCTGACGAAGGTAATCTTCGGCAATCTTCTTCATCTTCTGAAGGATGATTGCAGATATCTCCTGAGGAGTGTACATTCTGCCGTCGATGTCGACGCGGGGTGAATTGTTGCTGCCCTTAACCACGCTGTAAGGTACGCGGGATACTTCCCTGCTCACCTGATCGTAGGTTTCGCCCATAAATCTCTTGATGGAGAAAATGGTATTCTTAGGGTTGGTGATGGCCTGACGCTTTGCAGCGTTGCCGACTTTGCGCTCACCGCCTTCGGTGAATGCAACTACGGAAGGAGTTGTACGTGAGCCTTCGTCATTGATGATAACTGTGGGCTGGTTGCCTTCCATTACGGATACACAAGAGTTTGTTGTTCCGAGGTCGATTCCGATAATCTTTCCCATAATATTTACGTTTTTAAATTGTTTGCGTTTTGTTTACGCCCTTGGTAATGCCAACTCTATGCCACTGACATTTTGTCAGTAACAGCTGCGGGGAACATAAGATTTTCATTGGGATTTATTATCTTTGCTAGCATATAGGAAGACAATAATGAAAAGAACTTTTATGGCACTGATGATGCTTTGGATTTCTGCTGCAGCTTTCGCTCAGAAAGAAGGTCTCAAGTATCTGGATTCGTCGTTCGAAGTATATGACGCACTCTCGCACAGTCTGTGGGAAGAACCCGAACTGGGATACCGGGAATACCGCAGCGTAGAAAAACTCACCGCTCACCTCGAAGCCAACGGCTTCTGTATAGAAAAGGGCATTGCAGGAATCCCTACCGCCTTTGTCGCCAGCTTCGGCAATGGCAGCCCGGTAATAGGAATCCTTGCCGAATACGACGCTCTTCCGGGGCAGTCGCAGGCAGCCGTGCCATACCGGCAGCCGGTTGTGGAAGGTGCTCCCGGGCACGGCTGCGGCCACAATCTTCTGGGAACCGGTTCGGTTGCCGGAGCCGTTGCCATCAGCAAATGGCTGGCGGCCGGTCATAAAGGTACGATCAAACTGTTCGGCTGCCCGGCGGAAGAAGGCGGCGGTGGCAAGGCGTATATGGTACGCGAAGGCTGTTTCGACGGAGTCGATGCAATGCTCGACTGGCATCCCGATGTGCGCAACACCGTGAATACCGCCACCGGACTGGCCAACGTTCAGGTGCGATTCATTTTTCACGGGAGGTCGGCGCACGCATCCAGCGGACCGCAGAACGGGCGCAGCGCACTTGACGCCGTGGAAGCATTCGACTATATGATGAACCTGATGCGGGAGCACGTTCCTTCCGACACCAGAATCCACTACGCAATCACCGACGGAGGCAAGGCTCCCAATATAGTTCCCGACAGGGCCGAAGTGCAGTATTATATACGCAATCCGCGCAGAAGCATTGTGGGAGATATATTCGAACGCGCCATAAAGGCCGCTGAAGGAGCGGCATTGGGCACCGGAACTACAATGGAATATGAAATAGTATCCGGCAACTACGAGAGACTGCCGAACAACACAATGTCGGAACTTATGTTCGCGAAACTTTGCGAGGCAGGGGGTGTGGCTTACGATGCCGAAGAGCGACGTTTTGCCGAAAAAATGATGATGAGCAGCGGCATAACCGAAGATGAGATTCCTGCTCTGATCCGGCAAGTTGCCACGGTTGCCGAACCTGACGCCGGAGGGAACGAAGCCTGGGTTTCGAGCGACGTGGGCAATGTCACCTGGGTCGTTCCCACGGGCAGCATCAGGGTGGCGGCGTTTGTTCCCGCGGGAAGCGGGCATTGCTGGCAACAGACAGCATCTGCCGGGATGTCAATAGGAACCAAGGGATTGCTTGTCACAGCCAGGACATTCTACCTTGCAGCTTTGGAACTGTATCGGAACAATGACCTGCTTCGCCGCGTGTGCAAAGAATTCGAGACTCGTCGCGGCAAGGATTTCCGCTTCGAGCCTCTGATGGGTGACCGCAAGCCGCCTCTGAAGTTCTAGTATTTCATTCGAATTCTCCTGTGAATCTTTCAAAAAGGCGGTCCAGCGCTTCGTTGTCGCCCTGCAGGGCAGACGCTTCCCTTTCGTACCGGCGCACGACATTCATTATCCGGCGGGCTACGCCGAAGTCTATGTACTTGACCCCTGCATCTCTGCCCAGCGGGTGCATACGCTCTTTAAGCTTTTGGGCAAGAGCATTCGCCTTCTCAAGGCAGGATGGCAGTTCAGAGCACACAGGCAGCGGCATTGCATAAGATGCGGGAGTATATCCAACGGCCGTCCACATACAGGCACTGCCGTCGAAACAGACAGAACTTACGGTTGTGGGACGGGGGATGAAATCTTCGTCAAAGACCATTCCCTTGGGGAAACGTCGTGAAGCGTCATAGCCAAGAACAGCGTTGTAATAACTCCTTCCCAGACAGTCAATGAGGAACAATGGCAAGAACTTTCCCTTGTGAGCCGACATCAGAGTCTGAGCGGTAAGATAACGGGCATATCCCTGCCCCTCCGGAGTTCCCGAAACCGAGAAGTTGCTTCGCACCAACCATCCGCCCTCAGGTACGTCGAATCTGGTTACCGATGAGTCGGCGGCTTCAAAATATGCGGCTCCGCCCGATGCGTCAATGACTCCGAAGTTAGCCTCGACGTTCCTTGGATTCAGGGAGCGCAGCATTGCCTCAAAGTCATCTACGGTCACGCAGCACTCCAGCGCACGGCGCATAAACGCTCCGTTCCTTGTAGTATATTCCGCGGATGCCAGATTATAGGAAACGTTGTTGACAATGGCAAATCCTTTCTCATTCTCCCCTGCATACACCGATTTGCGTTCTGTATCGCTTATGTTGAATATAGCGGTGTAAGCATACGAAGAATCCGTAGCGCAGATGAACACTGCGGTATTGAACGGATTGCCCGTGTCCCTCTGCTTCCACAGAAGCGGGCGGCCGGTTTCGCTGGCTTGTGCCGAAACTATGGCAGTGGTGCAGGCAATAGCGTCATACGAGGCAAGCAGTCCTGCGAGTCCTATGGCCAGGGTTTTTAAGAGATTCATTCCTTTATTTATATGTGTTTATGGTGAATGCCTTGGGACGCTTCATAGTCTCGGAATATACGCGGCCTTCGTCGTCGGTCACTCTGATTTCCAGAGAGGACGAAGCGCTGGAGGCTGTCACCTTGAACAGGTGGTTTGTCTTGTACGCAGTAAAGCCGGGCGAGCCGGTTTTGTCGTAACGATAATCGTTGTATGAGAGATGAAAGATAGGGTCATACCCATTGAACTGGTTGACCTTCAGAGCTTTGCCGTTTTCCGTAACATCTATTTTCCAGCCCGGGTTCCAGTCCCAGACGTTGATGATAACCTCATTGGCCGAACTCGGAGTACCGTAGTTGCCATAAGAACTGAGGCAGGAACGGTATTCGGAGGAATACTTCACCTTGGAAGGGTCTATGCAGATGGCATTGCGGTCGTAAGTACGGAACTGGTACTGCTCATCCCGGCCTACGGCCTTATAGTATGAGACATAATCGGTTCCGTTGAAATCCATAACCCTGTATCCCCCAGGTGAACCATCCGGGGCTATGTTAAGAGTGGGATTATTGTATCCACCCCACCACCAGGTGGCGCATACCGCTCCGGAATTGTGTTCAATCACTCCCTGGCGCTGCGTCGTGCTCATTCTGTGAGTATGTCCCGTTACGAAAAGGACCTTGCCGAAACCCTTTAAACTATTCACCAGAAGCCCTCCGTTATTGAGCGACAGATTCCCGTCCTGAGTCGTATAAGGGGCGTGCATCGCGAGCACAATCTGAGCCGATTTGTCCACATACTCCAGATCCTTCCGCAGCCAGGCGAGAGCATCGTCGCTTACGGCATCTTCGTAATGCCTGTCGGCCGAAGCCCCTCCTGCCGTATTTTTGCAATAGATATTGTCGAGCGAAATATAATGAACCCTGCCTATATTGAAAGAATAGTAATTGGGCCCGAGATTCCGCCTGTACGCCTCGGCACAGTCCCAGTCAACCGCATTCCATCCCTGCGACGCCCCGTCGACCAAGGTCACCATATCGTGGTCGTGGTTTCCCATCGTGTGAAATACCGTTACAGACTTGATATTGGCATTTAGATCCCTGAGGTAACTCTGGAAATTATAGTTGTTGCTGTACCAGTACACGTCCCAGGTCATATCTCCAAGGGTAATGGCATAGATTTTCTCGTTACTGTGGATCCGTACGAAAGATTCGACTTCGCTGGTAAAAGTCTCGAACTGCTGACGGTCCCGGGTTCGCGCGGCAAGATGGATATCGCCGAAGAACAGCATTTTGTGATTGGTCTGGTCACCGTCCCGGAAGAGTTCGAAATCTATCCTTTCAACGGCAGAGGCGTCCTTTGAGGTATAGGCATAGAAGAGAGACTGTACCCCGGCATTCAGCGGTTTGTAACCGGATGGGATTGAAATCCAGACCATCGAATTCTTTTTCGCCGAACGCAACTGATACACTCCGTCATTGTCGGTAGCGGTCACTTCATATCCGTCGGTAACCACAACTCCCTGAAGGCCCTTGCCGTCGCAGAATACCCTTCCGTAAACCGTGGAGCCTTCTTCGGGCGCAACAACGATTTCCTGAGGGTCGGGCCGGGGGTCATCCCCCGAAGACCCGGGTTCAGGTTCACCTACCGGTTTTTGGCAAGCGCAGAGAAACGCATAACAAAATACAAAACAAATAATACGGCGAGGGTAACGCATATTCATCTTGTCAATATACGACTTATTTTCTTATTTTATATCCATAATAGGCATAAAACATAATAAGCAGGTAAAAAGGAATGCATATCCAATATGCCGGCTGGCTTCCCGCCCAATCCTTTACCAGGCCGAAAAGCAAAGGGATGAGGGCTCCGCCGCCTATTGAAGCAACCAGAAGAGACGACCCTTTCTTGGTGAATTTGCCCAGTTCGGTAATTGCAAGGGGCCAGATGGCCGGGTACATAAGAGAGCACGCCAGACTGAGCAGCGCAACGCACCATACCGAGACAGATGCCGGTGTAAGGACTATGAGAAGAGAATCCACTACAGCCACCCAGGTGCATATTCGCAGAGCCTTTACCTGGGACATATACTTGGGAATCAGAAAAATGCCGATTACATAGCCCACCGCCATTCCAAGACCCGGAAACAAAGTATATTTTTCGGGATTGGACAAACCCAAATCCTGGGCATAGTCCAGAACCGTCAGCAATGCGAGATTCTCAACACCTACGTACACGAAAAGCGCAAGTGCGCCAAGCACAAGGTGAGGGAACTGCCAGATTGATTTCTTTCCGGCCGCATACGGGCAGTCATCTTCATTCTCTTCGCCCTCGGCCTTGATTTCTTCTAAAGGCGCAAAACGAGTTATTACACCAAGTATAACAACAATGGAGATTATGACATAAAAGCAGATATCAAGGTCGCCCAGGGCTACGGCATCTATATTCTTACCTGTCACAAAAGCAATGAATACAGAAGGAAGACTGAGCGCAAGGGAATTGCAGATACCCATAATGCTGATTCTGCGGGCAGCACTTTCTATGGGGCCGAGAATGGTCACATAGGGGTTGATTGCCGCCTGCAGCACCGTATTGGCAGTGCCGCTGATAAAACAGGCAGTCAGATACAGCGCAAAACTTTCATACCTTGCCGCAGGGATAAACAGTGCGAATGCAAATGCAAAAAGGAAGAATGACAAAGACATAGTTCTGCGGTATCCTATCCTGGCTATTATGGACGCGGCCGGGAAACTGCATATAAGAAAAGCCGCGAAGGTTGCCGCAATCACAAGATAAGACTGGGCGGAACTAAGTTCGAGATTCTTTTCGAGGAACGGCACGAAATAACCGTTGATACCCGTAGCAAATCCTACAACAAAGAACATCATTCCTATAAACGCCAGAGGAAGGGCGTAATTTTTCTTTAAAGGTGCCTGACTCATACTTCGGGATTTTCGAGGTGATACCTGATTAGCCCCTCCATCGGAGCTTTGAGAATATTGCCCATTGTCATTCCATAAGCCTCCACAACGGGCTGGAGCAGCGGCTTGAAATGATAAGCCACAGAGCCTACTGCGTTAAAACTGTATTTCCAGTAGTTGGGATAATGTGTCACAATAAGGTCGAAGAATTTCTGGAAAGCATCGGTTACCAAATTGGGGAAATAGGGGTCGAAGTTCAGATTTTCATTTATGAATTTCGCGTATTGGGCGCAGAACCTGTTGGGGAAGGGCTTGGTATAGATAATGTCGAGCAACTCGTCATTATTGTGTCCGAGTTCCTTCCCAACCAAGTCATATACTTTTTCGGGCATATTGCGGCGGATGTAGTCGGTAATCAACCTCTTTCCCAGGTTGGCGCCGCTGCCTTCGTCTCCCAGTATGAAGCCGCAGGAATCGACGTTAAAGCCTTCGTTGCAGCCGTCGTAGAGACAGGAGTTTGCCCCTGTCCCCAATATAGCTGCAAAACCGGGCTCCGTCTGAAGCAGGGCACGGCAGGATGCGAGGGTGTCCATTGCAATGAACACCTTCTCTGCCCTGTTGAACACCTGCTTCAGCGTGTCCGTCATAAAGGGATACTGCAGTTCGGTTACACCGGCACCATAGAAATAAATCTCATCGACCGATGCCGGATCCAACTCTGTAGGCAGGTTTGCCTTTATATCCTCTACAATCTGAGGACCGGTAATATAATTGGGGTTATAACCTTGACTCGTAAAACGAATACAGGTACTATTTATTCTTGACACGCAAGCCCAATCGGTCTTGCTTGCACCGCTGTCTGCTATCAGTATCATATTTAGTTCAGTTTGAATTTCTTCATATCGGGAATCTCGCCAAGGTCGAAGCGGAAGAAAACGATGCCGGTTACGCCGGTGCCTTTGAAGGTTTCGCAGTCGGCCATTATGGAGGGTGCATCCATAGGTTTGACGCTGTCGTCGTCACCGGTGTAGGTAGTGGTACCTGCCCATACCTGTGCGGGCTTGCCCTTCTCTACAAAATGACGGGCTACCATAGGGGCCCAGCCCTCTCCGCCTCTGGCGTAAGCGGGTGAATGCCGGTAAATCATAGGCATGAGAATGTCGAGATACTGTCCCATCTGCGCCGGATCCTGGCCGTAATAGTACTCACTGTCGGGTTCGGGCATAAGCGCGGCCGAAAGAATGACCTTGGGGTTATTTCCCTTGAGGGCGGCGTTGGCCTGACGGCAGAATTCGGTGATTGCCCCCGTGCCGGTAACCTCAGGTGAAGGATTGTGCTTGTGGGCAGTACCGCCAAAGCGGATGTAGTCGAAATGGATAGCCTCCACTCCAAGGTCCATATAATGCTTGCAAAGGTCGATTACCTCATCGAAGCGGTCCTGACGGTAGCAGTTGTGCTCGTCATCGACCAGGCTCATCCATTTGCCGCCGCAGTAAGAAACCTGCACCCACGCGTGAACCAGTATTCCCTTCTTCTTTGCGGCCTTTATGAAGGCCATCGTAGCTTCTTCGCCGTGATTTGTAAAGCTCTTGTCGTGCAGGATAATGTTTCCTATACCTTTGTCTTTAAGTTCCTGAAGGTCTATCTTGTCCATATGGGAAGACCAGGCCCAGATGGCATTGGTGTTCTTCGGAGTCTTTGCACTCAGGGTCAGTACCGAGAGCAGCAGAACCGTTGTAAGTAATATTTTGCGCATATTCGTATAATTTGATTATTGCTCAACGACACGTACGTCCCAGCCCGAAATCAATCCACCGTAAACGGGGAAAAGAACGTCAAAGCAAATGTTGCTGGCTTTGTCGGTAACACGATATTTGAGAAGCCTGTCGGTGGCCAGAGTCTGAGTGTATTCCGAAAGTTCAAGTGCCGGATATTCTTTGGCCGGGTCGTCGGGAACCATACCGTTCACACTCTTTACGTGAATGGGGTCTCCCGCTATGAGGCGCTGCATATTGCGTTCTACCACCGCCATAAGGCGAGTGTGCGCGAACGGGTTGAGGCTGGTACCCGATGCAGGGGCATAGCCTACAGGCTCAAGGGCAGGCATCACTCCCCCATTCTGAGCGCGAACTTTGCGGAGGCTGTCGGCATAGGCCTTGAATCCGGCCCTGTCTTCCGGGGTTTCAAGCCCGGCAACAGTATAAAGGCTAATGCCCTGGGCTCCACCGCGGAAGGCGGCATCCATATTTTCAATGAGCGCCGGAAGACCGCTGCCGAGTTCGGCGCCAAGGCCAACGTAAAGCTCGGTTCCGGGGCCCTTGTCGCGGTTGTTCTGGACAGTGGCGTCATATACGAAACCCGGTTCCATTGAGTAGAAGTCGGAATATTCCATAGGGAATACAAAGTCGAGGTTCCACTTTGAGAAGTCCTGGCTCACCATAAAAGAGGCCAGCTTTACGGTAGCGAAAGGCGAAGCGCAGACCTTCTTCCCATAGCTGTGGGCAACCTCGGCTGCAATATTGGCGACCTCGGCAACCAAGTCGCAACGGAACCCGCACCACCTGGGATCGCGTGAAGGGTCCTCGAGTTCGCGGGGGTCATAGCCGTATTCCGCCACAAACCGCTCTATTGCTGCCGGATGATAACCGAAATCCCAGTCGGGATAAACCTCGGTGTCCTGGCGGAGGTTATAATTATAGGCCAGGCTGATGGGAAGGACGCAGTCCACTATGCGGCAATAGTCGAGGCAGATACCGTCTATACCTTCGATTTCGCAAACTCTCTTTACCGTTTCCTTTACATACTCCCGCACCTCGGGCAACGCGGCGCTCAGGAACTTGTAAGAGTTAACGTATGCCTTGTAGTCGGCAAGAGACTTACCGCCCCGGTTTACGTCGAACCATTCGGGATGGGTTTCGAGCAATTGCTTGCGGTCTCCTCTGGGATTGAGGATCCATATCCAGGCGTAGAGGGTAACTCCGTGCTCCTTTGCCAGTGCGGCGGCCTTCTGATATCTTTCAGTGTCGGGGACAAAAAGCATAAGTCCGTCCATTCCGGCCTCATCCATTTGTACGAACAGGGAATCGAGGTCCAACCCTTCCCTGTCTTCCATCCAGGTCCAGAACATAGGAAGTTCCCCGGATGTTTCCTTCCTGCCGCAGGATACAAGAGCGGCAAGCGCAAGCGCAACTATTATTATATATCTTTTCATATAGACTTATTCTGCTCTGTAATAACCGTTCATATCGGGATACTGCCCTATGCCATAGCGGAAGAGGGCAACGCCGTCGGCCCTTGAATTGTCTACGACGTTTACAATGTCGGCATCGAGTCTGTCAGCGCTGAGACCCTGGCTGTTTGCATCGTAGGTAGAGAAACCGTGCCAGCACTCCTTACCGTTCTTGTGCGCTCCGTCGGCGAACCAGTTGGCCACCGAAACGTTCTTTGTGGAACTGTAGTTGTAAGAAGAAATATAAGCCATAGGCATAAGAATGTCTATGTAACGGGTCATCTGCTCGGGGTCCTGACCGTAATATTTCTGTGCGCCGCTTTCGCCCATAAGAGCCGCCGACATTATGATTCCCGGATTCTTGGCGTGAATCTTAGACTCAGCCTGACGGCAGAACTCTGTGATGGCCATTGTACCGGTAAGGTTTTCATCGCCGTGCTTGTAGGCGGTTCCGCCGAAACGCACATAATCGTAATGAATTCCGTCTATATCATAATTGACATAGTTCAAAGACCTTTTGATGATTTCGTCGAACCTGGGCTGGTTGACTTTGGCTGGCGTTCCGTCAATGATGGCCGATACCCAATCGCCCTCGGTCACAGTGCCATCCGGCCAGTGGACGTCTCCTGACCACCAGAAGCACTGCTGCCAGATGTGTACTTTCATACCAAGGGAATGAGCCTTGTCGAGGAAAGCCTCTACCTCGGCTTTCTTGTGATAGTCGCTGCGGAAGATGAACTCGTGGATTACGATATTGCCTACTCCGAGTTTTGCCATCTTTTCGAATTCATACGAGTCCATAGATGAATGGTTGACCCAGATGGCTACCTTGTTGTCTTCGGTTATGCCCCAGTTCTTTTCGTCCCTGCTGCTGTTTATAACGGTGTACCAGGGGCCATTGCTGTCGGGGATACGGCTCCAGCTTGTAGTCTGGGTGGCTTCGCGGCTGCCGTGTACGAGGGAAGCGGTGAAACTGTCGAGTTCCTTTCCGTCGGAACCCTTGAGGACTACTTTAGAAGAGGCAGTGATATTGGCGCTGAAACTCAAATGGCCGCCGGACGGAATGGTTGTACTGCCGCTTTCAAAGACAGTTTTACCGTCAATTGTAACGGTGATACCCGGGGTCTTCACTTCGAAGAGCGAAGAATTGCTTATCTCTCCCCACCCGGCAAGCGAGAATTCGTTGAGCTTGAGACCCGATTCATCGGTGGTTACGGCCTTGTTGGGCTGGCCTTTAGTGGGTACCGATGTAAGTTGGAAATCGCCTGTGATGTCGGGCAAGCGGGACCAGCTGGAACCGTCGGTTATAGCCGGTAATTTGGAGCTGGAGAATGTCGTAACCTGCTTATGGTCATTGGTATAGTATGTAAATTCCGACATCTGTGCGGCACTTGCCGAACAGTCGATTGCGAGTCTCTCTCCTACGGGAAGAACCGTTTCCTCGGGCAGGAAACAGATACGGGTGCCATCCTTGGCCTTTATGTAGGAGTATTCCAGTTTCATCTCCTTCTTTCCGGCATTGTAAATCTCGACCCAACCTTCTGCCGGGCACACTTCGTTGATTACCAATCCCGAAATGGCATAGGGTGTAACCTTGTAGTTTTTCTCGCCCGGGGTAGAGGTTTCGGTTACCTTCCAGGTCTTGGAGGCGTCGGGGATTCGGGCGAAACTGTCCTCGTCGCCATCCAACTTGGCATTGGGGCCGCAGTCGATTCTTACCGAGAAAGAGTCGAGGGTGAAGCCCTGGGAATCGAGGATGGACAGTTCCTGGAACGTAGCGCGCAGCATAAGGGTAGAGAATTGCACTTCTCCGGTCTTTATGAGGAAGCGTCCCTTAGGCTCTATGGTTCCTGTCTTCAAGGTACACACAGGTTCTTCTGCCGCTGAATCGGAGGTAAGCAACAGCACCATTCCCTGCAGGGGGATAGATTTGTCGGTTGTATTGTAGAGCTCAATCCAGCCTTCCCTGCCTATTGCTCTTGAGGGCATAATCTCATTGATAATGATACCGTCCATAGATACGGGATCGGGCACGGGATCCGGTTTAGGGGTTTCTTTTCCACGGCAGGAGAACAATGCCGAAAGCAGTGCAGCCGCCGCAAATGCTTTAAAGATAATTTTCATCTACCGCAAGCGTTTAAAATTCCAGTTCTTCGTAATAATGCAGTCCGGTGTAGTCGGTAAAGACAACCGTGCCAAAGGAGTTGCTGTCGTTGGAGGCATCGGCGAATTCCCATTTTCCGTCAACAAAAAGTTGGGAAATGACGTGTCCTATGTAACCGCTCGAATATTTGCACTGGGCGTGGAAATAACGGGCGGGAATGCCGCTGAGGCGTGCCATAGCGCATATCGCATTAGAAAGGTCACAGCAATTGCCGCTCTTGGCCTTGATTGTGCCAACCGCACCCTTTTTGGTGTTGTTGTAGTCTTCCCAGGTCCACTCGGTACGGGCATACTCGAAAATGGCAGTCGCCTTCTCGCGTACGGTCGATTTGTCGGTTACGTTGTATTTGGCGAATGCGGCGTCGCGGGCAGTTTTAACCTCGGCGGCATTGACTTCGCAATGAGCCGTGGGAGCGATGTAGGACGATTCCCAGACATCTACGGTTTCGGGCAGGGATTCGTGCGCATCGTAACACGCGGCCGCTTCCAATATCGCTTTAAGAAGAGCCGATGTTGTCATCTTGTTTTCGTAGGAGGATACCTCAATTGCATTGGGTATCGATTTTCCCCCGGTCATAGAGGCGTACACGCTCCTTAGCACGGAGGTAAACTCGCCGAATTTGATTTCCCTGGGCAGAAACGGCTCTCCCTTGCGTGAAGATATGGAACAAGCGGCCGAAGGATAGGTAAGGTTTTCGTCTGCCCAGGTATTTGGATTGTCTATTATTTTCAGCAACAGGGTAATTCCGGCTCGCAGATACTCCACATTGAATACGGTGAAACCGTCCCACTTTATGGTTGTGGGTATAGTATTAGTTTCCTGCCATTTTGCATACGCTCCCGAAAGGGCCAACAGCAGGTCGCCGTTGTAGGTTTCGCGCCAGTCAATCTTCTGAGGCTGAGGTTGGGGCTCTTCCGGTTTGGGGTCCGGAGTGGCTTTGCCGCACGACAAGAAAAGAATCACGGCAAAAGCGGCTGAAATAACGGACAATGCCTTTTTCATAAATCTGTAATAAAAAATGGAACCCGGCGGGCGGGTCAGTGCCCGCCGGATTAAAAAATATTAATAGAGGTCGAAATCAACCTTCACGTCCTTAAGCGCATCGTAGGCGTTTTCGGTAATGTTGTTGTCGAGCAGGTATTTGTAAACACGTGCGGTAAGCAACATAACTCTCATAGGGCTGATAAAGCCTTTATAGCCATCGAGAATGAGCGTACTTGATTTCGTGCCGAATTCCTGATAGTTGCCTATCTTGCCCAGACGGGTGTTGCCCGAATTGGTGATAAGGCCGCGTACCACGAACCAGCTGCCGCATTTGAGAATGAAGTCGATGCCTACTTTGTCTATTTCTGCATCGTTGAATGTGACAGGTTTGTTGTCGGCATCCTGCTCATACCAGGGATAAGCACCCCATTCGCAAACGTCGGTATAATCAGGAACTGTAGTGGAAAGAGCTTTGCCGTTTGCAAGGGTATAGGCCATATTCCTGTCTGTCATACCGGCAAGGAAAGCTTCTCCTTCGGTAGTACAGAGTTCCATAAGACCACGGATGGCGATTTCCCAGGCCTGGGCAGAAGTGTACTCGGTTTCACCCACCTTTACAGTCCATTTTACAGGATAGAGAGTGTCGTCGTACTGGTTGCCTTCGGTAGTGTAACCCTTGTTGGGATTGGCGATAGGAACAAGATGAACGTTCTCGAACTGAGTGCCCTTTCCTACACAGTGTGTACCGTCGGCCTCAACCATACCAACTGTGCTCTTCCAAACGTCGAGGCAGCTTACATAAGCCTCTGCGAAGTCTTTGAGAGTTGCTGCGGCAGGTACGGGCTTGGTCTCACCGAAAAGACGGGTGGGAACCTCTGTATCGGCACTGAGTTCTCCGGCTGTGTCGAGGTTGTTGTCAAGCATATACTTGAAGAACTCGGCATAGGTAAGCATAGCGCGTACAGCGCTGAAACAGCCCTTGAAACCGGGAACCTGGTCACTGTTGTAACCGCAGTTGTTGGAAATCAGACCATTGCCCTTGCTGGGGTTGAGCGGCCAGTTGATGCTTCTGTTGGCATTGTTGTCAAGAACTGCGAGAGAAGCAACGGCAGAGCCGTCTTTCTTCTGGAAGTTGCCGCCATTGCCGGCAGACTCATTGTAACGCAGAGATGCCCACTGATAGTCGTGAGTTGCGGGAATTGCGGTCTCGGACATATTCACACTCTTGTCGAGCTTGTCAATCTTGCCGGCTCCTACGTGGTCGGGATTGACGTCGTTTCCGTCATATCCGCGGACAAGGAGATAACTGCGCTCGGCGAGTTCGTATACGTCAGCGAGATTATACTCCTTCTTGCCTACGGTAATCTTGGTATCCTCGGGGATATAGTGGCCGATAACGTCATTGGCAGGATCATAATTCGAGCTGGCGGTATCGAATCCGGTAATTGTATTTATCTTGCCGGTTGTCTTTTCCCATACATCAAGAAGTTTCACATACTCAGTTGCAAAATCCTTGATAGTGGTCTCTTTTACGGGAACAGCGCCCTGGTTGTAAAGGTCATAATCGAACTTCTGATCCTTGACAGCCGTGTAAACGTTCTCTGTGATATTGTTGTCGAGCAGATACTTGTAGAAACGTGCAAGGATAAGGAACTCACGCATAGGAGCGATATAACCTGCATAGTTGTCCAGAACGAGCTGTGAATCGGGGTTCGTACCGAACTCCTGATAGTTGCCTATCATTCCGAGAGGAGAACCGTTCACTCCGGGAATCTTGATGAATGCTCTGATAAGATGCCAGGAGCAAGCCTTTACCATAAAGTCAACGCCTACCTCGGTTACGGGCTGACCGTTATTTGTCATTTGATTGTCCTGCTCATACCAGGGATATTTACCCCAGGCACAGCCGGCTGTCGGTGTAGGCATAGTTTCGAGAAGCGAAGCACCGTCGGCAAAAGTCATTGCGTGGTTACGGCTGTCGGTGAAGTTTTCAAGTTCTGCAGAGCCTTCTGCAGTTACAAGATCCATCAAACCGCGGATAGCAATATCCCAAGCCTGAGCCGAAGTATAAACCTGTCCATTGACATTGACTGTGAAAGTATGGTCGAAAAGGGTCTCATCATACTGGTTCCCTTCGAAGCCTTCACCTACATAGGTATCCTTGCCGGTTGCATTGGGGTGCTCGATGGGAACAAAGTGAGCGTTCTGCCATCCCGTAGCGAGATTATGTGCTCCGTCGGCATCAACGCGTCCTACGTGGCTGTTCCATTCATCGAGAGCCTTTACGAATTCCTGTGCAAATTCCTTAAGAGTACCAGTGATAGGAGCGATATACTCGGTCTGAATTACAGCTACGTCTTTGGTGTAATCGCCGGCCGCGAAAGTGATAGTGGCTGTACGGGCCTCGCCGGTATTGTTCTGAGCGGTTACAGTAACTTTTGCATCACCGGCGGCGCCTGATGTCTTGTCGAGAGACAGCCATTCGGCATCACAGGTTGCCGTCCAGTTCTCGGTAGCGGTGAGTTCGATTGTAAGAGGTCCTTCGGGAGTTGCTTCGAACTTGAGAGATTTGGTCTTCACGTTTACGGGCAGCTCCTGGTTGTAAAGGTCAACGTCGAACTTCACGTCCTTGATGGCAGTATAAACGTTCTTGTTGATGTTGTTGTCGAGCAGGTACTTGTAGATACGGGCCATAATGAGGAACTCACGCATAGGGCTGATAAGTCCTTCGTAACCTTCCACATTGAGGGTTGATGCAGATGTTCCGAACTGCTGGAAGTTACCGATCATTCCGAGAGGGTCGTTGAAGTTGTTCTTGATGAAACTCCTGGTAACGTGCCAAGAGCAGGCCTTGAGCAGGAGGTCAACGTTCATCTCTGTAATAGGCGCTTCATTGTACTTGATGAAACCGCCGTCACCTTCCTTCTCATACCATGGATACTTACCCCAGATACAGGTCTCGGAAGGTTTGCTGATGGGAGCGGACATAAGTGAAAGACCGTCGCCATAGTTGATGGGAGTGTTGCGGTCCATTGTGTTCATAAAGGCCTGACCGTCGGTAGTACACATATCCATAAGACCGCGGATGGCGATTTCCCAGCAATTTGCGGCAGTGTAGGTTTCACCATTGACCTCGATGTTCTGAGGGTTGCCGTATTTTGCGAAGTCATACTGGTCCTTGCCCTCATTGTGGTAGTCATTGTCGGTGTCGTAAGGGATGGGAATGAAATGCACTCTTTCCCAGGCATTGTTGTTTGCCGAGCAGTGATCGCCGTCGGCGCTGAGCTTGTCGGCTATCGTTGCATCCCAGATGTCGAGATACTTCACGAACTCCTGGGCAAATGCCTTCAGGGTATTGGAAGCGGAAAGGTATTCCGTGCTGACTGTAGCGGGAAGCTTTGCAGACTCGGCATATGCAGCAAGCGCGCGCATAACGGTAACAATGGCACGGTTGGTACAGAAAGCAAGAGCGTCGTCACCTCTGTAAACCAGAACACGGTTCTGCCACTGGCCCTTTGCAGCTGCATCGGCAAGGAAGGTCTTGGCAACGGTAACGATATCCTCGGCTACGCCTTTGCCATCCTTGGGACCGTTGGTAACTGCAATTTCGGTTGCATCGTAGCTGTCCTTGTCGGGAGATGCTGCAGCCTTGTAGGGAACCACTGCAATTTCGGCCTGGCTGCCTTCGCTTATTTCAACGAGAGCAGTAGCCTCAACGAAGAAGAAATCGGAAGCGCTGAGAGTCTTGCCCGCTACAGTGAAAGAAGCAGGGATTTCCCTTGCATCCTCCCAGGTAGAGTAGGCTTCTGACGCTGCAGCAACCACCTCATTGATTTTGAATCCGCCACCTACCGGAGTAGGATCGGGAGTGGGTTCTTCTTTCTTACAAGCTACCAGTGCAAGTGAGATTGCAAGGAAAGAAACGAGATAATTAAAGATCTTTTTCATAAAAATGATTTTTTAAAAAGATTGATTATTGGTTATGTTATTTGATAAAACCTTTCCTACGAAGGGAGTCCTCCGCTTCCTTAAGGCCGCCGCAAGCCTTGATTTCAGCCTCAACGAGGGCGTAGTCGGCAATGCCGTTGCGGTCCATAAGGGTTCGGGTGAGACGGTCAACGACCTTATTGTTGATAAGATGCGCACACACCATCCTGTTGCCTTCTACGCGGCCCAACCTGCACATTAGCGTAGTGCTTATCATATCGCAGAGCATTTTCTGCGAAGTGCCGGACTTCATACGGGTACTGCCGGTAATGAATTCGGGACCGGTGAGAATCTCGACAGGATAGTCGGAATACTGTGAAATGGGAGAATCGGGATTGTTCACGAACGATCCGGTAGGGATTCCGTGTTCCCGGCAAGCCTTGAGAGATGCAAGGACATAGGGAGTGGTGCCGCTGGCCGAGATGCCAACCACGATATCCTTAGGGGTAACGTGATGTTTCTTCTCAAGGGTTTCCCAACCTTCGTCGAGCCAGTCTTCGGCTTCCTCGATGTCCTGAACAAGATTCTCGACTCCACCTGCCAGAACGCACTGTACCATCTCGGGGCTTACGCCATAGGTGTTGGGAATTTCCAGCGTATCCAGCACTGCAAGCTTTCCACCGGTTCCGCACCCGAGGTAGAACAAACGTCCACCCTCACGAACGTGGGCCTCTATTGCACTGACAAGTTTTTCGATATCGGGCAGAACCTTCTGAATGGCCAAAGCCACTTTCTGGTCTTCCTGATTGATGTCGTGCAACAGCTCAGCCACACTCTTCTTCTCCAGATTGTCATACAATGACGGCTGTTCAGTTAATCTTAATGCCATAATGATTAGTTAATTAAAAAAGTTTTATACTTAGTTTTTCCGATTTGTCTTCCGTTTCGCACTGCAATGGCAGTTACCTTCTGCTGCCTGTTTACAACAAAAGGCCCGGTATACAGAGGGGAATCTGCAGTGGGCAGGCTGCCATCCAGAGTATAATGTATTTCGGCTCCGGGAGCATCCACGCTTATTGTAACCACTTTGTCGTATTGTGTATCTTTATGGAATTCGATATAGGGATTGAAGAACGCATCGCAGTATCCCACGCCCAGTTCATCCAACCTTACGAGATGGTTTTCGAGCCTTGAGGCAAAACCGTCCCAGTCCTTGCCGGCCTTTGTCCATCCGCTTTCGGCAATGGCGCACATACGGGGCCAGGCCATATATTCCACTCTTGCAGGAGTGGGCATATATTCAGTCCATACGCAACCTTCCACGCCAATTACATAGCGGGCTTCCTCGTCGGTAAGCACCTCGGGGACAGGGTTGTAGTCGTACATTGTGCGGAGCGTGGTGGGCCCTCCCATAGCAAGGGGCTCACTGTCGGGGTCGGCCTGCCAATAATCCAGGTAATACCGGTAATGAGGAGACATAACCACTTCGTGATGCTGCTGGGCCGCCTTGATTCCGCCTTCCTCTCCCAACCAGCTCATAACTTTGGCATTGGGAGCAAGTCCGCCCTGGAGGATTTCGTCCCAGCCTATGATCTCGCGACCCTTGGAATTGATGTATTTCTCCATTCTTGTCACAAACCAGCTCTGGAGTTCAAATTCGTCCTTCAACCCGAGTTTCCTTATAAGAGCCTGGCAATGCGGGCATTTCTTCCAGCTTGCCTTGGGGCATTCGTCTCCGCCTATGTGAACCAGTTTGGAGGGGAAGAGTTCGAACACCTCGTCGAACACGTCTTCGAGGAATTTGAAGGTCTCTTCCTTGGGACAATAAACCTGTTTGAACACTCCCCATTTCGTGGCCACCTCATACGTACTGTCAAGGCCGCAACTAAGCTCGGGGTAACAGGCTATTGCAGCAAGGGCGTGCCCGGGAAGTTCAATTTCGGGAATAATGGTCACATAGCGCTCTGCCGCGTATTTTACTAACTCCCTGACCTGCTCCTGAGAATAGTAGCCACCATGGGGCTTGCCGTCATATATACCGGATTTGAGGGAGCCGATCACGGTTTCCTTGCGCCACTGCCCCTTCTGGGTAAGAAGAGGGTATTTCTTGATTTCCAGCCTCCAGCCCTGGTCTTCGGTAAGGTGCCAGTGGAAACGGTTGACCTTGTGCAGGGCCATAAGGTCTATGTAACGCTTGAGGAAATCTATGTCAAAGAAATGCAGGCATACGTCCAGGTGCATGCCGCGATACTTGAAACGCGGGCTGTCCTCGATGTCACAGCAGGTCATATTCCACTTTACACCTTTCTGCACGCTGGAAGCGAATATCTGATTGGGCAGCAGCTGGAACATTGTCTGAAGCGC
Source organism: Candidatus Cryptobacteroides fimicaballi (assembly GCA_018065485.1). Lineage (GTDB taxonomy): Bacteria > Bacteroidota > Bacteroidia > Bacteroidales > UBA932 > Cryptobacteroides > Cryptobacteroides fimicaballi. The sequence continues at coordinate 11,197 of JAGHTF010000020.1, read as the reverse complement.
ATAGAAGGCGCCTGCCCCGTCTCCGTAGTCCACCACTGCCATATCCGGCATAATATGAAGATTGTATGCCTCGGAAGGGTTGCCGGCATTCATAAAATAAATACCCCTTGCCTTTGGGGTCAGATTCACTTCCTTCACCGGAAGAGTGAATCCGGCCGCCTTTTTGAGCTTTTCGTTAAGGAATCCGGCTATCCGATACATTTCCTCGGTAGGCTCGTCAAGGAAGATGGCACAGTCCCTGTCCAGGACAAAGCTGCCAGCCTTTTCCGGCATACTGATATGGTGAGGCTGAGGTATTACGCCAACTGTTCTGTCTACGTCATTCACCGTACAGGACAGAACCGCAAAGGCGGAAAAAAGCAATATGATGATACGTTTTGCCATATTAGAAAGTTCTAGTCATTGTTTCTCCGACAGGAGTTCCGTCACAGAGGAAACCGCGTGCCTTAATGGTATCGCCCTTCTGGACGCGTATGCTGGAAGGTACAACCTCCGATCCGGCACCGGGCTCGCTGCCGTCGGTCGTGTAACGAATAACCGCGCATAGGTTGTCTATTTCGAGTTCGACGCTCCTGGGATAGTCCGATTCCAGGTCCATATTCACTATCACGTTATTGAAGGCATCACTGAATACCACACCCGCAAATCCCATACGTTTAAGTTCCTTGGGCATTCTCGTCTTGAAATTGTTCCAGTCACGGTTGTCTGTCGCAGACCAGGAAGTCTCGGCTATTGCAGCCTCTCGCGGGTAAGTCTGAAGCTGGAGTTTTGCAACGTCGGGGATATGTTCGCCCCATACGCAGGCCTGCAGACCCAGAAGGCCGTCACCGCCTTTTGCAAGGGTCTCGGGCTCTATCATACTCTCCAGGCTCCAGTTGTAGGCTTTGCGCAGCGTAATGAAAAGATGCTGATTCGAGGGTTTGTCCTCTATCTCCTGCTGCTGGTAGTCGAAATAGCACCAGCGGTTAGGACAGAGAATCGTCTTCATCCCTTTCTCCATAGCCCGGGAAGCCGGTTTGTGGCCACGATAGGACATTACAACCGTCGATTCGGTTGCCTTTCCGTCAAGTATCTCGTCCCAACCTATAACGGTCTTTCCGTGCCGGCGCAGGAAGTTGTCGAAATGCGCCACGAAATAATCCTGTATATCATCGACGCTGTCGAGTCCTTTCTCACGTGCAAAGTTCTTGCAGTATTCGCTGTTCCGCCAGGCTGTCTTTGGACATTCGTCACCGCCAAAATGGTAGTAAGGAGACGGGAACAGGTCGAAAAGTTCGGAGAACACGTCTTCGAGGAACGCAAAGGTCTCGGGCCTTGGGCAATAGACATCTTCCTTGACACCCCACGAAGTTACCACCTCCTTGGGCTCGTCGGGTGTGCAGGAAAGTTCAGGATAGGCTGCAATGGCCGCAGAGGAATGTCCGGGAAGTTCTATCTCGGGTATGATGGTCACCGCACGGCGGCGCGCATATTCCACAATCTCCCTAACATCGTCCTGGGTATAGAAACCTCCGTGAGGCTTTCCATCCCCCACGTTGTCGTATCCCGAGGTTTCCTTGCGGTAGGCGCCCACCTCGGTAAGGCGGGGAAATTTCTTTATCTCTATCCGCCATCCCTGATCTTCGGTCAGATGCCACTGAAGGTAATTCATCTTGTGCATAGCCATCAGGTCTATGAACTTCTTCACCTCTTCCTTAGGGTAGAAATAACGCCCGCAGTCCAGGAGCATACCCCTATATGCGAACCGGGGGGAATCCTCGATCTCGCAGCACGGAGCCGTCCACTCCACACCACTGACTCGGGATGCGGAATACACCTCGGCGGGAAGCATCTGGCAGAAAGTCTGGAGTGCGTAGAATGCTCCGGCATAGTCCGACGCCTCTACGGTCACCTTTCTCTTTGTAACCTTGAGGCGATATGCTTCGGGGGCAAGCCCGTCTACCTTGACAAGTTCCACTCCCCTTCTGAATATGCGGCGCGAACTTCTAAGGCGAAGACCTCCTACCTCGCCCATACGGGCACGGAAGTCATCGGCAATCTCAACGAACTGGGGAGAGGCGGCAACGCGCATCCTCTTCCCAAGACTGAATTCTCCGCTGCTGGCGGTCAGTTTGAGCGGAGCGGGAATTATATCGTAGCGAGGGGCTCCGGCAACCATTGCGGCCGTTTTTACCAGACCCTCCTGAAATGCCTGTGGCATTTGTTCGGAAAGAGGATAAGGTCTCTTCACATATACGAAATCCTGTTCGAGTTCATATTCATAGCCCTTCCGCACCTCGAAGGCTCGCTCAGAAGGGATATATGCACTTTGCCCGTTGGTATAGCCGGCAAAAATCACCGTCTTGTCCGGAAAAGCAGTTCTAAGACCCGTCTGATATTCGCAGAACGCCTCTCCCTGACTGAAAACGAAGACAAGTCCGCCTATGTTAAGCCCCGTCATATTCACGTCCAGAGACCTGATTACGGCGTCGGGACCGAGTTCATTGACCATCTGCTTCTCCCACCCGTCCACATCATCCGCGAAACGGGGGAAAGACGTGGCATATTCCTTTTTCAGAGACTGTGCGAGCTTGTGTATCTCCGCTGCAGTAACCTCGGGAATCCTGAACGGAAGCCTTGTTACGTTCGTCGAAAGGGCAAGTGTCCCGTCCATTTCGAAAGGAGTGAAGACTATAGTCGAAAGGGAGTCGGAAAGCGAACGTCCGCACTGCTCGGCATATTCGAATGTCTTGGGACCTTCGGCCGGATCAAGATTACCTTGCGCTCCGCTGAACTGGAAAACTTCACATCCCCATTTCTTCGAAATTATCCCTCGCGCTACACCGGAATAGTCTGCTCCAGCCAGATAACTGCGGGGGCCCATACATACGGGATGGCAGGCAAGATTGATAAACGCGCATATAGGCTTTCCCTTCCTGTCAAGGAAGCGCACTGCATATACGTCACGGTCCACCGGACCTTCCTTTTCACAACGGTTTCCGCTTATGGAAGTCGAGCATTTGCCTATCTCGACTTTGAACTTCCTGAAGCCGCCTTCATCATTTATCGTAGAGACGGCCAGATTGAGCACAGATTCCTTAAATCTCAGGTAGAAGGGCCTGTTTGCAGCACCCTCGTCTATCCAGCGTCCTCCAACGCGTGGAGCGCTGTGAGTATGTATGCAGTGAAGCAGGATATTGTCCTTTCCTATTCCGGTACGGGCCTGAATGCTGTCCCGCAGTTCGTCGGCAAGGACTGGAGCAAGTTCCATCATATCGAGGGATACCACGCACACCTTTCTGCCGGTTCCCTTGTCAAGAAAGACAAAACATCCTGCCTTCAGAGGAGTGTGCACACCGTCGTGAAGATCGTTGCGTGCGGCAAAACCGGCAAGCATAGTGTGATCCTCCTCAAGAGGGGTGATGTCTGCCGACCTGAAATTAAAGCGCAAGGGTGCAGCGCCGAGATTCAGCGCCACACCTAAGCAGACAAGTATTGAGAAAATCCTATTCATATCCTGGATTCTGTTCTATCTGTCCGTGACTCTTGGTTATTTCCGAGCGGGGAATAGGCATAAGGTAGTTGGGATATACTCCACTGCGGAAGGGAAAATATTTTGGAGTAGGAGAAATGTTCAGAGGGCAGTCTCCGTAATCCAGGGTATATTCCTTTCCAAGCCATTTTTCCTTTATGATATATTCGATAGGCCTGCCGTCCCTGTCTCCGGCCGGAGTAACAGTAGCGTAGGTGTACGTCTTGCTGGCTTCGGTGTTGGGCCAGTAATAGTTGGTATGATTCTTAGTTTCGTCATACAGGCGCACAACCCTGAACAGAGTATCCTGCTTGCTTCCTTTCTGAAGCACCATAGGAAGCATTCCTGCAAGAGGAACGTTCTCGTACTTTTCGGCAAGCTTCCATCTGCGAAGATCGAAGTAGCGTATGAATTCGAAAGAGAGCTCGACGCGGCGTTCGTTCACCAGACGGTCCCAGAGGTTTTCACCGCTCTCGGTAACGTCGGGCATCATCACGTCGGGACGACGGCGGACCTTGTTAATGTATTCGCGGCACTCCTCTTCCCTGCCACCCAGCATATAGGCGCATTCGGCAAGATTGAGGTACATTTCGCCAAGACGGAACCAGGGATAGAGCAGAGAGCCCACCTCAGATTCGGTAATGGGAGAAGTTGGGATATACCACTTGTTGAGTTCACACCCTGTATGATTGGAAGCATCCCAGAGATGTGCGGCCTTCTTGGTATAGTCGGGATATTTCTTTCCCTCGGCAAAATCCGAACGGTCCATACCGTCGAACAGCAGGTAAATCTGCAGCTGATTTTCGGGATAACCCTGTTTTGCAACACCATTGAGTTCCTTGTATGAAGGATAGCCCTTTTCTGGATCGCCCTTGTATGAAGGACCGAACAGGAAGCCGTGAGGGAGTTCGGCATTGGTTTTTCCGGCTTCGGTATTCTGATAATAAGTGAACGGGAAACCGACGATTTTGTAAAGACGCGGGTCACGGTTGGCAAAAGGATGCTCGGGATCATAGCCGGAGCCTTCCTCAAAGAATTTTTTTCCGTTGCGCATTTCCACATCCTTAATGAAAGCCTGGGTAGGATTGAGCGATGTCCAACCGTTAAAATACACATTTGAGTAAAGCAGCTGCGCCTTCTTTGCGTAATTGGTGGTGGCATCGGCGTTTGAGACGAAGAACTTTCCCCAGATAACCTCCTTCGAGTAGATGTTGTTCCATATACCCTCATAGGTTTCGGAAAGGGCGTAGGCTCCGTCAACGTCGGCACGATTCACGATTGCCTTGGCGGCATCGTAGGCCCGCTGCCACTTTCCATTGTAATCGTACGCTCCGTGAATAATGTCTCCCTCGGGGAAGGCAGGGTCGTTGAAAAATGCCGACGCGGCCAGCATCGTGACACGACAGCGCAGGGCAAGCACGATATCCTTGTTGATGCGGCCCAGAAGGCAGTTGTCTTTTGTCGGGACCATCTCCTCGGCCTTTTCAAGGTCCGAGAGAATGAAATCAACACAATCGTCGAACTTGTCGCGGGTAACGTCATACTCGTCGGTAAGAGTATAAACTTTTGTTATGATAGGCACGCCGCCGTAACGCTGGATAAGGTTGTAATAAGACCAGGCACGAAGGAAATACACCTCGCCCAGCAGCCTCTTGGATGCATCAGCCGACATCTTGGTCCCTTCCTCAACCTTCTTGATAAAGGTGTTCATCATATAGATCCATTCGTAGGTACGATTCCATATGTTGAGCGTAGTGGTACGGGTATCGTGGGCCTGACCGCCTTCAGCGATGGGAAGGATATTGTCGGGAGTCATTGTTCCGGACAAGATGTAACGTGTCGAGGTTCCTCCGTAACGGAAGAATCCTTCGTCTGTGATTGCACTTATATTGCCTTCCTGGAAAGGATCGGGCAATACAACGTACAGGGAATTGACATAGTTCTCGGCAAGGGCGTCACTGTTGAAAACAGCTTCCTCGGACAATTTGTCAAGAGGAGTCTTGTCAAGAAAATCTTTCTTGCAGGAACTCAGCAGAGCCGTGCAGATAAGTATTGCTATATAAAATTTCTTCATATTCATCTCCTCCTATGATTAGAACATAAGCTTTGCACCGAAATTGAAAATCCTGGTCTGGGGATAGGTCTGTGCCGACCCGTCATTGGACTCGGGATCAATGGTCTTCAGTTCAGACAAGGTGAAGAGGTTGTAACCTCCAACGTAAACCCTGATTCCCTTTACAGGAACTTTTTCTCCGAACATCTTGTGAGGGAAGGTGTATCCGAGCTCCACGTTCTTGAGACGGACGAAGTCGGCGTTCCTGTAGTAGAATGACGAAGACGTGGTACCGCCGTTTGAAACGTTGGAACCGAGTCGGGGATAGTCGGCCCCGGTGTTCTTGAGGCTCCACGCATTCCTTGCGGCATTGGCCTCGACGTTATACGAAACGGGATCCATCTGGGGTGCATAGTAGAAACGGGCCCTGGCCTGTCCCTGGAACAGAATTGAGAAATCGAGGTTCTTCCACTGGAAGTTTCCGCTCAAACCGAATACTATTTCAGGAACGGTGGTCATATCGCAGCGCAGGCGGTCATAAGTGGTAATTTTGCCATCTCCGTCGAGATCCTTGAAGTAGAAGTCTCCAAGCGTTGCGCCTGACATCTGGGGATGACCGTCAAGGTCGGTCTGGGTCTTGTTGATGCCCTCGACCTGATAGTAGAGCCCTGCGCCCATAGGGTGACCGGTCTGGTTCATATACTCGTGGCCTGCGCCCCAAGGGGTTTCATCCATATACTCTACGCGGTTCTTCGCGTACAGGAAGTTTCCGTTGATACGGTAGATGAAGTCGCCGTTGGCCACGCGGTTTTCGTGAGAGAGCTGAATCTCCACGCCCCGGTTGGAAACTATACCTATATTCTCGTCGGGAAGATTGCTGGTAAGGCCTGTATAATAAGGGATGGAGGCGTTACGGGTGCAGAGAATGTTCGAACGGCGGGTATTGAAGTATTCCAGTTCCCACGAGAATTTTCCTTTGAAAATGTTTCCGTCGAGGCCCACGTTCCAGGTCCTTGCTACTTCCCAGGTCACGTTTTCGTTAGGGATGGTTCCCGGAACGATTGAAGATATGTCCTTGTTGTCTATGCGCATCCAATATGAAACACCGGTCGCATATTCGTAGGTTGTCATATACTGGAACGGGTCAATCTGGTCATTGCCCTGCTCGCCGTAGGAAAGACGGAGTTTGAGGTTCTGTATCCAGGGAGCGTTGTCCTTGATGAAGGACTCCTCGCTGATACGCCAGCCGGCGGAAGCACCGGGGAAGAATCCCCAGCGGTGACCCTTGGCAAAATTCTCGGATCCGTCATAACGGGCAATGAACTGGAAGAGGTATTTGCTCTGATAGTCATAGCCCAGACGGCCGAAAAATGAAAGGCGCGCGGTTTCCCTGGCATTTCCGTTAATCGAGTACCAGCTCTTGTCTGCACTTCCGGCAAAGAATTCATCGAGAATGTCGGATGCGAATGAGTTGATACCGGCAGAAAAGTAGTCGCGATGGAAAGCGTGCTGCTCATAGCCCAGAAGGCCGGTTACGTGATGACCGTCGAAATCCCTGTCGTAGTTGAGATTTACGTTTGCAGTCCAGCTGTTGGTCCTGGTAAGATACTCGTGAAGAGTGGGAGATGACCAGTAGGACATAGTGTGTTCTGTGTAGAGCTCAGTAATCTCGTCGTATGACCAGTATTTCCAGTTCTTCTGGAAATTCTTTTTGAAATTGTTGTTGACGTCATACGCAAAACTTCCGTTAATCTTCAGACCGGGAGTGATCTTCTTGAGGTCGATGTCGGCCGTGAGGGTTGCGTTGATGGTATTGATGATACTGCGGTCGTAACCTGTAATGTCCTGTACCATAACGGCAGGGTTGGTGCCTCCGCGTATTTTGCCGTTGGGATAGTAGGCGGCGCCTGTAGGCTTAAGACGTGTTGCTATATAAAAGATACCGTAGGCGTCTGAAGGGAAAGCCGAGTAGTTCTTGTGCTGCTGACGCACATTGAGATTCACACCAAGCTTGAAATTGTCGGTAACCTTGATGTCGATGTTGGAGCGGATGTTGTACTGCTGATAGTTGGTAGCCGATTTAACGTAGATACCGTCCTGAAACTGTCCGTTGAACTGAACGAAGTAACCGACCTTATCTCCGCCACCGTCGATGCTTACACCGTACTTGTGCTGCTGGGAAACGGGTTTGATAATCTCTTTGAAGTAATTCGTATTGGGATACAGGATTGGGTCGGAACCGCTTGCATAAAGGTCCAGCTGAGTCTGATTGTATTTGGGAGCGGCGCCTGTTATGGCAAGTTCATCGTTGTAGGCGTTGGTATAGAGCACCGCATCTGCCATTTCTACAAGGCGGGTGGGCTGCTGCAAGCCAAGGTCGTAATTGAAGGTAATATTGGGAGCTTCATTGAACTTTCCCCTCTTGGTGGTAACCAGAATTACGCCGTTGGCAGAGCGCGCACCATAAATGGCGGCCGAAGCGTCCTTGAGCACGTTCACAGACTCGATTTCTTCACCCGTGAGGCGGGAGAACTCTTCATCACGCCCTTCAATACCGTCAATGATGATAAGAGGGCTGTTGTTTCCGAAGGTACTGCGTCCGCGAATGAACATAGTAGCGTCGTCCCTACCGGGCTCACCCGAACGGTTGTTGATGATGACACCGGAAAGACGTCCGGCCAGGCCCTGCGAAAGGTTGACCGAAGAGTTCTTCACAAGTTCACGGCCCGAAGTGGAAGCCACCGAACCCGTAAGGGTAAGTTTGCTCTGGTTGGCATAGCCAATTGCAACCGCCTCCTCGAGAAGCTGGGCGTCATCTTCCAGAATAACGTCTATCTTGCTTTTGTTTCCGATTTTAACATCCAGAGTCTTGTAACCCACACTGGTGAATTGCAAAACCGCATTTGAGGGAACCGACAGGGAGAACCGGCCTTCAAGGTCGGTTACGGTACCGGTGGTTGTTCCCTTGATTACGACGCCGGCTCCAATGAGAGCTTCACCGTTGGTGGCGGAAACCGTTCCGGTCACTGTCCTGTCCTGTGCAAAAGAGGTCACCGTCATAAAAACAGCAGCCATTGCACAAAGGAGACATTTTAAAAAACTTTTCATATACTGATTCAATATTATTTTTCTATTCGTATCCGGGATTCTGTTTTATCTTTCCATGGCTCTTGGTTATTTCCGTACGGGGTATGGGCATCAGGTAGTTAGGATAGACGCCACTGCGGAACGGGAAATATTTGGGAGTGGGAGATATGTTCAGACAACAGTCTCCGTAGTCGAGAAGATACTCCTTGCCAAGCCATTTTTCCTTGATAATGTACTCTATAGGCTTGCCGTCACGATCGCCTGCAGGTGAAACGGTCGCATAGGTATATGTCTTGCTTGCCTCGGTATTGGGCCAGTAGTAGTTCGTATGATTCTTTGACTCGTCATAAAGGCGTACCACACGGTACAGCGTATCCTTCTTGGAGCCCTTCTCAAGAATAAGGGTAGTAAATCCGGCAAGAGGTACGTTTTCGTAGATTTCGGCTGTTTTCCAACGGCGAAGGTCGAAATACCGTATCATCTCGAACGACAGCTCAACCCGGCGTTCGTTAACCAGACGGTCCCAGAGATTTGTACCGGTCTCTGTGACGTCAGGCATCATAACGTCTGCGCGGTGACGGATCTTGTTTATGTAAGTCTGGCATTCCGCTTCATTGCCTACCATATATGCGCACTCTGCAAGGTTGAGATAGAACTCGCCCAGACGGAACCAGGGCCATACCACGTTTCCTACCAGGGAAGCCGAGATGGGAACAGAGGGGATGTGCCACTTGTTGAGCTCGCATCCGGTATGGTTTGTAGCATCCCAGAGATGAGACGGCTTCTTGTCATAGTCGGGATATTTCTTCCCTTCGGCGAAATCGGAACGGTCCTTATCCTTGTACAGCAGATAGAGTTGCAGCTGATATGAAGGGAATCCGTTTGTCTTCATGCCATCGAGGTTCGCGTATTCCGGATTGTTGCAGTCGAAAATGAATCCGTTGGGAAGTTCCTGTGTGTATTTGTCTTTCTCATTTACGCCATAGTAACTGAACGGGCAACCTATTATCTTGTAAAATCTGGGATCGCGGTTGGCGAAAGGATGCTCTGGATCATAGCCGGAACCTTCTTCGAAGAATTTCTTGCCGTTTCTCATCTCCACATCCTTAAGGAAAGCCTGGGTGGGATTGCAGGAAGTCCAACCACTGAAATATGTGGTTGCATAGAGTTGCTGAGCTTTCTTTGCATTGTTTTCACCGGCCGTTGCGGTATTTTCAAAGAATTTGCCCCATATAATCTCGGGAGAGTAGATATCCTCCCAGAATCCCTCGTAGCGGGAGTCCAGGGAATAAGCTCCGTCCTTGTCGGCACGGTCCACAACGGCCTTGGCAGCATCGTAGGCAATCTGCCACTTGCCATTGAAATCATATTTTCCGTGGGTGAGGTCGCCGTCGGGATACGCAGGATCGTTGAACAGAGGAGATGCAGCAAGCATTGTCACGCGACAGCGCAAGGCTAGGACAATATCCTTGTTTATGCGGCCCAGCACACAGTTCTTCTTATCGGGAACCCTTGATTCGGCTTGCACGAGATCGGACATAATGAATGAGTAGCAGGACTCGAAATCGTTGCGTTCGAAATCGAAATTGTCGTCGATAGAACAGGGATCCTTGATAATGGGCACGCCTCCGTAGCGCTGGATAAGATTGTAGTAAGCCCACGCGCGAAGGAAATAGACTTCGCCAAGGAGCCTGGTCCTATATTCGTCCGAAAGGCTATTCTCGCTTTCCATCTTCTTGATGAAAACGTTCATCCTGTATATCCACCTGTAAGCCTTGTTCCAGATATTGAGAACGGTTGTACGGGTGTTGTGGGCCTGCCCGCCTTCATTGATGATGATAATGTTGTCGGGGGTCATTGTCCCGGAAAGGATATAACGCGTGGACGTACCGCCATAGCGGAAGAAGCCCTCGTCTGTGATTGCGCTTATGTTCCCCTCTTCAAAAGGATCGTTCACAACGCAGTAGAGTGCATTTACATAGCTTTCTGCCAATACGTCACTGTTGAAAACAGCATCCTCGGAAAGTTTGTCCAGAGGAGTCTTGGTGAGATACTCCTCGGGTGTGCAGGAAACTGCTGCGAAAGAAAGCAAGATTGAAATCGCAATAATTATTTTTTTCATGATCTTTTCCTCCATCGTTTAGAACATTATTTTCGCACCGAAATTGAAGATACGGACCTGGGGGTAAGTTGCATAAGAGGTATCGCTCTGTTCCGGGTCGATTGTCTTAAGCTCCGAGAAAGTATAAAGGTTGTAACCTCCTATATTGAGGCGGATACCCTTGACGATGCCCTTGGGGCCGAACAGGCTCTGAGGGAGAGTGTAACCGATCTCTACGTTCTTGAGACGAAGGAAAGCCGCATTTCTGTAATAGAAAGACGATGAAGTAACGCCGCCATTGGAAACGTTGGAGCCAAGACGCGGATAGTTTGTATCTGTGTTATTGAGGGTCCATGCGTTCCTTGCCGCGTCGGCTTCGACGTTGTAGGAAACGGGATCGACCTGGGGAGCATAATAGAAACGAGCCCTGGCCTGACCCTGAAAG
>JAGHTF010000001.1 GCA_018065485.1 Candidatus Cryptobacteroides fimicaballi | reverse complement strand
TCCTGAGATTTTTCAAGAGCGATGCTTGCCACCTCGTCATCTATGATTTCGTCCGAGTCAATGCCTCCCATACGCATAGGATAGCCTGTCACACGCTCATCAATGTAGCCTGTAAGCTGTCCGCTTTCATCCATCTCGAGCAATCCGCCCGGTATTTCCCTGATAAGCACATTGCCCTTGTCGTCGATGATGCCGCAGCGACGGAAACATTCCGTATTGCAATACATATTGTGTCCGCCGGAGTCAAATAGTGCGACAGACAGTCCGTGTGAGACAGCGTCAAGTTCTGCCAAGGTAATATGGTCGGTCATTCTGTTCTTATACATATCCCATCCGAAGCCGAACAGACAATGCTTTCCCGCCTTGGAGGCTTCAAGAGCGGCGGCATCGACTTTCTTCAGGATTTCAGCCTTTCCGTCCTCTTTAGCAAACAGCAGCCCACCCTTCATATTGGCAAGAGAAATGGTCATCATATAATGCGCGTGGCCATCGTAGCAGCCCGGCATCACCATACCTCTACCTGTATGGTCAATCACCTCGGTAACCCCCTCTTTAATGTAAGCTTCGGCTCCGGCCTTGTCACCTACGTAAATGAACTTGCCGTCCTTGACAGCGATTGCCTCTACTACAGGGTTGTCTTCCTCCGCTGTGCGGATGGTTCCGAAAACAACGGTGTCAGCAGCCTTGTTGCAGCCGACTGCCATAAGAATGGCGATTGCGTAAATGATTTTCTTCATATTCCTGTGTTTAAGATGTTATGGCTTTGATGTCCTGCTTGATTTTGCACAATCATACAAATATAACCTTTTTTTTACAGCACCCGAAATTTGTATTTGCACCCGCAAAACACTATCTTTGGATTATGTTCAAGAAAGAAACCTATATGGCCCGCAGGGCCTCCCTGATGCAGAAAATGCGTGGAGAGAAAGGCATAATGCTTTTTTTGGGGAACGTGGATTCTCCGGCACAATACCGTGACAACGCCTATAAATGGAGACAGGACGGAACCTGGCTCTACTACTTCGGAATAGACGAACCGGGCCTAGCCGCAACCATAGACCTTGAAAGCGGAGAGCAGGTTCTCTACGGCAACGATCTCGACCTTGACGATATTATCTGGACCGGCCCGATGCCCACCGTAAATGAACTGGCCCAGAGCACCGGCATCTCCAAAACCGCCCCTCTCTGCGCTTTGGAGCCGGCTGTAAAAGGAAGACAGGTCCATTTCCTTCCCGTTTCCCGCGACTACAACGCCCATCTGCTCGCCAGACTCACCGGCCTCGAGCCCGCTGACGTAATTTCCGACGGCAAGAAAGGTTGCGCACACGCCTCGGCCAAAATGCTCGCAGCAACAATCGGAATGCGCCTGATAAAAAGTCAGGAAGAGATAGACCTTATCGAAAAGGCCTGCGACCTGGGCTACGAGATGCACAGCGTCGCCCGCAAAGGCATAAAAATCGGCAAGGCAGAGCAACTCATAGTCGGAGAGATGGAAGGTATCGTTCTTGGCAAAGGCTGGGGTATGAGCTTCCCTACCATCCTCACCCAGCACGGAGAAATCTTTCACTGTCATTCCCACGAACTCCCCATAGAGCCGGGAAAGCTGATGGTAATCGATGCCGGAGCCGAACTCAACGAACACTACTGCTCCGACTTTACCCGTACCTACCCCACCTCAGGCAAGTTCTCTCCGAAACAACGGGACATCTACCAAACCGTATATGACTGCAACGCCCTCGCCTTCAGCCTCATAAAGCCGGGAATTGCATACCGCGACATTCATCTGGCAGTCAACCGGCTCATCATTGAAAGGTTGCAGAATCTGGGGCTGATTCTCCCGGGGAATCCGGACGATATGGTTGCCGAGGGTCTGTGCGGGCTTTTCCTTCCCCACGGCCTGGGACACAATATGGGCATTGAATGCCACGATATGGAGGATTACGGCGAGAATCTCGTAGGCTACGACCCCGACCAACAGCGCTCCGGACAGCTGGGCCTGGGAGGACTCCGGATGGCGCGCAGGCTCAAGCCCGGCAACGTTATCACCGACGAGCCCGGCATTTACTTCATCCCTGCCCTCATAGAGCAGTGGAAGGCCGACGGAATCGGCAAAAACGCCATCAACTACCCTAAACTTACTGAATACTACGACTTTGGAGGAATACGCATCGAAGACGACGTTCTGGTAACGGCCGATGGTGCCCGTCTGCTGGGAAGCCGGCGTCTCCCCGCATCGCCCGACGAAGTCGAAACCGCTATGGCCTCGGATTAAGGCCTTTTTGAAACTTAAAAACTATGAAAACTTCCTCTTTTCTGAAGGAGGCTGCCGACTCGGTGGCCGACCTTGTATCCCCCCGCAATTGCATTGCCTGCGGCAGAGACCTTTACAGCGTCGAAGACGAACTGTGCATCCCGTGCCTTTGCGATTTTCCTCTCACCCGCTACGAAAGGATTTCCAGGAACCCGATGGCCGACAAACTGAATTCTTTCGTAAAGAAAGGCCCGTACCTTTACGCCACCGCCCTTTTCTTTCATCTGAACGGATACTCTTCCATTACCCCGGCCATCAAATACCGGCGCAATTTTGCAGCAGGCCGCTATTTTTCTTCTATGCTTGGGGAAAAGATCCTCGAATCGGAGTACCTTCGCGACGTCGACTGCATTGTTCCCGTCCCTCTGCACCCTTTCCGAAAATTCAAAAGAGGCTATAACCAGGCCGAAATAATAGCCCGGGAGGTTGGGAAAATGCTCCCACAGGCCGAAGTGCGCTGCGACCTTCTGCGCAAGCGGAAAAGCTCATCTTCGCAGGTGAAACTCAACAGGGAACAGCGCTACCTCAACATAAAGGACGCTTTTGCAGCTACCGCAAAATGCAGGGATGCCCACTATTCGCACATTCTGCTGGTCGATGACGTCTTCACCACCGGAAGCACGCTTGCGGCCTGCTGCAATGCTCTGAAAAAGGCACTCCCCAATGGAAGTGCCCGTATTTCTGTTGCTACACTGTCTTTCGACGAGCAGATGTAACCCCTCCCTACCAGGTAATATCGAAATAATAGAGGAGTCCTGCACGGAAATCCCAGCATCCGTAATTGGTGTTGTAGGCTCCTGTCAATGATATTTTAAGGTTTTCAATGGGACATATATGGGCCTTTACGCCTGCCAGCCAGGAATTCTCCAGTTCAAGGTCTCCCTTGGGAGCAAGTATGCGGCTTCCGGTAAGGGCTATGTCGGCCTTCCCGTCGAAATCATATGCAAGTTCTCCGCGAAGAGTATGTCCCTTGGCGAGAAAGCCGCTCTCAGGGTCGGGGTAACTGGTGTTGAACCAATCGAAGGTAGCCGAAAATCCTCCGAACGTCAACTTCTGACCCAAAGTGGCCAGAAACTCGTATTTTCCTTTCTCTGTAGCTACCGCACTAACTCCCCAGATTGTTGAAAGAGGTCCGTAATTCCCCCGCCAGATTCCGGTAAAGGCAAGAAGTCCGTCGGCAAAAGTACGGGTTCCGAACGGAGAAGACGTAACCGCAAAAGAAAGGTCAGTATTTTCTGATTCGCTTATCCATCCAATCCTGCCTCCCCACTGTGAGGTAACCATATACCAACAGAAAGGAGTAAGCTGGTCGAAATCGAAATCGTAGTCGTAAGGGTCATTCTCAAAACCTCCAAGGCCCAGATAATCCTTGCCTACCGTTACATAGAAGTTGCTGAAACTGAAATCCAAGGCAAAAGTAGGAAGGAAGTTTACGGCATAGGGGCGGAAAAAATTACTGTAAAGACCCTTCGGTTCCGAATTAACCCAAAGATTAATCATACGGAACTTTAACGAAGATGTAAAGTTATAGTCCAATTGGGTATAAAGGGCACTGTTTCCCCAATCTACCTCCGGTTTTTCCCCTTCGTAGAAATTGGCACCAACGTCAAACCTGGGAACCACCTTGAGATCTCCCTTGTAATCGTCTTCCTGAGACCAGGCGCAGATGCTGCACAGCGCAATCAACAGCAAGGCAATGGATTTTTTCATTCTTTCTTAAATATAAATGTGTTAAACAGGGCGCAAATATAAAATAATTTTCATTTTGTTCCGTCTATCCCGCCTGTTAAAATTTTAACCGTTACCGGTCCCATAAGTCCCGAAGGCTGAAGATCCGACCCCGCTTTCCACGGTGACAGGTTGGTCCAGGTCTTTCTCTGTTCCTCGGGAAGGCTGTCGTCCCCTATCAGACGATTTCTCCAGTTGTTCCACACATCTACCTCAACGGTATTCTCTCCTTCGCATACCAGGTCGGTGATATCTATGACATACGGCGCAGTCCATACTCCCCCTGCATAGTTTCCGTTGATACGCACCTTCCCCATTACCATTACGTGACCGAGGTCGAGCAGGACCCTGTCAGAAGCCGCCAACTTTGTATCCAGGCTGAATCTGTTGCTGTACGTGGCCTTGCCCGAATAGTATTTTATCGCCGGTTCCGGGCTCTCGCTCCAGTCTCCGAGGCCCGCCATTTCGGTTTCGAAAGCGGCGTTCCCGCAAGATTCGCTGAAATTGACTTTCCAGGGGCCTCCAACGCTTACGGTTCCTGCCGTCTGCATCGGAACACCCTCTCCAGTGCCATTTTTCCCGAACACTACGAATACGCTCTGGAGGCTGTCCAGACTCATATCGATACTGCATCCGTTCTCGTCCCGAGTCCACGAAACAGGTTCGCAGTGTCCGTCAACGGGATACCATAGTTCCGGAACAAACCCTCCGTCAACCCTGAAAGTTGCCTTGAAACCGGCCTTCGCCTCCTTCTGGTTGGCTACAAAGTAGATATCCCCTTCTCTTCCCAGGCTGCGGTGTATGAACGAAACCTTGCCGTCGGCGGGAACAGTGGTCGTAAAATCGGGTTTGATGCCCAAATCGGCGAAAATCGTTTCCATAGCCGTTCCCTTATCGTAAACGCGGCCCTTGCCGTAACGCCCGCTGCCGTTCCACACGGCCGCAGCGACCGTCCTCACCTCTTCGTCGGCGGCAGGATAGTTCTGCAGGCTCGGAGACTGTACGGGCGCAGGTCCGGTTATGGTAAGGCCATCCTCAACCATCTGAGCGATGCACTTAAGCACCTCCGGCCTCATCGTATTCTGATCCGGCAGTACCAGAACGGCATATTCCATTCCACTGTCAAGCACAAGCTTTCCGTCTTTCACTCTGCTGTGCTTCAGCAACACCTCTGCATTGATATAATCGAAGGAATATCCTTGAGGCAGCACAGGATTGCACACTCCCGTCATCTTGGGAGCATCCTCGCCAATGAAATACGCTGCGTCGGCTATGTAACGTCCCTGCTGCAGCATCAGGTTGCACCTCTTAAGGTACTGTATGAACAGGTCGAGGGCCTCGAACCAGGTATTGTTCCTGTTGAATTCGTTCCCGAACCACGCATCCAGCCCGGGCTTTCTGTCGTCGGGCTGCTGAATGAACAGATGCAGGAGCGTTGCGTTGATTCCTTCGCAGAAGAAACGGTCCACCCTCTCCTTCATAAGCCGGGGGTAACGGCTGTACTGAGGCGAACCCGCAGTGCAGGACTCGGCCCAAACCTTATTCTTACCATAAATATGTCCGCACGACGACGCAGCCCTGTTCTCAATGTCGCCCAAGTCTCCTTCGCTCCAGAATTCACCGGCAATCTGGTCGGACTGTCCCCCGTACATAAGGAATTCAGAGGGGAAACCCCAATGCCCGTAAGTCTCGAGCCAGGTTTCCATTCCGTACCGATGGCAGATGTCCCGCAGGCCTCCGACATAGTCGTATGCCACTCTGTCGGCAATCAGACGCCTCAAATCCCAAAGGAAACGTTCGGAGCGGTCGGCACTGCCCACTGTAATACCAGCCATAGCCGGCAGGAAGGGAACGGGGTCATAACCGTATCTTTCGCGGAATACTTCTGCCATATCGTCGGTCCAGTTGAGGCCTCCGGTTTCGTAACTGTCCTGCACCACTACCGTCCAGGTTCTCCGGTCACTGGCGGGAATTCTTTCTATCAGCTTTCCAACAAAAGCATCGAAGTGCGTCTCGATATGCTTCCGGCTCATCTTGTCTATCTCGAGTCCGGTACCCTCCGGAACGGCGGGAGCGTTGGTAACGCCGGTGGTTTCCATATAGAATGTCACAACCCTGTAGCTGTCGGGGATGTTGGGGCTCTGGAAGCCTTTGAGAATCCCTTCGGTAAGGTCTATCACCATTTCGGGGTCCACCACCTTGCTTTTGTCCGAGCACTCGCCCTGAGCTGTCCACATATAATGGTCCCACATAGGAAGCGGGTCCTGGAACATCTTCACAAGGGTTTTTTCGGGCCATTTTTCGATTTCCGGGATATCGCTCACAACAACCTCAAAATCAACGTCGGCGGGGTTGTAGTATTTCTCAATCACTACTGTATATTTCCTTGCCGAGGTTTCCGGCAGATTTATCACCACCGGAGCCAGAGGGTCGAATCCAACGTTGAGGTCTGTTCTGTGGCGGTCGAAATAAAATTCCCGGATTACGGCTCCGTCGGCCAGCACCTTCATCAGCCTGTCGGTACGCGCCGATGCCTTTACCGAAACCGTTCTGGCCACGAAGCCTTCGGGGGCGGCAAATTCCGCCTTGCAGGCCTTCCCTTCGGGAGACTTTACCTTCGCCCGAAGAACAGTACCTTCTATCGGAGGCATTGCCAGCACCCTTACTATGCTTTTGTCGGTAATGTCGGACGGATACCCTTCCTTCATCACCAGGCGCCTCATGCTTTCCTCTTCCTTCACCCACGGGCCGCCAGACTGACTCCATCCGGGGCAATTGAAAATTCCGATCTCAATTCCAAGGTCGGCTGCGGTCTTAAGGGCCGTACGGGTAATGTCAAACCACTGGTCTGACCCCAACTTTATATCCCCGTACGGGATATCGTCGGCCTGCTGGTTGCCTATGTAGGCACGGTTTATTCCCACCGCCGCCATTGCCTCAAGATCCTTTACGACTCCTTCCTCGGAAATGTTGTCATTCATCCAGTACCAGTATGCTGCTGTCTGAATGCTGTCGGGAATTTCCCTGAAACCGTTCCTGAGATTGATGATCGTGTTTTCTCTGCAGCCGTTGGAGATGACAAGCATCGAAAGCGCTGCGGCAACTGTTATGAATTTTTTCATCGGCATATGATTTTTCTTTTATAGTCATTTCCCCATACCGTACTGTCCATCAAGTGGTACAGAGGCTTGAGTTCCTCGTCCACAATCAGAGGACCGCACATTCTCCTTACCGGGCCCTGGAGCGAGTCCGCAGGAGCCTTTTCGTCGTGCAGGCCCATCCCGAATTTCACCTCTATCCGGTCTCCGGCCTTAAACTTGCGCTTCAGAACATTCCCGTCCATCCGGCAGTCCTTACCGTTCAACTTTACGGTCATCTCCTGCATCCACGGTGCCGAGGGAAGGAACAGCCGGTCGAATTTCCCCGGATTTTCCAGAATCTGAATCTCCACCCTGCCCTCGAAAGGGTAGGCGGTATGCTGGTTGAGGCTGATTCCTCCGGCGCGCAGTTCGCTCTCCCGGTAGAACGGGATGTAAAGTGTTGTTCCCGAATGCAGATAGCCCGATTCCGCCACCCTCGCAAGGCCTTCTCCTCCCCTCATTGTGCAGCACCAGAAAGCTTCGGGAGCGTGCACCTTAAGGTAAGGATTCTCCTCCGAAGGACAGTTATCGCAACCGAATCCTCCGTTGTAACGCTGTGTATGGCAGATGGCGTTGTAGTAGATAAGTTCGGCCAGATCGCGATATTCTGCCTTGAGCGTATGCTTCCAAAGGCCGCAGGCCAGAATGTACGAATCAATTATGGCGCAGGGCTCCGTCCAGCTGTCGGGCCGGCCGAACCAGTTGTAGTTTTCGAAATTCACCGTCACCCCCTCGGCAACATAGGTCTTCCATCGGCTTTCTGCCAATTCCAGCCACTGCTCCTCCCCCGTAAGTTCATAATACCGCAGCAGCGCACAGCAGGCGGTAAGGGTCGCGTGGGTCTGAGCCTTGATGCCCACAAGATCCGTTTCCCGGAACCTTGCAAGCATTCTTTCAATGCAATCCTGCATTCCGGACAGGAGCTCGGGGTCGGTACCGGGAACGAATTTAAGAATGCTGTACGCGTGAATAAGCCCAGACATCCCTATAAAAACGCAGCCTATGTCGCTGGACAGTCTCCAACCGGACACCTCATTCTGGATTGTTCCCGACTCGGCTCCGGCATATCCGGTTCGGCTCTGCGGCTCAATCGGATAAGAAGAGTAGAGCTGGGGATTCGGGAGAAACAGGTTGGCGGCCATATCGCTGATCAGTGGCAGAAGGGCACCGTCTCCCGTAAGGGTATAACATTCGCACAACCCCCGGAGCAGCCAGCCGTGTCCCGAAAGCTGCTGTTCATCCTTCCCCTCGTAAACGGGGCCCAAATAGCCTTTTTCGTTCAGATGGGAAGGGAGGCCTTCGATGATGGTCTGCAGATATTGCGGGGCCCGGCCCGATGCCCTCGAATTGAGGACTGTTCCCAGAATGGTACGCCCTACGAAATCCCCCGGCCAGTCATCGGTCTTGAAAACAGCGTCGGGACGGTAGATTTCCGACTCGAGCCGATCCATATTCCGGTCCAGCCTTTGCGCAAGTTCCCCTCCGATATGAATTTCTTCCGGAAGGAAATTTTCCGGATTTTTTCCGCCTTCGGCCCATGGCTCACCGCCGCTGCATCCCGTGACGAGGACACTTGTGGCAAGGACAATGCCTAAAGACTGGATTATGCGTGAGGACAACTCGTTTACTACCTTTGACAAACTGTTGATTATGGCCGTCATTCGCGTACTTTTTCCAAATATACGCAATTCCTGCTCAGAAATGAGTATATTTGCTCAAGTACTGTAACAAATATCTCATTATGAAAAAGTTTTTCACGGCATCAATTGGCGCAATAGTGCTGATATCCATAGTGGCTATTCTTTCCTCTTGCGGGCAGGGGGAGAACTCCGTTTCTATCCCGGAAGGTGAATTTACGTATAACCTGCCCTGTAAAGTTGTAGGCGTCAATCAGGATAAGAGCGGCAAGTCAATTATGTTCCTTTGGCTGCACGGAGGGGTCCACGATACGTCGAAACACGATTTCTACGGCTTCAACCACCTTGACTGCTGTGCCGCCGACGACAGTGTTCTCTGTTATCTCAAGAATAAGGGTATCAAGGCCATAACCCTGTTCCCGCTATGCCATCGGGCCGGTGTCGGGCACGTTGTGGACTGGTCGGACTGCTTCGAGGACGTAAAAAGGATTATGGACGATTACATCTCCAAGGATTTGATCGATACAGACCGCATTTACCTGGCTGGTTCTTCCGACGGAGGACGCGGAACCTGGGACTATGTGGAGTCACACGAGGAGATATTCGCTGCAGCAATGCCTATGTCCTGTGAGCGGCCCAGGCCCTGCTCTATTCCGGTGTATTTCTACAATACATCAGGCGAAGACGACTGCACTGCCGACGTAGATAGTCTGAGAGCCGCAGGATATACCAATATATCGTATAAACGTTGTGCAGACCAGCCTCACGGAGGTGACGCAGCGGAATGCACAGTCGAAATGCTGGACAAATTCTTCAGCCATAGAAAATAATCGTCAAATATAAAATGAAAAGAATGATTCTCAGTCTTGCTATTGCAAGCATTTGCGCCACAGCGTGCAATCCTGTCAAAGAAACCGGTCGGGTACCGGCTCTGGATTACTCCAATTTGGATACCCTTACCGCACCGGGAGCGGATTTTTATCAGTATGCAACCGGCGGTTGGCAGAAAAACAATCCGTTGAAGCCCGAGTTCTCACGCTATGGTGCGTTCGACATTCTTGCCGAGAACAACGAAATCCGCCTGAACGACCTGTTCAAGGGTTTGGTTTCATTGAAAACAAAGGCCGGCAGTGTTGAAAGAAAGATCTCGGATCTTTACAAAATGGGGTTGGATTCGGCACGTCTTAATACCGAAGGTGCCGCTCCTCTTGAGAAATATCTTGCCAAAATCGAAACAGAGGTAGTCGATGCCCGCAGTTTTGCAAGGCTCAGTGCCGAGTGCGAACGCAACGGAGCCGGTGGCCTGTACGGTTGTTATGCCGAGGCCGATCTGGCAAACAGCGACGTCGAAGTCCTTTACATTGGAGAGTCCGGGTTGAGTATGGGAAACCGGGATTACTATCTGCTGGAGCAACACGCTGCCATACGCGAAGGGTTCAAGCGTTATCTTGTCAGGATTTTTGAACTTGCCGGATATGAAGACGCCGCTTCCCGCGCTCAGGACGCATACGATGTACAGATGGCAATAGCCGAGCCGTTCTGGTCAATGGTTCAGCAGCGCGACATTCAGGCAATGTACAATCCTATGTCGTCTGAAGAAATCGTCACTGCATATCCTTTCCTATGCTTTGACGAATATTTCAAGGCTATGGGAATCGAGCCTCAGGACAAAGTTATTCTGGAGCAACCTTCATATTTCAAGGCTATCAATGAACTTGCATTCATATTGAAACCCGACCAGCTCAAGCATTTCCTGCAGGCTCATGTCATTGAAAACGCCTGCTCTGCACTCGGAGACGAATTCTATGCCGCATCGTTCGATTTCTTCTCCAGGCAGATGGCCGGAACAAAAGAGCCCAAACCCCGTTGGAAGAGGGCTATGAACGTTCCCAACAGGCTTCTTGGAGAGGCCGTAGGCCAGATGTATGTCGAGAAATATTTCCCGGAGGAAGCCAAATCCAAAATGCTCGCCATTGTCAAGAACATCCAGGCGGCTTTGGGTGAACATATCGACTCTTTGGATTGGATGAGCGATGCCACCAAGGCAAAGGCTCACGAGAAACTCGACAATTTTACTGTCAAGATAGGATACCCCGACAAGTGGAAAGACTATTCTTCGCTTGAGATAAATCCCCAAATGAGTTATCTGGACAATATCTGCGCAGCATCACGCTGGTACACCGAAGACAATCTTTCCAAACTTGGAAAACCGGTTGACAAGGAAGAATGGGGAATGACGCCCCAGACCGTGAATGCATATTATAATCCTACCACCAATGAGATATGCTTCCCCGCTGGCATTCTGCAGCCGCCTTTCTTTAATCCCGATGCCGACGATGCAGTGAACTACGGCGCAATCGGAGTCGTCATCAGTCACGAAATGACCCACGGATTCGATGACCAGGGCCGCCTGTTCGACAAGGATGGAAATATGAATAACTGGTGGGCTAAAGAAGATGAACAGGCATTCAATGCCAAGACAGCAAAACTTGTAGAGCAGTTCAACTCCGTTGAGGTTCTTCCAGGAGTTTTTGCCAACGGAGCAGCCACCCTTGGTGAGAACATCGCAGACCAGGGAGGTCTTCGCATAGCTTTCACAGCAATGCAGAATTCATTTGAGGGAAAAACTCCTGAACCCATCGACGGTTTCAGCGCCGAACAGCGTTTCTATCTGGCGTACGCTACAGTATGGGCCCAGAACATAACGGATGAAGAAATTCAGCGCAGGACTTTGATTGACGTGCATTCGTTGGGAAAAAACCGTGTGAATGTGTCGGTTCGCAACCTTGACACCTTCTTCTCTGCCTTTGGCATAAAGGAAGGCGACGCAATGTGGCGCCCCGAATCGGAACGGGTGATTATCTGGTAACCGGTAATATCAAAGTTGCACGGACCATACGTCCCGTCGCAGATTGATTTTCGTATTTGGCGTAGAATGTTTATATTTACGTCATAGTTCTTTTCAGCGCTGGATTTTCCGGGATGTGATTGTTTCGTACCCAACTGTGGGGGAGCCCAAATTTGCCGAACACTTCAGTAGCGACGAAGTCAGGGCTGTACCGTCAGACCGTTTTTCGCGAGGTCTCCCGGCCGGAAAATCAGGACGCAGTCCGGCGTTTGATATGATTGGTAAGGGTGAATAGCAGCGGAACCGGGGCCTCTTTGGCCGCCGGGATGTTCAACCTTATCAATCATTAAAGCTATGGCACGCAAGTACCGCAATTTCGTCTATGACGAGAACCAACGTTTCATCTACCCTACCTCCGACTGGGGGTTCAAGTATCTTCTGGGCAGCGAGGAGAACAAGGACATCCTGCTCGAGCTGCTGAACAGGCTTTTCCCGGACTACCACATCGAGAGCCTGGAATACCTTCCGCGCGACATCACCATTCCCGTAGGCAAGATGCGTGACGCCAGTTTCGACGTCCACTGCCGTCTGAAGGACGGAAGCCGTATGGTCATAGAGATGCAGAACTATGTAAAGAGTTCCTTCTTCGACCGTTCGACCATATACACGGCAGCGGCGGTTCTGGACCACTATGTAAACTCCAGGAACAAAGGATATTCGATAGGCAGGACCATATTCCTCGCCTTCGCGGGGGATCCGCTTTTCAAGACTGTCGCCAGAACGCCGGTAAGGCTGGCGATGTGCGATATTGACGAGCCTCAAACCACGCAAAGAAGCGACAAAGTGTTGCAAATTTTCCTGGAGTTACCTAAATTTGGCGGAAGTCTGCAAGAAATCAACGAGGATACCCCTTTTCTGGAAAAACTGTCATACGTCCTGATGGAGATGGCGGATTGTGAAGATATTCCGGACAACCTCAACGACCCCTTGTTGGAGCGTTTGTTCAAAGCTGCAGACACAGCAAGAATGAAACAGGATACCAAAGAAAGCTACATGAAATCCATTCTCGGAGAGGCCGAATACGAGGCCAACCTTGAGGACTGGAAGGCAGAAGGCCTTGAGGAAGGACTCAAGGAAGGGCTCAAGGAAGGGCTGGCTAAAGGTTTGGCAGAAGGACGAGCAGAAGGACGGGCAGAAGGACGGGCAGAAGGACGGGCAGAAAGCCAGCGTGAAGTGGCGAGGAAGATGAAGGCTGAAGGCCTCGCCTCCGAACTGATATTCAACTGCACAGGCTTAAACGCCGATGAAATCGAAGTGCTATAATCTCGAGGGCCCGTGGGGCCACAAGACAAAACAGCCACCGCGAATGCGATGGACTTCGGAGGCAGAGGCCGACCGAAGGGGTTTGGGGAGTCCTCTCCCCAATGAATGACGGGCCCGTGGGGCCACAAGACAACAGCCACCGCGAATGCGTTGGCTGTTGTCTTGTGGTCCCACTAGGGCTTGAACCTAGGACTCCCTGATTATGAGTCAGGTGCTCTAACCAACTGAGCTATGGGACCTGTTAGCAACCGCCAAAGTTACAAACGACCGCATTAATATGCAAATCTTTCCCCCTGGCGGTTACAAATTCCGCTATCAAACTTTGATCTCGACCTCAACTCCTGAAGGGAGCTCAAGCTTCATCAATGCATCAACGGTCTTGGCGTTGCTGTCATCGATGTCGAGCAGCCTGCAGTATGAATCGAGCTCAAACTGCTCGCGAGCCTTCTTGTTAACGAAGGTTGAGCGGTTCACAGTGAAAATCTTCTTGTTGCTGGGCAGAGGAATAGGTCCGTTTACCTTAGCGCCTGTAGATTTCACCGTGTCAACGATCTTTGCTGCAGATTTGTCCACAAGCATATGATCGAAAGACTTGAGTTTAATTCTGATTTTCTGGCTCATATTTAAAATTTTAATCTGACTTGGAATTATTCGTCGGTCTCAATCGTCCTGTATCCGCTCTTCTCGATTATGTCCTTTGCCATAGCGGCGGGAACCTCGGCATAGTGGTCGAACGTCATTGTGCTGGTCGCACGACCCGATGACAGGGTTCTGAGAACCGTTACGTAACCGAACTGCTCGGCAAGAGGTACAAAAGCCTTGATTACGCGAGCGCCGTTAGCGGTTGTATCCATTGCTGAAATCTGTCCGCGACGGCGGTTGAGGTCTCCCACGATGTCGCCCATATAGTCTTCCGGGGTAACCACTTCAAGAGCCATAATAGGCTCGAGCAGAACCGGATGACATTTGGGACAAGCGTGACGGAAAGCCATCCGCGCAGCAAGTTCGAACGACAGCTGATCGGAATCTACGGGGTGATATGAACCATCCAGCAGAGTAACCTTGAGGGAAGGAACCTCATAGCCTGCAAGCACGCCATTGGCCATTGCAGCTGTGAATCCTTTCTCGACGCAGGGAACGAATTCCTTGGGAACGTTTCCGCCCTTTACTACGTTTTCGAACTGGAGTCCGGTTACACCCTCATCGGCAGGGCCGATCTCGACGATAATATCTGCAAATTTACCACGACCGCCGGTCTGCTTCTTGAATACTTCGCGATGCTGATAGGAGGTTGTGATAGTTTCCTTATAGTTAACCTGAGGTGCACCCTGATTGATTTCAACACCGAACTCGCGGCGCAGACGGTCAACGATGATGTCCAGGTGAAGCTCACCCATACCGCTGATGACTGTCTGTCCCGTTTCGGCATCGGCCTTGACGGTAAAAGTAGGATCCTCCTCTGCCAGTTTAGCGAGAGCAATACCCAATTTGTCGAGATCCTTCTGAGTCTTAGGCTCCACTGCTATTCCAATAACGGGATCGGGGAATTCCATAGACTCAAGAGAGATGGGCTTGTTCTCATCGCAGATGGTATCACCTGTACGAAGATCCTTGAATCCTACTGCTGCGCAGATGTCTCCAGCTTCATCGAATTCGATAGGATTCTGATGATTCGAATGCATCTGATACAGACGGGCGACTCTTTCCTTCTTTCCGGAACGCACGTTATAAACGTATGAACCGGCATCCAGACGACCGGAATAAACACGCATAAAGGCAAGACGGCCTACAAACGGGTCTGTAGCAATCTTGAACACCAATGCGCAGAACGGATCGTCGGCAGATGAGCTGCGCTCCACCACCTCGTTGTTGCGGGGATTCGTACCTTTTACGGAACCCTTGTCAAGAGGAGAAGGAAGATAGCGCATAACTGCATCCAGAAGGAACTGAACCCCCTTGTTCTTGAAAGAAGAACCGCAGCAGGCAGGAACAATCTGCATAGAGATGGTTCCCTTGCGGATAGCTGCGACAATCTCTTCCTCCGTTACGGACTCGGGATCCTCGAAATACTTTTCCATAACAGTTTCGTCGCACTCTGCAGCGGCCTCGACAAGTTTGTCGCGCCACAAAGCGACCTCATCCTGCATTTCTGCGGGAATGTCCTGAATGGAATAGTTTACAAGTTCGTCTGATGAATCGTAAATGATTGCCTTTCTGGAAATAAGGTCCACAATGCCCTGGAACTTATCCTCGGCACCTATAGGAAGGCACACGGGGACAGCGTGGGCACCAAGTTTGGTCTTGATTTCTTCTACAACTGCAAGGAAATCCGCACCTACGCGGTCCATCTTGTTGATATAGGCAATCTTGGGTACGCCATATTTGTCAGCCTGACGCCAAACGGTTTCAGACTGAGGCTGAACACGGCCTACTGCACAGAATGTTGCAATAGTGCCGTCAAGTACACGCAGTGAGCGCTCAACCTCTACCGTGAAATCTACGTGACCCGGAGTATCTATCAGGTTAACCTGATATGTCTGGGAATTATAGTGCCAGAATGCGGTGGTTGCGGCAGAAGTGATGGTAATACCTCTCTCCTGCTCCTGAACCATCCAGTCCATTGTAGCGGCACCTTCGTGAACTTCACCGATTTTATGAGTCTTACCGGTGTAATAAAGAATACGTTCGGATGTGGTTGTCTTTCCGGCATCGATGTGAGCCATGATGCCGATGTTTCTAGTGTATTTAAGATCTCTGCTTGCCATCCGTTAATAACAATATTAGAAACGGAAATGAGCGAAGGCTTTGTTGGCTTCTGCCATTCTGTGCATATCTTCTTTACGCTTGAATGCACCACCCTCGTTGTTATAGGCTGCAACGATCTCTGCACATAGCTTTTCTGCCATAGAGCGACCGGAACGTTTGCGGGCGAAGGATATCATATTCTTCATAGAAAGAGAAATCTTCCTTTCCGGTCTCAACTCTGTCGGCACCTGGAAGTTTGCTCCACCGATACGACGTGACTTAACCTCAATCTGAGGGGTTACGTTCTCGAGAGCTTTCCTCCAAATATCGAGAGGAGCCTTATCAGAATCTTTCATCTTCTCGCCTACCAAATCAATGGCATCGTAAAAAATAGAATACGCGATACTCTTCTTCCCCTGCAGCATAAGATTGTTCACGAAACGTGTAACGTTTGTGTCGTGATACTTAGGATCAGGAAGTAGAATCCTCTTTTTAGGCTTCGATTTTCTCATTTTAAAAAATGTAAAAGGTGAAAAAAGTTAAAAAAATTACTTCTTAGATTTCTTTGGCCTCTTGGCTCCGTAGAGTGAACGTGACTGAGTACGTCCTTCTACACCAGCGGTATCCAAAGCTCCTCTAAGGATGTGATAACGTACACCAGGAAGGTCCTTT
Organism: Candidatus Cryptobacteroides fimicaballi; assembly: GCA_018065485.1. Classification (GTDB taxonomy): domain Bacteria; phylum Bacteroidota; class Bacteroidia; order Bacteroidales; family UBA932; genus Cryptobacteroides; species Cryptobacteroides fimicaballi. The sequence continues at coordinate 99 of JAGHTF010000001.1, read as the reverse complement.
ACACGACCGCCACGTACGAGCACGATTGAGTGCTCCTGGAGGTTGTGACCCTCTCCCGGAATGTAAGCGTTAACCTCTTTAGCGTTTGACAGACGTACA
>JAGHTF010000053.1 GCA_018065485.1 Candidatus Cryptobacteroides fimicaballi | reverse complement strand
TCAACTCCTGGGTCTCGACCTTCACACCGTACTGATTGTACTGTGCTCCGTCCTCCTTTACCTGAGCGCTCATAACTGCGCCCAATGATAAAGCGATGAATAGAATCAGTGTTTTTTTCATAATGTTTGTTGTTTTAAGTGGTTATATGTTTTTTATAAAATCTGTAAGTTTCACGTCCCTGCTGAGTCCCATCTTGGTTCTCATCCTGTGCCGCTCTATCTCCACGCTCTTGGGAGATATGTTAAGCAGCCCGGCAATATACTTTGTAGAGAAGTCCAGTCTGAGCAGAGTCGCCAGCTTGCGCTCCTGTGCCGTAAGTTCCGGGAACTTGGACGCCAGACGCACCGAGAAGTCCTGATGCAGCTGCTCTACCTGAGCATAAAAATCATTCTTGTCGCCGGTTGCGTTGCGCCTCAGGTTCAACTGAACCTTCAGGTCGTGGAGCAGTTTTTCCCTTTCGGCATTGTCGGTAGCCGATTCGGCCTGCAGGATTCCGTCGTAAACAGAATCGATGAATTGCCGCTGCTCCGTTATTTTCTCCACGACTCCGGTAGTTTCCCTGCGTTTGAGGTCCAGCAGATTCTGCAGATGGTCGTTCTCCATCTTCGTTATCTGCACTTCCATCTCGGAAAGTTTACGGTTACTGTCATTGATCTCATCTTCCTGAGCCGAGAATCTTCGGGTAGAGTCGCGCTGCGCCTTGCGGTTTCGCAGCACATAGACTATCAGCACCGACAGCAGCAGCAGAGACAGGACAGACAATGCGGTAACCAGTCCGTATTCGGTAAAGCCATAGACCCTTCCGTTTATCAGTTTAACGGAGGCCACGGCCATCATTCCCACCGCAACGACCTCCAGGGCAGGCAGGATCCATTTTGACCACATACGACCCGCCCCGGACTGGTAACGTATATACATTACCGACAACTGGTCCGCCACCTTTGAAGCCTGGAGCGCAAGTTCCTCGATGTGAAGGGCGAAATAACGCAGATGCACCTTCTCGCTCAGTTTAAGGGAATCCATCTCGTGAAAGACCTTTCTCTTCAATGCCTTGGACTCACGGTCGGCCTCCTTTTGGTAAAAATATACCCGGCGCACGCTGTCCGGAACGGATTCCGGAGTACGGAAGAAAGTCTTGGCAGCCGGGATAGTTGTAGCAACGGCCTTGGTCGAAAGATTCATAAGCTTAAGAAAATCGGGATTAAGCTCAACGGGGATATTCGGCCTTTCGATGTCGAACTGGAAAAGATCCTTGCTGAGCATATCCACAATATGCTGCATACGTTCCAGCAGACGGAGGATGTCTCCGTTCAGATACATTTCGTTGCGATAGAGCGATTCCTCTATGTTCCTCTGAAGCTGAATCGCATCATTCTCGAGTTTGACCATTGTCTGAAGACTTTCGCTTACTGCGGCGGTATCGCGGTGCAGATAATTCCTGACTCCCTCTTCAAAAACGAGCAGAGCCTGATCTTCGATATCAAAGAACTTGTCGAGTTTGGCAACCGTTTGCCTTGCCTTTCGGTTTGAAAATACCATAAACTCTTATTGCAAATATAATTATATGTATGAGTAATAAAAATCCAACGCCTGTAAAGTTAAAAATATATAACAATATTGTCAAGTTTGTTAAGTTTTATAATCGTTTATTTTTCAAATAAATACAATAATCCGGTAAAGTTTATAGTGAATTTTACCGGACAAATTGAAATATTGTGTAAAGTTTATTTAAGCACACTCAGAGCATTTGGCCCCTCGTTGAAAAGCAAATCCATACACGACAATCCGCCCACGAAACCGTACTTGTGCGAAAACACCTGCCAGTACTCCTTCCCCCTGTAGGCAGACTCAACTTTGGGCGAAATAACATACTCCTCTCCAATATACGCATCTGTAGGCAGGAATTCAGTTGTCAGACCGAGCTTTCGCGAAAGCAGCCGTATTAGCTCCAGATTCAGATCCCACAGCTTCTGAGGCCGGGAATCCAGCACTGCAAACACAGCATCCTTGTAATATTCAAAAAAAGGGGAATTGTCATAGGCCGAGCTTATTGCCCTTTCGGTCTTGGTAACCCAGGGCGTACTGTAATCGACCTTTACATCTGTAATGAGAGTACTGCCGTCGTGTATTACGGGAAAATTCAGATCGAGCTTCCCATTTGCAGACAGTATGGTACAGCGGTTACGATAGGTTTGCTTGCGATAGTTCTCGTGAGCCTCCAGAAAAACGGTTGAGTTCTGCGCCGCAATGGCAAAGAACTCAACCGTAGGAAAATATCCGGTACTTAATACCACTATTCTATACCACCTTTTTCGTGGGATTCTCCGGCACGCACGATACCTCTCTTAGAATTCCTGATGAATTCCAGAATGGTCCGCTTTTCGTCGGAATCGGGGAATCCGGCCTCAATGCGGCTTACCGCATCGGAGAAATTGTATCCGCTGAAATAGATGATTTCATACATATCCTTGATGTTGCGGATTACGTCGGATTCAAACCCGCGACGGCGAAGTCCAACCAAATTCACGCCCGCATATACTATAGGCAGACGGCCGCAAATCGAATACGGAGGAATATCCTTATTCACAGCGCTTCCGCCACCTACCATAGCGTGGGCTCCGATATGAGTGAACTGATGTACCTTGGTTCCCCCGCCTATTATCGCCCAGTCGTCGACGTCCGTTTCACCTGCGATACCTACGAAACTTACAAGTATGCAATGATTTCCAACGTGACAGTCGTGAGCAACGTGTACGTAAGACATAATGAGTACGTCACTTCCAATTCTGGTTACACCCTTTCCGCTGGCCTTGGTTCCGCGATTGATTGTCGCGCATTCACGGATGTTCACACGGTCACCGATTTCCACATAGGTGATTTCTCCGTTGAACTTGAGGTCCTGAGGTATAGCGCCGATTACAGCGCCGGGAAATACGTGGCAGTCTTTACCCATTTTCACATAAGGATAAATGACTGCGTGAGGCTCAATGACGGTATTGTCGCCAATCTCAACGTTATCTTCTATAACAGCAAAGGGGCCGACCGTAACGTTGTCCCCCAGTTTCGCGTTGGGATGCACAATTGCGTTGGGATGAATGTTTACCATATCTGATTCTATTTTTCCAGGACAGCGAGGGCCGCTCTGGTATTAATACTGTGGCCGGGCTTGTACGCCTTTACGTGAGCGTTCAGATAGCCACCGGCCAATCTCATATCTCCAATGATGTCCAGCAGCTTGTGCCTTCCGCATTCATTGGGAAAATAAAGTTCAAGGTTATTCAGGTACCCGATCTTGTCGGTACGTATGCCGTCTACATTGAAAAGTTTGCAGATTCTGTCGGCTCTCTCTCCGTTGACGGGATGCTCCACCACGACTATTGCGTTGTCCACGTCTCCGCCTTTTACCAGCCCCAGCGAAAGCAGCTGTTCCAACTCGTGAAGGAAGCAGAAAGTGCGGCAGGGAGCGATTTGGGACGCATAATCCACACTCTCATCCCAATGTGCCGTCTGCACACCCAGAACTTCGGAAGAGAAATCCACCTCCACATCGATCGAAGGTTTGTCGGCCGGAGTTACTTCTATTCTCGAGCCTGATTCGTTCTCTATTACTATCGATTCCTGAATGTCGATGTATTTACGGCTGGCGTCCTGAACGAGCAGTCCGTCGGACAGGAAAGCTTTGACATAAACAGATGCGCTTCCGTCCAGAATGGGCATTTCCGAACCTGAAACCTCTACGATGGCATTATCTATTCCAAGTCCTGTAAAAGCAGAGAGAATATGCTCCACGGTACCCACGACGGCATCACCCTCCCCAATCTGAGTGCTGCGGGCTGTATTCACCACTTTTGAAGCAATCGCCGGTATCTTCTTCCCGAGATCGGTACGGACGAAAAGTATGCCCGTTCCGATTTCTGCAGGCTTTATACAGACAGATACATCGGCACCTGTATGCAGGCTTTTTCCATTGAAGTGGTATTCTTTTTTAAGAGTCTGCTGGTTCATTAAATGATAATTAACCAACAAATTTAATCATTATTTTTGAATTTTGCATAAGATTTGAGGTAGCGGACGTGAGAAATGGCAGGAGACCCCATAAGTACCTGCCCTTTTTCCTTCACGTTCCCGCCTACTCCGGTCTGGGCACAAAGCGTCGTGTTGTCCGCTATTGTGAGATGCCCGGATATACCTACCTGACCTGCAAAAATACAATTTTTCCCAACCTTTGTAGAGCCCGCTATCCCGGTCTGGGCAGCCATTACGGTATTGTCCCCTATCTCAACATTGTGGGCTATCATACACAGGTTGTCTATCCTCACACCTTTTCCTATTATTGTAGATTCCATCTGGGCCCTGTCGATTGTAGTATTGGCCCCGATTTCAACGTCATCCTTAATTACAACGTTGCCCAAGTGTTCGATTTTCTGCCAGGTTCCGTCGCTTTGAGGTACATTGCCGAAACCATCGGAGCCGATGACCGCATTCTCGTGAATAATCACATTGTTTCCGATTCTGGTTCCCGGATAAATCCTTACACCCGGATAGATAAGACAATTTTCTCCTATCACGGTGTCCTCCCCTATGGTAACATTGTTCTTTATAATGGTATCACGCCCGATTACACAACGGGGGCCAATGCTGCAAAAACTGCCTACATACACCTTTTTCCCAAGTTTTGCGCTCCAGGAAATAAGGCTCAGGCCTCTGTGACTGCGATGCATACGCCTTTCCCTTGCAGCATACCGAAGCAATTCAGCTACCGCAGCATAAGCATCCGGAACTCTGACCATAGTCGGAGACACCTTCTGTCGGGGCTGGAAATCCTTGTTTACCAGAAGCACCGAAGCGTTGCTTGTATAAACGTATTTTTCGTATTTGGGGTTTGCAAAGAAACTGATGCTTCCCTTCTTCCCGTGTTCGATTTTAGCGAACGTGCTCACAGTTACATTGGGGTCACCGTCAACGGTTCCGTGAAGAATCTGTGCAAGTTGATTGGCTGTTAACTTCATTCCGATTAAAATCTCCAGCCAAAAGTAACGGCTGCGTCAAACAAATTGGTTCTGACCCGCACGTCGGGTTCGTTTGCATTCGAATATTTGGCATACGGAGCAAACGAAGACTCGGGGTATTTGTTGAACCTTACCACTGCGTCGGCAAAGAACGAACCCAGGGATGCGTAACCGAATCCCAGAGAAGCCGAATGCACTGCCTGCGAAAAGTCATAAGTCTTATTGGTCAGTGTAAGTTCCCGGGAAACATAACGGTCGTAATTCATCTCATAGTCCGATGCATATACCGTGTCGCCCCTGTTGTTCGTATAATGGCACTCGGGGCTGGTCTTGAGAGTGTAGCCGAGTCTTACTGCGAAACAGGGTCCAAGATTGAATTCGGCTCCTGCACGCAGCTGATGGGCAAGCCCGCAGAAGTTTCTCATAACGTTGTTTACGACTGCAAACGTTCCGTTGAGAAGACTGCCGTTGTATCCCATCTCCTTGTAGCTCATAATGCTGAAATCGGTGATTTCGTAATCGACACTCAAAAGTCCTGCAGTGCCGAAGGTGGTAGCGAGACCCAGGGAAGCCCGATAGGGAGACACCATACGGTACCTGTATTCTCCACAGGGACTTGCTCCGGTCGAAGACAATCTGTTATCTTCAAAAGAAGAGGTTATTGCAGTGCGGTAAGTTTCGGATATTGTCATCGCAGTAGGCGTCTGGAACGACGCTCCTACTCTCAACCCTGTTACCGGCAGCCAGATAAAGCCCACCTTTCCGTAAATTCCATCCACATTGGCTGCATATTCATAGTCATACACCGAACCCGTATAACAGGTGGTAACTTCTCCCTTGTCGGTATTGAACGTGATGGGGAACTGCCGGTTATCCTCGGGAGTTTCACGGAAAATTTCACTGTAGGCATATCTTTGGAACGGGATTCCCAAACTGAAGCCCAGATAGAAATTGTCTTCGTGGTTAAATGCAAAACTGGCCACAAGATCGTTCTTGGTACCGGTTCTCTGCCTCTGTGAAGTCTGCCTAAGGGGTCCGAGAAGACTTCCGTCAAAGGCCTCGGCAACACCCCAATAACCTTTGTGTTTGGAATCATAGGAAATCATATTCCCCTGATATGCACAGAGTTCGTTCCATCCGTAAACCGTGTTGGTATAAGCTCCTTCGTTCCCGTAAGACTTGAATACGTCCGGCTCCATCATATGTCCTGCACCGTCGGCATTGAAATTTGCAGAATAGGCCATTGCCCCGGACATCGAGGTAGAGCTGTTTGTTCCGGCCGCTTCGGAAAAGAACAGATGCTGCTGGGTGGTGTTGCACACAACGGCAAAAGACATAGTCTTAAAGAACCCGTCGGGAAGGTAGAAATTAACGTTCATACCCACATTGGGTAAGATGAACCTACCCCTGTTAGAGTTGTATGGACCCTGATACTGACCGACGCCATACTCTGCCGCATAAGAGGACGAACTGCTGGAAATGCTCACTCCCGGAGTTATCACAAACTGCGAATAGTTCGCAACCGCAGCGGCGGCCGGATTTATGGAAACGGCTCCCAAATCCCCACCGAGCGCAGTCACAGCATTGCCAAGTGCAATGGAACGGGCCGTTCCGTAATAGTTGTTTTCGCCATAGGCGATTGCGTCATACATCGATTGTCCCGAAGCGACGACGCTTGCCAGACAAGACGCTATAATCAATAAATACTTTTTCATTTTTCTGAATTTTACTCACCCTACAATCTATCTTCTACCACTGCTGTGTCCACCGCCTCCGCTTCGCATAGAAGATCCTCCGCCGGAGAAACTGCTTCGTCCGGAGAATGAACTTCCGCCCGAATATCCGCTTGAGCGGGAACTGCTGCCGGAACTTGAGCTTCCGGTATAAGTCCTGCTCCTGCCGGAATAGCTGCCGCTTGAACTGTTGCGGCTTCTTTCACTCCAGGAACTTCCGCCGGTCCTGTTCTGAGTGGACCTGCTCACGTTTCTCGAGACATTGGACCCGCTGTAAGAAGAAACTGCGCCGCTTCGGCTGTATCCTCCGCCACCGGAGTATCCGGGATAAGAAACTGACGATCCTCCCCTTCTGACATATCCCGCTCCGCCGTGGCGGGCTGCGCCGCCTATTCCGACAGAAGATCTTGAGCCATAATAGTACCTGCTCCGGTCGATAATTACTGGCCTGTGCGCAGGATGCCACCAGGGATCATAATACGGACCGTGCCTGTACCAGGGGTCCCAGCGATACCAATTGTTCCAACGGTACCAGGGGTCCCAGCTGTACCAGGGGTCCCAGTAAAACGGATCGTTCCACCACCAGTTGCGCCATACGGGTATGCCGACGGCAAACGTCACCGACGGGGAATAAAGTACTATTGTTGTATCGGCCGGTTGAATCTGAAATGATTCCTTCGACAACGGCGCGGTTTTCAATTTAGGTTTGTAGTAGATACCGTCCTGATAGAGGGGCTCGATGGATGAGATTCGGACTGTAGTTGCGCAGGATACCGCCATCAACCCACTCACAAGCAAAAGGATAATGCTTCGCTTCATAATTAACCTCCTCTTTGAAATTATTTGTATCTTTGCTACGCAATTAGTATGCCGACGCAATATTAACAATTTAAACTTTATAATACAAATATGGCAAAAGAGGTTACACAACGTTCCGACAATTATTCCCAGTGGTACAATGACCTTGTAGTCAAGGCCGACCTTGCAGAGCAGTCCGCAGTGCGCGGTTGTATGGTTATAAAGCCTTACGGGTATGCCATCTGGGAGAAGATGCAGGATATTCTGGATGCCGAATTCAAGAAGACGGGGGTTAAGAACGCCTACTTCCCTCTCTTTATCCCGAAATCATTTTTCAGCCGCGAGGCAGAGCACGTAAGCGGATTCGCGAAGGAATGTGCCGTGGTTACCCACCACAGGCTCATGACATCTCCGGACGGCAAGGGTGTTGTGGTTGACCCCGATGCCAAGCTGGAGGAAGAGATGATTGTCCGCCCCACCTCGGAAACTATAATATGGAGTGTTTACAAGAACTGGATCAACTCTTGGAGAGACCTTCCGATTCTGTGCAACCAGTGGTGCAACGTTGTCCGCTGGGAGATGCGCACAAGGCCTTTCCTCCGCACTGCCGAATTCCTCTGGCAGGAAGGTCATACCGCGCACGCTACCGCAGAGGAGGCTCTGGCTAAAGCCGAGCAGATGGTTCAGGTCTATGCCGATTTTGCAAGAAACGTAATGGCAATGCCCGTCATTGTAGGTCACAAGAGCCCTAACGAAAGGTTCGCAGGTGCTCTCGACACCCTCACCATAGAAGCAATGATGCAGGACGGCAAGGCGCTGCAAGCCGGAACGTCACACTTCCTGGGCCAGAACTTCGCCAAATCCTTCGACGTAAAATACGCCGACAAAGATGGGAAACTGCAATATGTCTGGGCCTCTTCCTGGGGCGTAAGCACAAGGCTTATGGGCGCGCTCATAATGGCTCACGGAGACGACAACGGGCTGGTTCTTCCTCCAAGGCTCGCCCCTATCCAGGTAGTTATGGTTCCTATTTACAAGGGCGACGACGAGCGCAGCGCAGTACTGGAAAAGATGCAGGCTGTAAAGGCAAGCCTCGAATCTCTCGGGCACAGCGTGGAAATCGATGACAGAGACACTCTCCGCCCCGGATTCAAATTCGCCGAATGGGAACTCAAGGGAGTGCCCGTACGCCTCGCTATGGGAGCACGGGATCTGGCTGCAGGCACAGTGGAAGTTGCCCGGAGAGACACTCTCACAAAAGAGACTCTGCAGATCGACGGTATCGAGCAGCACATTCATACCCTGTTGGATGAAATCCAGGATAATATTTACCGGAAAGCTCTTGAAAAACGTGATGCGAACATCCGCAAATGCGACAGCTGGGAAGAGTTCAAGACTGAAATCCAGAAGGGAGGCTTCCTGCTATGCCACTGGGACGGCACCGCCGAAACCGAGCAGGCAATCAAGGACGAAACAAAGGCAACCATCCGCTGCATTCCCATCGATTCTGTCGTATGCGAAGAAGAGGGCAGGGATATTTATTCCGGAAAGCCGTCCAACCGAAGAGTCGTTTTCGCAATTGCTTATTAGTCAACATGAAGAAGGTATTATCTACTCTCGCGGCATTGGCTCTTGCCGGTGCATTGTGGGCTCAGGACAACCCTATGGACGCCCTGAAGCAGGCGGCAGATGCCATCAACTCGTACAAACCTGCGGAGCAAGCTCCCGAGCCGCTTCCGAATTATTGGAAAAACTCGGTCAAATTCAATCTTGGCATAAACCAGGTAGGTTTGGCAAACTGGGCTGCCGGTGGATACAACACCTTTACCCTCAGCACCGGAGTTGATGCCCAGTTCAACTACGAAAAGGACCTGGAGACCTGGAAGAACAGATTTCAGATGGAATTCGGGTTCCTGTATTCGTCGGACCGTCCCTGGCCTTTGTTCCAAACCAGTCAGGACCGCATCTATCTGGAGAGCAAATGGGCCTACAAGACCGGGCCTAACTCCAAATGGAAATACACTGCCGGACTGGACTTCCGTTCTCAGTTCGCGCCCGGGTACAAATACAATACTCCCACCGTGGAGAACCCCACCGTGGACGACTGGAAGAATCTGCGCGAGCTCAAGTCTGCCGGCTTTTCTCCCGCATACACCAATCTTGCCCTCGGTATCGAGTATGTACCGGCTTCATGGCTTACCATTAACCTTGCACCCCTTACCGGAGGTTTTACGATTGTCAGCAATCCTCTTCTGAGAAAAACTTACGGTATGGCGCTTATATCCGGGGATATGGATCCTGCCATTGTCAGCAACTACCGCCCGTTTGCATTCCAGTTCGGTGCGCAGGTCAAGACCGACGTCAACCTCATTGTCAACGACAAGTTCAAGTTCGAATCCCAGCTGGTGCTATTCACCGACTATCTGCACGAACCTTACATCCGTGTCAACTGGGACAACAAGATTGAATGGCAGATGACCCGGCTTTTCAAGATAGGATTCTACACCTGGCTCATCTATGACCCCTGGGTTACGATTGAAAATCCCGACAAAACTCTCAGCAAGCGCGGTGTTCAGTTCAAGGAGAACGTAGCCTTGAGCTTTACCTATACAATCAACCCTACACGCCATAGATACAGAAAATGAAAATTCTGCTTGCAGTAAGCGGCGGCATAGACTCTATGTATATGCTGAACAGAGCTTCGGAGCTTTTCCCCGAAGCTTTTGTTTGTGTGGCCCACTGCAACTTCGGACTCCGTGGCAAAGACAGCGACGAAGACCAGGCTTTTGTCGAGCATTGGAGCAAAAAGCTCGGCTATCAGTGCTTTGTACAACGTTTTGACACATCCACTGTAGCCAAAGACAACGGCATAAGCATCGAAATGGCGGCCAGAGACCTACGATACCGATGGTTCGGGAAACTCTGCAAAGAGCATAACCTGGATACCCTGGCAATTGCACACAATTCCAATGACAACGCAGAGACCCTGATGCTCAACCTTCTGAGAGGCACAGGCTCGCGTGGACTGAGAGGAATAAGCGCCGAACGCATTTCCAACGGTACAAGGATAATCCGCCCCCTGCTTGGCACGAGCCGGAGTGAGATTACCGACTATATGACGCAGCACAATCTGCCCTGGCGGGAGGACAAATCCAACAGTTCGACGGAATACAAGAGGAACATTATCAGAAATCGTGTATTCCCTGAGTTTGAGCGCATCAACCCCTCTTTTGTCAGCACTCTGAACGAAGACATCGCGCGTTTCTGCCAGGTCGATGACATTGCCGGGGATTATGTCCGGGACGCCAGGCTCAGATTGGGTCTGGGAGACACATTTCCGGAGCGCATCCCTATAAAGGGACTGCTGGAATTCAAGCATTGGGAGTTTGTACTCTACCGTCTGCTGTACGGCAGCGGCATAAATTCGGAGCAGTTGCAGAATCTGACGGCTGCCCTGCGACAAAGTCCGAACATTTCCGGAAAACGCTTCGGTCCCGTCGTCGCCTCCGGCGGAGAGCTCCGGCTAAAGGCCGATGAAAAAAGAGAACCGGTAGTTGAAAGGCTGCAAAGGAATCAAATCGGCAAACTGAAGCAAGACCCGGGGACTATTATTATGGATGCTGCATCTCTGCCATCTGCACCGGTTATCCGTCCCTGGCAGGAAGGCGACTGGATGTGTCCTCTGGGGATGAAAGGGCGCAAGAAAATCTCGGACCTGTTTGTTGATTTGAAATGGGGTGTGAGCGAAAAGCAGAACGCACTTGTCATAGAATTGGAAGGGAAGCACGTAGCCGCTCTTCTATGCGAAAGAATCGATAACGCAGTACGCGTCACCGATTCTTCCAAAGACATTATCAGGATTTCCTTCTAACGGATTACAATTTCATAAGGGAGTCTCGCAAGGATTCCGGGCTTGTCAATCTTTCCGGCAAGCGAACGGAATCTGGCCGAGAATTCGTCCTGTGCAGGCTTGTTGAACACCTCCATTATCTCCTCCATCGGATTTGCCGGCTTAGGATACGAAACCAAATTCCACTTCGAGAGATCTTCTTCGCCCCCAAGGGTTGCGGCATACCTTATTGCATCCTCAATAGTACCAAGTTCGTCTACCAGGCCTATTCCATAGGCATCGGATCCGGTCCATACCCTGCCTTGACCGATCTCGTCCACATCTTCACGCGTCATAGAACGGCCCTGTGAAACATTGTCCAGGAAGCGCTCGTAAACAGCTTCTATTCCCTTTTGGATATATGCATATTCCTGTGTGTCGAGCGGGCGCACCAGCGAATACATATCCGAATGCTTATGAGAATTTACCGCCGTAACCGTAACGTGAGCAACGTTCTTAAGGGTACCTCCAAAGTCAGGAACAATTCCGAATACACCGATGGAGCCGGTCAGGGTTGCCGGATTGGAGAAAATTCTCTGGGCATTGTTGGAAATCCAATATCCCCCGGAAGCGGCATAGTCGCCGTAAGATGCAACCAGAGGCTTCTTCGCAGCCAGAGAGTCCAGTTCCGTC
>JAGHTF010000013.1 GCA_018065485.1 Candidatus Cryptobacteroides fimicaballi | reverse complement strand
TTCGGCCAGGCAATGATTTCTCTTGACCAGATCGACATCTTCGTTCAGGACGACACACCTCTTATGGAGGCCAAAGTCGTTGTTCCGGACGAGACCGACCTCGCCATCGGAGAGAACTGTCTGCCTCTCATCAAGGACGGAGCCTGTCTCCAGCTTGGAATCGGAGCTCTCCCGAACGCTATTCTGGCAAAGCTCGGAAACCACAAGAACCTCGGTATCCACACTGAGATGTTTGCCGACGGCGTACTCGACCTGGTTGAGAAGGGCGTCATCAACGGTTCCAACAAGGTTACCGACAAGGGTAAGATTGTATCTACCTTCCTTATGGGCTCACAGAAAGTCTATGACTTCATCGACAACAATCCCGATGTAATGATGATGGACGTGGGCTACACGAACGATCCTTTCGTGATTGCAAAGAACCCCCGTATGACAGCCATCAACTCAGCTGTGGAGATGGACATTACCGGTCAGGTTTGTGCAGACTCAATCGGCACGAAGCACTTCAGCGATGTAGGCGGTCAGATTGACTTCATATACGGAGCTTCCCTGGCCGAGGAAGGCGTGCCTATCATAGCGATGTCTTCCCGCACAAAGAAGGGCGTATCCAAGATATCCCCGGTATTGAAGGAAGGCGCAGGCGTCGTGACCTCGAGATTCCACGTGCATTGGGTTGTTACCGAATGGGGTGCAGTGAACCTCTACGGCAAGAGCTATCAGGAACGCGCCCGACTGCTCACATCAATCGCCCACCCGGACGACCGCGAAGCCCTCGAAAGAGCCGCATTCGAACGTTACGGCCGACACTATCTGATTGTGAAGTAGTTCACGCACGCGGTTTCCGCGAAAATGTTGCGCAATACGCGAGTGACTCGCGTATTGCGCAACATTTTGCATAAAGGGGCTGATTATCGGACAATTGCTGTCCAGCCGCCGGCAGGGGCGAGGTGGACATTAAGTTTGCCGGAGGGGTCTATCTTCTTCTCTTCCAACTTGTAGTCCCGTCCGTTCCTGGAAGCGTTGACGCCATCGCACAGGATGCTGGCGGAAGTGCCGAGCCCCTTCAGAACCGAAAGGTCTAGGACTATATCCTTTTCGTTCCAGCCGTTCATTGCGGCGATATACCAGGTTTCACCTTTACGGCGGGCGAGTGCCACGTACTCTCCCATTTCGCCTCCGAGAGCCACCGTTTCGTCGAAAAATGTCGGGATACGGGACATATACTCTGTACAGGGGACATCGGCAAGATAGTTGGACGGACTGTCGGCAAACATCTGCAAGGGGGCCTCGAACACCGTGTACATCGCTACCTGATGGGCTCTGGTACCCTGACTCATAGGTTGGTCATTATTGCCGAAGAAAACGGATCGGGTGGCATTGAGCATAGCTCCGGGGGTATAGTCCATAGGTCCGCACAGCATTCTCAGGTATGGAATAAGGACATCGTAACGCGGCTGGTCGTGGACCGGTCCCTGGGAGTTTCTCTGCTCCCATTTCGAGTTTTCAAGACCTTTGACGCCCTCGAAGTTGACCACATTCGGGTAAGCCCTCTGCACTCCGTTTGGTCTGTAGCCGTGGTAATCCATCAGCAGGTGATTCTCCGCAGCCTTCGCCGAAAGCTCCCAGACAGAATTGTTGACGGCCTGGTCGTCCCTGTCGAAGAAATCCACCTTGAAGCCCTTGACGCCCATCCCGGCATAGCGCTGCATCACCTGGTCCGTATTTTTGATGATATTCCTCCAGGAACTCCACAGGATGACGCCCACTCCCTTCTGCCCGCCATATTCAACTATTTCAGGGATATCAATGACTTCCGAGACATCAAGCAGGTTCTCCGGAGAACTCCAACCTTCATCGATGATGATATATTCAAGCCCGAAGCGCGCGGCAAAGTCAATATAATATTTGTAAGTAGGAGTATTCCTACCCGACACGAAGTCCACGCCGACAAGATTGGTGGCGTTCCACCAGTCCCAAGCGACCCTGCCGGGCTTGATCCAGGAAACGTCATCCAGACGGCAGGCGGGAGAGAGGAACTGAGCGATGTCGCAGTTCAGCAAATCCCAGTCATTATCGACAACCACAACCGCCCTCCAGGGAAGAGCTTCGCCCTTTCTATCAAAAACAGCGATATGGCCGGCGTTCCTGACGGGGATAAGGTTCAGCCTGCCAAAACCGCCTACGGCCGTTTCGAGAGGGACCGGAGCAAACTCACCTACCAGGGAGTTGCCCTCACCCTTCTTAAGAAACATTCCGGGGTAATTCACTGCAGCGGCGTCCATTACAACAGCCTTGCGTCCGCCCTTGAGCTCCAAGGCCAGCGGATTGATTGCCAGAGAATCGGCGAACATCTGCGAAAGCTTATGTTCATCGTAGTATGACTCGAATGAAAAATTGTAACGTTTGCCCCCTCGGAGGTCGTTCATATACGGGACGAACGCCTTACAGTCATCTGCGAATACATAATTGACCTTTTCGTCCCTGATGATTCCCGATTTCTTAAAGATCAGCCGATATGCCGCCGCATCGTCATAGGCACGGACTTCCAGGTCAAAATCGCCCCTGCACCTGAGATACAGCGAAGCATAGTTGTCGCGTATCCGAGCCTTCTTGTAAAAATGGGCCGGAACAGTCCTGTCCACCCTGCCCGAGATTGCCTTCTGCACCCGTGTACCAGGCCCGAAGGCAACGGCATCCGTACTGATGGAGATTTCCGAAGGAAGGAGCACCGCCTCGCCGGAGACAGCAACACTCCATTCCAAGGAAGCACCGTCGCTCACAGTAACCACCAGCCTGCCGGAAGGGGATGTTACACTGTAATCTCTGGAAAAAGCAACAGAAGCGCACAGAATCAGCGCTGCAACCAGAATCGTTCTTTTCATAATGTGATTTTTTTAGATCAATCATATTGATTTGTAAAGTTAATGACTTATTTTTGCGTCACAAACACCTTTCAAATGAAAAAGTTTATCATTCTTTTATGTGCCGCAACGGCACTTCTATCTTCTTGCAATATGGAAAACCCGCTACTTGTAGAATCATCCCTGCCATACAGTGCTCCCCAGTTTGACAAAATCAAACCCGAGCACTTCAAGCCAGCTTTCGAGCAGGGCATTAAAGAAGGCAAAGCCGAAATCGATGCGATAGTTGCCAACGGAGAAGAAGCGACTTTCCAGAACACAATCGAAGCTCTGGAATTCGCCGGTCAGACTCTCAACAAAGTTGCCGGCATCTTCTACGCGGTAATCGAAGCCAACACCAATGAGCAGCTTCAGGCCATCGCCGAGGAGATTTCTCCTATGATGACCGAATACTCGATGTACATTTCCCTGAACGAAGGCCTCTTCAACAGAGTCAAGGCTGTCTATGACAAGAAATCCGAGCTGGATCTCACCACAGAACAGGATCGGCTGCTGGACAAGACCTACAAGAGTTTCGTACGTTCCGGAGCCCTGCTTCAGGGTGAAGACAAAGAGAAATTCAGCAAGATTTCCGAAGAACTTTCGCTCTCTACCCTCACATTCGGAAAGAATGTTCTTGCAGCCACGAACGCTTATACGCTGAACATTACCGACAGTTCCCAGCTGGCAGGGCTTCCCCAGTTCGCAAAGGATATGGCCGCACAGACCGCACAGGAGAAGGGTCAGGAAGGCTGGACCTTTGACCTCAGCGCTCCCAGCTACGGCGCCTTCCTGCGTTACAGCGAGAACCGCGGGCTCCGCAAGGAAATCTATATGGCCTACAACACCCGCGCAGTGGACACCAACTCCGAAATCTGCAAGAAAATTGTGGACCTGCGCCTGCAGATGGCCAATCTCCTTGGTTACGAGACCTATGCCGACTACGTTCTGGAAGAGCGTATGGCAAAGGGAACTCCCAAGGTACTCTCTTTCATAGACGAACTTATGACCCCTTCGCTGCCCGCAGCCAAAGAAGACGTGAAGGCCGTATATGAGTATGCGAAAGCCCACGGATTCGAGGGTAACGAGCTCGAACCCTGGGACTTCAGTTTCTGGTCAGAGAAACTCTGCCAGGAGAAATATACCATCAGCGACGAACTACTCAAGCCTTATTTCCGGCTCGAGAACTGCATTGACGCCGTATTCGGCCTTGCCACAAAGCTTTACGGAATAAGCTTCGAAGAAAGAAACGACATTCCCGGATACCACGAAGACGTCAAGGTTTACGACGTAAAGGACAGCGACGGCAGCCACCTGGCTCTGTTCTACTGCGATTTCTTCCCTCGCGCAAGCAAGAGAGGCGGAGCCTGGATGACATCATTCAGCGAGACCTTCGTTAAGGACGGTGTAGAGCACAGGCCGTTCGTGAACCTTGTAACCAATTTCAGCAAACCTACCGGAGATGAGCCCGCTCTGCTCACACACGACGAGCTCACAACCTTCCTGCACGAGTTCGGGCACTCTCTTCACGGAATTCTGGCAAAAGGCAATTATGCATCTATGACAGGAACCAGCGTCAATCACGATTTCGTGGAGCTTCCTTCTCAGATTATGGAAAACTGGGCGTATGAGCCCGAATATCTCGACGGATTCGCAAAGCACTACAAAACCGGAGAGACCATTCCCGATGAGCTTATCGGCAAGATTGTAGCGGCCAAGAACTATAACGCCGCATACCTTCAGGTACGCCAGCTTCACTTCGGAATTCTGGATATGTCCTGGCATACCCTGAAGAGCATTCCCGAAGCATCTGCCGTAGATTTCGAGCACGCAGTGCTGGAGCCCTGGAAGGTCCTTCCCATTGCCGGGGGCAGTTGCATCTCTACAACTATCACCCATCTGTTCTCCGGAGGATACGCCGCAGGATACTATTCCTACAAGTGGGCGGAAGTGCTCGCAGCCGATGCGTTCTCCCGTTTCGAGGAAGAAGGAATCTTCAACACAGAGGTTTCGGCTTCGTTCCGCAACAACATCCTGTCCAAAGGCAGTTCCGAGGACGAAGCCCAGCTCTACCGCAACTTCCGCGGTCACGACCCGGAGCCCCGGGCCCTGCTTGTAAAGCTTGGAATAGTCAAGTAAAAAAAGGAGGGTGACTCTTACGTTGCCGAGGGTGGCACGGGCTCCGGAGGAGACAGCAGCTACAACCCGGGGATGCAGACCCCGGACTTCAACACGATCAACCTATTCCGCAAGAACCGCCTTGCCAATGTCGTGGACGACCTCTTCACTCAAGTGGTACAGATGCTGGTTGGGCAGAAACTCATAAGCCTGGATGTACAGTACGTGGACGGGACCAAGATAGAAGCCAATGCGAGCAAGTACACCTTCGTGTGGAAGAAGGCCACCCAGACGAGCCGGGAGAAACTTGACCGTAAGGTGAAAGCCATACTTGCCGAAGCGCCAAAGGAACGGGTATCCAAAATTTCTGGTTGGATTTTTTCGGAAAGGAATCTTTTGTATTTTAATTCAGTTTATATTCATCCGTCCATATGAATGAGAAATACAAACGTAATCGAAAACATTCCAATACCGATGTACGTTTTGTCCGGCAAATAATTGATGGACCAGATAGGGTTAGGGGCGTAA
>JAGHTF010000026.1 GCA_018065485.1 Candidatus Cryptobacteroides fimicaballi | reverse complement strand
GATCGCAGTCTGCTCTATGACTTGGCCCGCGATGGCCGGACAATCTGGGAGCAGCGCATCGGCATCGTCTCCACCATGCAGTTCGTTCGACACGGGCAACTTAATGATACATATGCAATTGCAGATATTTTCATCGGTAAGCCGGAGCCACTTCACGACCTATTGCAAAAGGCTGTCGGATGGCTACTTCGCGATGCGGGAAAACGCGATGAGGACAGGCTCCGCAGGTATCTGGTGGCCAATTGCACGCGGATGCCCCGTACGATGCTTCGTTACGCCATCGAAAAGTTCCCTCCCGAAGAGCGCAGCGAATTTTTGCGCAAAACGCGAGTCACTCGCGTCCGCGCAACTTTTTGATGTGATAACGTATGGTGCTGGAAGGAATACCAAAAATGCGCTCTAGAGATTTATAGCTGATTTTCGGAAATTCCTCGCGTACGGACCCCAAAATCTCTATTTTCTCCATAAAACTCATTGCGGGGAGAGGAATCTGTGACTTCTTTTTCGCGAATTCGACCACCATTTCGTCGGGAGTTTGCACAGACTCGAGTGACTCGCGTTTTGCGCAAGGTTCGTCTTCATCGTTGGCTTCGCGCCGAGTGCGATGTGAGAGAACTTCGAGATATTTTTCACGTGAACCGCCAAACAGTTCCTCGACTATATCTGATCGGAAGACACGTTCCGGGGGCACGATCAGACCTTCGGATGTTGCTGTCCATCCTTCTGGAAGCTTTTCGCGGATAGGGAGATAGGCGTGAGCGAGATTGTCCGGAAGAGTTTCGCTTGTATAGTGGCCCCGCTGCATTTTTGAGACCAGGCCGAAAACGTACCGTGCCGTGCTGAACGGGTAATCCAAATAATTGCTGGAAATACCGTGGTGCACTACGTTGCGGATGTGGTAGCAGACGCAGTCCTTCAAATCTTCTGCATCGTAAAGAGTCGCGCGACCGAACTTTCGCGTGCCTAGCATTCCTTTCAGCTCATAACGCCGGTTGTAGTACTGCGTAATGCTGAGCCTGAAATGGTGCATGAATTCCGTTTCCTGTCCTTCATGCCGGAGTAGCACAATCAGGTGCAGATGACTGTCGAGAATTTCAACCGAAATGATTTCAACCCCAGTGGCCTTCGCGCTGAGCCACAGGCGGTTCCAAACGTTGATTTTGTCAATTTTGTCGTGGGACATATCCTGTTGGTGATTGCCCCTCAAGTACAGGTGTTTGCACACACGCGAGTCACTCGCGTTTTGTGCAAGAATTCGATCGGTGAAGTTTTTCATGGAATAATACAATAGTAGCCTCCAGTACGTTTTTGGGAACGAACCGAAGGCTTGAGATCAATCTTCAGGGGATTATTTGCGCTTAATGGCCTCTTTTGCAGATACTCCCCGCTAAATCTTTCGCACATAATCAAAATCTGCAGACGCAATACCATTAAGTTTAGTCGACTTGAGACAGAAGCGTCTTGCTGGAGACAAATGTAGGCATTTATTTCGTATGGACAAATTATGTTGTGGAAAAATGTTGGCAAAATTTTGCGCGGACGCGAGTGACTCGCGTACGTGCAAACGTCAGACTTTCTGAAATGCCAGACGGGGATCCCCGTTTTGGAGGTGGATGATTCCGCAGTAGGTGAAGCCGAATTTCTCTATGCAATGGCGCATTATCCGGTTGTCGTTGTGGGTGTCGATGCGGAGGTTGGGACACCTGCTCCAGCACCACTCGAAACAGGCACTGGCGATGCCGTGCGACTTCTTTGTGCTGGCCAGACGGTGAATTGTACAGTAGGGCTTGCTGTCATCGACCCACTGTCCTCCTTCAATAGAAAGATATGTCTTCTCGACCCCCGGGATGAAGGCAAAATATCCGTCGATGCTGCCGTCGGCCGTCTCCATAACGTACCCCACGCACCCGTCGATATCGGCCTTTACAGCCATTTCCGATGGATAACCGCCTGTCCACTGCGTCATATTCCCATCAGCGCGCATTATTTCACGCGCCTCCTCAAATATCTCCATTATGCGCGGGATGTCGCCGTATGCTGCTCTGCGGATGTTCACGACTGCAAAAGTACATAAAATGCGGTTCTGTATCAAGCCCCGGCAGCCTTACCGTCATTCCGGTTTCGGACCCGGAATATCGGCCAGATACCTTTTGCGGAAGGCGAGAATGAGGGTGCAGGTGACGGAATATTATTTCTCCAAAAGCCGGAGCAGCGGCAGAATTTTCTCCTCCCTGTACGGATGTTCCCTTAAGGACAGATTCAGGCAGGTACTTCCTTTCAGAACCGTTGAGGCGTGGGTGAATTCCCGGAATCCCCATTCTCCGTGATAGGCGCCCATCCCCGAATGACCGACACCTCCGAAAGGCACGCCCTTAACCATCATATGCACGCATACCTCGTTTATGCAGCCGCCTCCGTACTGATGGGAGCTCATCACCCGTTCGGCCCATCTTATGTCCTTGGTAAACAGATACATTGCAAGCGGATGCTCCCTGTCTGCAATGACGTCGAGAACCGAATCGACCTCGCTGTCCCTGAAAAGAACAACGGGCAATAAGGGGCAGAACAGTTCCTTCTGTACAATTCCTTCGTTGATATCTACCGGATAGATTATGGTAGGGGAGTACCGGAGTTCACCGGCATTGCCCTTGCCTCCGAAGATGATACGGTCCCGATACTCGTCGGCGAGGGACTCGCATTTCTCATACGCTTGCCGGGTAATCAACTTGGGGTATTCTTCGTTGTCCTGCGCATTTTCGCCTATCTGGGCACGGAACGCCTCCTTCAGGGCTTCCAGAAATTTTTCGGCAATTTCCTGCGCTACGGCCACCTGATTGATGTTTATGCATATCTGCCCGGCATTACAGGTTTTGAAAAACGCGATTTTGCGGGCGGCATCCCGGATGTCTGCGTCCTTGCGCACAATGCACCAGTTTCCGGTTTCTCCACCCAATTCCAGTGCTACGGGTGTCAGATTCTCCGCGGCCTTGGCCAGGACGTGCCGGCCTACCTTCGGGGACCCGGTATAGAAAATCTTGTCCCACCGTTGTTCCAGACACATATCGGCGACATCGTGCCCACCGTCAATCAAAGTCACGAATTCGGGAGGAAAAACTTCTGCAATGAAGTTTTTCATAACTTCGGTGCAATGGCGCGACTTGGCGCTGGCTTTGATTACTACCGTGTTGCCTCCGCAGATGCTGGCTGCGACCACTCCAAGTGTAAGCAGAATCGGGAAATTGAACGGGCTTATGACCAGAGTGACTCCATATGGCATCTTATAAACCTTTGTAACAATGCTCGGAAAGCACATCAGTCCGCTGAAGTGGCGCTCGGGACGTGCCCATCGGCGTAAGCCCTTGAGCATCTCGTTGATTTCCACCACAATAGGGCCTATGTCGCAAAGGTATGCTTCAGTTGCGCTGCGGCCAAGATCCTTATGCAAGGCTTCTTCAAACTCTTTTTCGTGGGAGATGACTGCATCGCGCAATTTGCGCAGCTGGCGCAGGCGCCATTCTACGTCCAGAGTGGTTCCTGAACGGAAGAAGGCCCTTTGGGCATCGACAATGTGCCGTATATCGGAAACGGTGTATGACATATCAGTTGTGTTTATTGATTTCGGAAAGAATACTTATTATTTGACTGCGGGGGAATGTCATTGGGGCTGAATAATTTACGGAATCCTTTGCGATGTCGACCGAGAGGCTCCTAAAGTCCTCGGGAGCAATTATGGCCCCGTTCAGGTCGAGACCGCATAGGTCAATCAAGGATTCCAGGGCTTGGAACAGGGCATCCACGCTTTCAAAATTGCAGAACCGTGCAAGCTCCGACAACTGCCCGGAGCAACTTTCCATCTGTGAGCGCATAACCGGCAACAGACACATAGCGATAGCCTTTCCGTGCGGGATATGATATTTCGCGCCTATTGAATGTGCGAATGCGTGGACGTACCCTGCCAGCTGCTTGTTGATGGCATTGCCTCCCAGATTGGCAGCCAGGCACATAGCGCCTCTGGCAGCAATGTCTTCCGGGTGTTCTTTCAGCTTTGGTAGATTCTCGATGACAAGCCGTACGCACCGGCGGCTTTTTTCAATGTCTTCCATAGAACTCCTGACATCGGCGACAGCTCCTTCGAGTCCGTGGCTAAGCGCATCGATTCCGCAGCCTGCAGTGATGTTCCACGGAGCCTTGATGGTCAATTCGCTGTCAAGAAAAACGGTATGCACGTCCAGCCCGACTATCACAGATGCAAACTTTCCTCCTTTTCTCTGGGTTATGACCGCACCCACTGTAACTTCCGCCCCGGTTCCTGCTGTGCTAGGAATTGCGACGATGGGCAGGGTTTTCTCGGGGACGATGAGAAATTTCTGAAGAAGCATATCTGCGGGCAGATGCTTAAGGCGGCATCCCGATGCAACCATCTTGCCGGTATCCATCACTGAGCCGCCGCCTATCGTTATGATGCATTTTGCATTGCTTTCCAAGGCGATGGAACGGCCTGCCTCGATATATTCCAGCCGGGGCTCGGTGGTTATCCCGTCGAACAGTCTGTATCGGATGCCTGCGCTGTCGAGAGATTCCTCAACGGCCTTCAGATATCCGAGATTGCAAAGAAGTTTGTCTGTAAGAATCAAGACGGTGTCAAAGCCGGATTTCTGGCAGATGCGTCCGATTTCTGAACGGCAACCGAATCCTTCTATGATTTCCGGCTCCGGCATAGGAACCGTTTTCATTATGGAGCCGGGCAGTTTTCTGATAGCTTTTCGTGTTAGGTACATATTCTCCATAATGCAAAAATAACGAACTTTACTCCATCCACCATATTTTTTAACCGAAAAATCCGATTTGTTCCCCTTTTTTTATTAAATTTGAGGCGATATATTGATAACTGAATTTTATGAAAAGAAATATCATCATCACAGGAGGAGCCGGATTCATCGGCAGCCACGTCGTAAGGCTTTTCGTGAACAAATATCCCGAATATAAGATTATCAATCTGGACAAGCTGACCTATGCCGGCAACCTCGCCAATCTCAAGGACATAGAGGATAAGCCCAACTACAGGTTCGTGAAGATGGACATCTGCGACTTCGAGGGCGTGCTCAAGCTGATGCAGGACGAGAAAGTGGATGGAATCATCCATCTTGCCGCCGAATCCCACGTGGACCGCAGCATCAAAGACCCTTTCACCTTCGCTCAGACGAATGTTATGGGAACCCTCAGCCTCCTCCAGGCGGCAAAGGCCTATTGGGAGTCGCTTCCGGAAAAGTACGAAGGCAAGAGATTCTACCATATCTCCACCGATGAGGTTTATGGCGCCCTTCAGTTTGACGGTACACTCTTTACCGAGACCACGAAGTACAACCCTCATTCGCCCTACAGCGCATCCAAGGCATCATCCGACCACTTCGTTCGCGCATTTCACGACACCTTCGGGATGCCTACCATCGTGACCAACTGCTCCAACAACTACGGCCCTTACCAGTTCCCCGAGAAGCTCATTCCTTTGTTCATTAACAATATCCGACACCGCAAACCCCTTCCGGTCTATGGCAAGGGCGAGAATGTGCGCGACTGGCTCTATGTTGTCGATCACGCACGGGCGATAGATGTGATATTCCATAGCGGCAAGATAGCCGAGACCTACAATATCGGCGGCTTCAACGAGTGGAAGAACATCGACATCATCAAGGTCCTCATCAATACGGTTGACCGGCTTTTGGGCCGTCCCGAGGGAGAGGATATGGACCTTATCACCTATGTTACCGACCGTGCTGGTCATGACCTCCGTTATGCCATCGACAGCACCAAACTCCAGCGCGAACTCGGCTGGGAGCCCTCCCTCCAGTTCGAAGAAGGTATAGAGAAGACCGTCCGCTGGTATCTTGACAATCAGGAGTGGATGGACAATGTGACTTCGGGTGACTACCTCAAGTACTACGAGGATATGTACGACAATCGATGAATTAACGAAAAATCAACAATATGAAGGGAATAGTTCTCGCCGGAGGATCCGGTACAAGACTTTATCCGATACCAAAAGGTGTCAGCAAGCAGTTGCTGCCCATTTACGACAAACCGATGGTCTATTATCCGATATCGGTTCTGATGCTGGCCGGCATCAGGGATATCCTGGTTATCTCCACACCGTACGATCTTCCCGGTTTCAAACGCCTGCTGGGCGATGGAAGCGACTACGGAATCAACCTTCAGTATGCCGAACAACCGTCTCCGGACGGGCTTGCCCAGGCCTTTACCATCGGCAAGGAATTCATCGGTGACGATTGTGCCTGCCTGGTGCTTGGCGACAATATCTTCTACGGTTCAGGCTTTACCGGAATGCTTAGAGAAGCGGTTCGGGCAGCGGAAGAGGATAAGAAGGCCACAGTCTTCGGCTATTGGGTTTCAGACCCCGAACGTTATGGCGTTGCCGAATTCGACAAGAACGGCAACTGCCTCTCTATCGAAGAGAAACCTTCAAATCCGAAATCCAATTTTGCAGTTGTCGGGCTCTATTTCTATCCCAACAAGGTGGTAGATGTTGCATCCAGGATTCAACCGTCTGCAAGAGGGGAGTACGAGATTACTACCGTCAACCAGTGGTTCCTGAACGACAGGGAACTCAAGGTGCAGACTTTGGGACGAGGCTTTGCCTGGCTCGATACCGGTACTCACGATTCCCTCTCCGAAGCATCGACCTTCGTCGAAGTGATAGAGAAACGGCAGGGTCTTAAGATAGCCTGCCTCGAGGGAATCGCTTATCGCAACGGTTGGATTACGGAAGAAAAGATGCGGGAACTGGCAAAGCCGATGATTAAGAATCAGTACGGGCAGTATCTGCTCAAAGTCATAGAGGAGAAGCGGCAAGATTAACCAAAAACCAGAAAAATGCAGATAATACTGTTGTCGGGAGGCTCAGGAAAGCGGTTGTGGCCACTCAGTAACGAGTTGCGCTCCAAGCAGTTCCTGACTTTGTTGGAAACGCCCGACGGGACAATGGAATCAATGGTGCAGCGAGTGGTGCGCCAGATACGTGAGGCCCGGCTCGATGCCCCCATCACCATAGCCACCAACGCTTCCCAGCGCGACATCATAGTAGAACAGCTGGGTAAAGAGATAGATATGGTGTTCGAACCCGAAAGGCGCGACACCTTTCCCGCCATCGCCCTCGCGTGCAGCTATCTCAAGCTCTCCAAACACCTGCCGGATAGCGAGACGGTGGTTATTATGCCCTGCGACCCTTACACCGAAGCCGGTTACTTTCAGACCATCCGCAAAATGGCCCGGTGCGTTGAGGACGAAGTCGCCGACCTCGTGCTGATGGGCATCAAGCCTACCTACCCGAGCGAGAAATTCGGCTATGTAGTACCGGAAGCTGAATCCAACGGAAACTATTGCAAAGTCCTGCGATTTACCGAAAAACCTGACTTGCCCACAGCCGAACAGCTCCTTAGTCAAGGAGCTTTCTGGAACGGGGGCGTCTTCGCCTTCCGCCTCGGTTACATAATGAACATCGTGGCCAAATACCTCCCTCTCGCCGAAAGTTGCACGGACGCGAGTCACTCGCGTATTGCGCAAGATCGGGCACAGAGCGCGCTCATTTGCGACTTTGAGAGTCTCCGGGACCGCTATGGCGAATTCCCCAGGATATCTTTCGACTACGAGGTGGCAGAAAAGGCAAAGTCCGTAGCCGTAGTTCCATTCGAAGGCGAGTGGAAAGATCTCGGCACCTGGAATGCCCTTACCGACGAACTCAAACAGTACACCATAGGCAACGCTCATCTTGGCCCCAAGGCTGTGAACACCCACGTCATCAACGAACTTCCCATACCTATCTACGTCGATGGGTTGCAGGATACTGTTGTTGTCGCATCACCCGATGGCATACTGGTTTGCGCCAAGAAAGAAACCGAGAATATAAAAAAACACATAGATAACCTCAAGACCTGCATTTAGAACCGTTGCATACTTAAAAAAGAAATTTTAACTTTGCAGTCTAAAGGAAAGATGCTCGAGTGGCTGAAGAGGCACGTCTGGAAAGCGTGTGACCGTCCAAAGCGGTTCCAGGGTTCGAATCCCTGTCTTTCCGCAAATTTATCACTGGTTTTCTTCCGGTTTGAGTGTTCTGACTGTAATAGCCATTGTGTTGGGGGTGTTGGGAATCGTTGGTTCGATTGTCCCCGCACTGCCGGGACCGCCCTTGGGATGGCTTGGTCTGCTGCTGGTCTTCATCGATAAGGGTACTGACGCCGTTTCTGTTGCTGCGCTCGTCATCTGGGCCATAGTTGTTGTAGCCATCAGCATATTGGATTATGTGGTGCCGTCGGCAATGACAAAGGCGGCCGGAGGCCATAAGGCCGCATCGGCGGGAGCCGCTATCGGACTGTTTGCCGGAATCTTCCTGACCCCGATAGGAATGATCGCCGGCAGCCTGCTTGGTGCGTTTCTGGGAGAGTTGCTGGTAGAGAAAAGTGACGTGTCGGCGGCGGTCAGGGCCTCTCTCGGGGCGTTCGTGGGATTTATTGCCGGTACTTTTGGGAAAGTGATTGTTTGCCTGCTGTTGCTTTGGCAGGTAATCTCGGCTGTAATTTAAAGGAATTGGATATATGAATGCAGGAATTTCAAAAGGTCCTTCGGGACTGTATGTTATGGTTGGGCTGATGGCGCTGGCGCTGATGCTGCCGTTGTGCGTGATTATGCTTAAGAACTACGAGCGTACCGTTGTTGTAAAGGGGCTCTGCGAGAGGGAAGTGCAGGCCGATAAGGTAATCTGGCCCTTGAGTTTCAAAGTTGTCGGAAATGATATCTCCCGGATTTATGCCGAGAATGCCGACAAATGTGCGACAATCGAAGCTTTCCTGAAAGAAGGAGGTATCCCGGAGAGTGAAATCACGGTGGCCCTTCCTAAGATTTCCGACAAATTCGCTCAGGAGTATGGGGGCAACGACAGGACCTTCCGATATGTTCTGACTCAGGTGATTACGGTTTGCAGTACCGATGTCCCGGCTGTGCTTGAACTTATGAAGAAGCAGTCGGCGCTCATCGCTCGGGATATAATATTCCAGAATGATTGGGACTGTCAGACCCGTTTCCTGTTTGAAGGGTTGAATGAACTTAAGCCCGAGATGATTGAAGAGGCCACGCGCAACGCGCGCGAGGTCGCTCAGAAGTTTGCTAAGGACAGCGGCAGCCGGCTCGGCAAAATCAGGACTGCAACCCAGGGTACGTTCTCTATCGAGGATCGCGACGCATCCACTCCCGAAGTCAAAAAGGTGCGCGTGGTTACAAACGTGACCTACTGTCTGTCGTTGTAACCGATAAATATGTCGGAATAATTTGTTAAATTTGTAGGATTTATGTTAATTGTATTATGGAAGGACTGACTACATTTCCGGGCCTTAGTGCATTACAGGCAGAAACTTTGAGCGTGTTATGCATAATCGCGGCGTGCAGTGCTGCATACTGTTTTATCGTCGGCGAAATTACACGTAACAACAGCCAAATGGATAAACTGTGGAGCATCCTGCCTGCAGTTTACGTGTGGGTTGTGGCCTATAAAGGCGGATTCGACCCCAGACTCGTCATTATGGCGGTTCTTGCTACCGTATGGGGAGCCCGGCTTACCTTCAATTTTGCACTGAAGGGCGCCTATAAACTGAAGTTCTGGACGGGGGAGGAAGATTACAGATGGCCCTGGCTGCGCAAGCGCAAGGAGTTTCAGCCCCGCTGGAAGTGGGTTGTGTTCAACTTCCTTTTCATTTCCATCTATCAGAATCTTCTAGTCCTGCTCACTACTCTTCCTGCATTGGCCGCAATGGAATCCGAGTGTCCGTTAGGGTGGCTGGACATTGTCGCTGCAGTGCTTATGGCCGGTGCCATTGCATACGAAGCCATTGCCGATGTGCAGCAGTGGCGTTTCCAGAGTACGAAATGGGGGATGATCAAATCCGGGAAGAAACTCGAGGAATTGCCCTCGCCGTATAATCGCGGGTTCAATACAAGCGGACTCTGGCGGGTCAGCCGCCATCCCAACTATCTGGGCGAACAGACCATCTGGGTTGCCTTCTATATCTTTTCCATAGCTGCAGGCGCCGGAATTTTGAACTGGAGCATTTGTGGAGCGGTGCTTCTCATTCTACTCTTCCTCGGAAGCTCTACCCTTGGAGAATACATCAGCAAGTCAAAGTATCCCGAATATTCAAACTATATCAAGACCGTGAGCCGTTTTTTTCCGGGAAAACCGTACCGCGGATAAAGGC
Source organism: Candidatus Cryptobacteroides fimicaballi (assembly GCA_018065485.1). GTDB lineage: Bacteria > Bacteroidota > Bacteroidia > Bacteroidales > UBA932 > Cryptobacteroides > Cryptobacteroides fimicaballi. The sequence continues at coordinate 1,892 of JAGHTF010000026.1, read as the reverse complement.
TGTAAGTAGTTATGTGTGCTAAAAAGAAGATAGCTGTTTTGACCGGGGCAGGGGTGAGTGCCGAGAGCGGACTCTCTACCTACCGGGACAACAATGGACTTTGGGACAATTACGATCCTATGGAGGTTGCTTCCATCGAAGGATGGTTCCGGAACCGCGCTAAGGTGCTCGATTTCTACAACGGTCAGCGGGAAAAACTCCGTAACGTGCAGCCCAACGATGCGCATAGGACTATTGCCAGGCTTGATGATAACTTTGACGTGTGTGTGATTACCCAGAATGTCGATAATCTGCACGAAAGGGCCGGCTCTGGTCGGGTCATCCATCTGCACGGAGAGGTAACAAAAGTCCGTCCGGAGACAGGTGTTTACGATGAAAGTTACAGCGAGAGGGAAGTGCTCGACATCGGCTATGAAAAGGTGGTGCTCGGCGACAAGGCTCCGAACGGCAGTCAGTTGCGTCCGCATATAGTTTTCTTCGGTGAGGCAGTGCCCAAGATTGAAAGAGCGATCGAAGTTGTAAGCGGAGCCGATATAGTGCTTATAGTAGGCACATCGCTTCAGGTCTATCCTGCTGCCGGGCTTTATCGTTATGCCCGCAACGACGCTAAGATATACATTATCGACCCGGCTGAGGTTCCTGTAAACGAGAGCAGGGTGATTCATATCCGGGAGAACGCCACTTGCGGAATGAAAAAGTTTCTTTCCATTGTAAATAAGGAGTAACAGATGGTACAGGTTTGGATAAGTGCCGCCGGACTTTGCGGGGCTACAATAATAGGGTCTGCCATTGGATTCTTCATAAAGAAACTGCCGCACAGGTTGAACGATACCGTTCTGGGTTTCTGTGCAGGTGTTATGCTTGCATCCTCTACCATAGGACTGTTGCTGCCGGCCTTTGAGGGGACTCATTACTGGTGGTGGGTTGCGCTTGGCGTTATGGCCGGTGCGATGTTCCTGAATGTGCTGGACCTTGCAACTCCGCATCTGCACGCCATTACCGGGCTTGATCCGGAGCAGCATCGCAATGGCAGTACGCTGAACCGGGTGTTGCTTTTTGTGCTTGCGATTGCGCTGCACAAACTTCCGGAAGGAATGGCAGCCGGCGTGAGTATGAGTTCTGCAGTGAACGGCAATGCCGACTGGACCGTGTCGATTGGAATAGCGCTTCAGAATGTCCCCGAAGGAATGGTTATCATTGCTCCGCTGCTGCTTGCCGGCGTTTCCCGGATCAGGACGTTTGCCATTGCCATAACCATCGGCCTTCTGGAGGTTATTGGTGTGTGGCTGGGCTATGCTCTTGGAACAGTGTCGGAGTTGCTGCTGCCCGTGATGATGGGCTTTGCCGGAGGTGCAATGCTGTATGTTGTTTCCGATGAAATGATACCGGAAACGCACGCTCACGGCTACCAGAAGCAGGCTACATATGCGCTTTTGGTCGGGTTTATGACAATTATCCTTTTGGATAAGGCAATTTTTTGATTTTCAGTTATTTAATTCTTTTAAAGAAAAACTTTGAATATTTCAAAAAAAATATATAACTTCGCGACTTGTTGTGTAGTAGGCTTTCTTTGCTGCGGTTTTGAGTTGTTGGCTCAGGATTTATGCTGCAAAGTCTCTGCAGCGCTTACGGAACGGGGGTTCAGCAACGTCAGGGTTGCGCAGAATGATTCCTTGACCGTTGTTGCCGTTCAGAATGATGCTTACAAACTGCAGGCTTCGGGAATTGCCGTTGCTACGGAAATTCTTGAAGAAACGGGACTTCTGGAAAGCGGAGTTGTGAAACTCCTTGTTCTGGATTATGATGTCCCGCAAGTTACTTTGACATACGATTCCAATGTGGGAGATTGGAAAGTCTCTCATCACGTGGACAGGAAAGATTGGAAACTGGCC
>JAGHTF010000005.1 GCA_018065485.1 Candidatus Cryptobacteroides fimicaballi | reverse complement strand
GGGGGGGGTACAAGAACTCACTATTGCTTCTTTTTTTTCTTTTTTGCAATCAAGGCGTCCAGAAAAGAGGTTTTCCCAAGGGTAAGAAGATTGAGCAGATGACGGCCTTCTACATATTGGTAGCAGCGCCGGTATCCTATCGATGAAATCTGCCATACCCCGGCTTCCTTGATATACGCTACGTCGTATATGGCCGCGCCGTGGAGCTTTACAGGGATTTTTTTGTGCAGAAGGTGGTCTTCGAGGTACCATTTGGCTGTCGCGCTGCACCCGTCTTCTCCCAACTCTATCTCGCCTCCGTGAATAAGATGGCTCGACGGCATATCCAGGGTCATAACCTTGCGCAGAAATCCGACAACCTGCTCCCGGCCCTCATAGGACATCTTGCCGCCGTCATATGCGGATACGGTAGAAGGGGAGAAGCACTGCGCAAGTCCTTCGAAATCCCTGGTATCCAAAAATCTCTGATACCGGGATTGGAGATTTCTTATGGCTTCGATATCTTCGAGTCTCCTGATTCTTTGCTCAAGAGTAAGTTCAGTGACGTTCATAATCAGTTTTTCTAAGTTCCCAGAAAGCTACGGCCGCCGCGGCGGCTACGTTCAGCGAATCCACATTGTTCTTCATAGGAATCCGTACCACATAGTCGGCTTTGGAAATCGCTTCGCGCGAAAGTCCGTCACCTTCTGTCCCCATAACCAGAGCCAGACGGTCTATGTCTTTGAGCTCAGGGGCGTCCAGCGGGATACTCTGGTCGGTCAAAGCCATCGCCGCTGTCTTGAATCCATATTTGTGCAGAGCGTCAACAGGCTCGTCCAGCCAAGTCCATGGCGCCTGAAATACCGTTCCCATAGAAACCCTCACTGCGCGGCGGTTCAGCGGGTCGCAGGTAGTCCGGGTCAGCAGCACGGCATCTACTCCAAGCGCAATCGCCGAGCGGAATATGGCTCCGATATTGGTGGTGTTGGTTACGCTGTCTATTACAACTATTCTGTGTGCATCCTTAAGAACCTCTTCCACGGAAGGAAGCGGTGGACGGTGCATCGCGCACATTACAATCCTGGTAAGAGGGAATCCTGTCAGATTCTTCAACAGCTCACGGCTCCCATAGTACACGGGAATGTCTCCGACCCGTTCCAGCACCTGCGCTGCAATTCCGGCGAGATGCTTTTCCTCCGTCATCAGAGCGTAGGGTACATAGCCGGCATCCAGGGCCAGATTGATTACTTTCCCGCTTTCGGCAATGAAAAGTCCTTTCTCAAACAGTCTCCTGTCGCAGAGCTGCGCCTCGGTAAGGGAGGAGAAGATTTCCACTCCGGGATCTGAAAGAGAATTGACTTTAATGAGTGGCATATGGGAGGTGGACTTTTTTCAGGATGTTTTCAGTCGTTGCAAATATATCGAAAACTCCTTGAAATCGGTAAAAAAATCCGAGAATCTGTTTCTGCCAAGAATTCTGCTTAAGTCTTCGAACTTGAAGGTCAGCCATCTCGGCATACCGGAAGGATTCGGCAGGTAACCGATGAACGCAATGTCTTTGTCGTTATCCGTTTCGTAATAAACGTTTTCAATGGAAAAATCGTAGGGATATTTCTTCAGGAATATCTTTCCTGCGTATTGTACGGCATCCGCTGCGTCTGCATCCCTGCTCCATAACAGCCCGAAATTCCGGATGTCTATGACCGCCCGCAGCTTTTGCATTCTGCGGGGGTTCATATTTTCCCATATTTCCCTATATGTAAACAGTACCTTGCTCCCGGACTGGTCGACCGCTTTGCATATCTCTTCTGCTTTTTCTTCCGCTTGCACAGGCACTACGGCCGCTCCGCAGGTGTTTATGGCCAGAAAGGCTATAGTCCTCCGGGCCGATTCGTCTGCACAGATTGCAATCCTGTCTCCTTTCTGCAGGCCGCATCCCTTGAATATTATGCGTAGTTTTTCTATCTGCTCGGCGACCTCTCCGAATGTGAAGCCATCTCCGTTCAGGTCGCAAAGCGCCTTGTTTTTCCATCCGCGGCTCATTGCCCGGGTGAGTAAGTTTAGATAGTGTGTCATAAGGCATCAAATTTTAATGCAAATTTATACCGCCTTTGACCATAGGAAAAATTGTGCTGTACTCAGGTATAAAATTTGTCATAAAATGTAGTTTTGGCGGAAATATTCCTATATTTGTGGGATGAAATTCGGAAAAAGTAATTTTCGTACCATATAGATTCCTTCAATTGCGGCAACTATGACGAACAGTTTTAAATTAAAGGACGGCCTGCTCCCGCAGTTTGTTTATCCCGTTGTCCTCTCGGGTTTTTTCCTCGGGTGTGTTCTCCTCTACAACCCTTTCGATATAAAAGGATACTATTCCTTCGGGGAATTCAATCCCGGCTTCCATTTCGTTATGCTTTCCTGCATAATTCTGGTGTGTTCGTGCATTGCAAGGCTGATTCTGTTTCTGTATTTAAGGAAGTTCGAACTGAAATGGTGGCAGTACGTAACCTGGTGTTTATGTGAAATGGCGGTTATGTCCGGCTTTGCCGCTCTTTATACAACTCTGTTCAAGACCAATGACGGAGGTTATTTCGAGGCTCTGCAGGACAGCTTCAAATTCATCTATCTTTTGCTTGTACATCCGTATCTTTTCCTGACCCTCGGCAGAATCATTTCGCTCAAGAACGAGGAACTGAAAGAAAATGAATCCGCATCTGAGAATTCTCTCCTCCGATTCTACGATGAACATAACCGTCTGAAGCTGTCGGTCGTTCCTTCTTCGGTGCTGTACGTAAGCTCAGAGTTCAATTATGTGAATATTCATTATTTGGATGCGGGTAAGGTGAAAAGTTATCTGCTGCGTTCTTCGATGAAGAGCCTTGAGCGCATCGAATCAAAGGCCCTCGTGCGCTGCCAGCGTTCATATTTTGTTAATCCAGAGCACGTTACGGTACTTCGAAAAGATTCCGAGGGCTTTATTTTTGCCGAAATGAATATTCCAGAGATTCCGGCGATACCGGTCAGCAAGCATTACTACGATACCCTTGCTTCTCTGCTGTAATTTTCACGGATTCTTAGTATATTTGCAAGTTAATGATTGATATTCTTAAGGCTATACTCGTTGGAATCTGCGCTTCTGCCCCGCTGGGGCCGGTGTGTATGCTCGTGCTGCAGAAAACTCTCAATTACGGTCGCAATGCCGGTTTCGTCACCGGCTTGGGGTCTGCTTTTGCAGACACTCTGTTTGCTTCGATAGCAATTCTTGCAGTCGCGGCCGTTCAGAAATTCATCGAAGACAACAGCGGTATCATTATGCTGGCTGGAGGCTTGATTGTCATAGCAGTCGGAATATCAATGGCTGTCCGCAGGTCGATGGACCAGTGCAGCAGGGTCAAGAAGGTCTCTGCACGCTTCCCGCTACAGGCCTTTTTCCTGGCTCTTTCAAACCCGGGCGCATTGGCCCTGATGTTTGCCCTGATGCTTATTTTCAAGATCGACGCCGGCAGCGACAAACTGCTTTCCATTCTCGGTGTGGCAATCGGCTCCGTTCTTTGGTGGATGACTCTGACACTGATTTCCGATAAACTCGGACGCAATCTCAACTTCAATACTTTGCTTAAAATAAACAGAATAGTCGGAGCCTTGGTAGCCGCATTCGGACTTTGGATGGTTGCAAAAGGCAGCTTGGCTATCATCTGATATTCACGACAATGAAATACGGTTTCATAATCAAGAATCTTGTGCTGGCGCTCTTATTGGTGCTGGCTCTTGTCTTCGGCTCCAACGCTTTGCTTAAGAGTTGTACGAAGCATAACGTTTCCGTGGAAGTTCCGGACCTTAGGGGAATGTCTGTTCAACAGGCCTGCACCGTAGCTCAGAATGCCGGTATGGCCGTTACCGTCAAGGATTCGGTATTCACTTCGGATATTGAAAAAGGTGCTGTGTTCGCTCAATATCCCAGGGCCGGTGCCAGAGTTAAGCCCAACCGCGATTTGGATATCACAATCAATGCTTTCTCCAATCTTAAAGTCACAATGCCGTCACTTATAGGCAGTCCTCTGCGTCAGGCCAAGGCGGAACTCAAATCCCGTTCGCTTGTTCTCGGACGACTCAATTATGTCCCGGACATAGCTACAAACGTGGTCCTGCGTCAGCGTCTTAACGGAAAGGATGTTTTTGCCGGAGACATTGTCGAGGCAGGGTCTGTCATAGACCTTGACCTGGGTCTCAATTATGAAGAAGGCGGCAATACAAGTGTTCCCGACGTACGTTCATTAAGCTACAGAAAGGCGGCGGATGTCCTTAAGGATTATTCCCTTAATGTCGTGGCCAAATTTCCCAAGACCGTCAAGTCTTATGCCGACACCCTTGCCGCGGTGGTTGTACAGCAATCTCCCGAGCCTGCGGCGCAGACGGTGAGAATGGGTACAACCGTTACCGTTACTCTGAAGCTCCCTAAATCTGCCGGTCGCTGATGGAAGAGTTCGAGCATTTCAGGCTTGTCGTTGACAAGGGGCAGACTCCGTTGCGGATAGACAAGTTTATGTCTTCCCATATGGAGGATACGTCCCGTCATCGCATCCAACTTGCTCTTAAGGCCGGATACGTGAGGGTCGGCGACAAGGTGGTGAAAGCCAATTTCATTGTCCGTCCCGAGGACGTTATCCGTTTTATGATGCCCTACCGCCCGCGTGGAGTGGAGATTGTGCCGCAGGATATTCCGCTGGACATAGTTTATGAAGACGACGACCTTCTGGTAGTGAACAAGCCGGCCGGAATGGTGGTGCATCCGGGACACGGGAACTACGACGGTACGCTGGTGAACGCCCTCTGCTTTCATCTTGGAATAAAGCAGAATGTGGACGAGGGTGACGAGCGTATGGGAATGCTGGTGCATCGTATCGACAAGGATACCTCCGGGCTTCTTCTTGTAGCGAAGAAGGATGAAGCCCATTTCTCGCTTGCAAAACAGTTCTTCGAACATACCACCGAACGTTGCTACAATGCGGTGGTGTGGGGCAATATAAAGGAAGACGAAGGCACCGTCGAAGGCTATATCGGGCGTGACCCCAACGACAGGCTCAGGTACAAGCCGGTAGAAGATGAGACCAAGGGCAAATGGGCCGTGACTCATTACCGTGTGCTGGAGCGTTTCGGATATGTTACTTTCGTGGAATGCCGTCTGGAAACGGGAAGGACGCATCAGATAAGGGTACATATGAGTTCGATCGGCCACCCCCTGTTCAATGACGAACGCTACGGAGGCTCCGAGATCCGGAAGGGAACGATTTATTCCAAATACAGACAATTCATACGAAACTGTTTCGAAATCTGTCCCCGACAGGCGCTGCACGCAAAAACCCTGGGCTTTACACATCCTACCACCGGTAAGCGTATGAGCTTTGACTCCGCGCTCCCTCAGGATATGGCGGCCCTGCTGGACAAATGGAGAAAATATTGCAACAATATGCCCGCAGAGGAGGAAGATGATGAATAATAAACTTGCTGTAATTCTGGTGCTGCTGTTTGCCGTGCTTATGAGCCTTCCCTGGCTGGTGCCTCATATGGGATGGGTTGCTCTTTTCGCGTTCGTCCCCCTGCTGTGCCTGGATCGACTGGCCGATTTTGCCCGTCCCAAACGCTTCTTCCTGTGGTATTTTGCCGCCTTCCTGCTGTGGAACGCTGCTACCACCTTCTGGGTTTGCAATGCTACGGTAGGAGGAGGAATCGCCGCTATGGTGGTAAACGCTTCCATTATGTCGGTAATCTGGCTTCTGTTCCGCCTGTCCAAGAAAAAATTCTCGGGAATCGTCCCTTACATTTTCCTTGCGGTACTCTGGATTGCCTGGGAACGGACATTTTTCAATACCCAGATTTCCTGGCCCTGGCTTACTCTCGGCAATGCCTTTGCCCGCACAACCACTCTTGTGCAGTGGTATGAGGTAACCGGCGTGCTGGGCGGCTCCCTCTGGATATGGGGAGTCAATCTCGGGCTTTTCGCCCTGATGGTGAACCTGTCCAACGGGAATTTCGCAAGCTGGAACCTTCGCTGCAGGATAGCTCTTCCGCTCTTGTTGGGCCTCTTTATCCTTGTGCCTGCCGTTGGGTCCGAACTGCGCTACTCCACCTATACCGAAGACAACTGTGGCACAGTGAACGTAGTGGTGGGGCAGACCAATTTCGACCCTTATCAGAAATATACCTCGGTTACTCAGACCCGGCAGAATGCGGCGCTTTTGGAGCAGTTTGCCAAGGGGATGGAAAACAACAGTTCCGCCTCCACCCTGCTGATTGCCCCCGAGTCCTTCACCGCCGATGTCTGCATCAATGACGTAAACTCCGGCCCATCGGTACAGACTTTCCTCTCTTTTCTGGAAAACTATCCCGGGAGTGAAATGCTCATAGGTGCATCCACTTACGAAATGTTCTACCGGAACTCAGCCCCATCGCCGCTGGCGAGAAGTTTTGGCCCGGGCCGATGGTATGAGACGCACAACAGCGCTCTGCTGCTTTCGAATACCCGCGAACCTCAGATTTATCACAAAAGCAAGCTGGTGGTGGGTACCGAACTTATGCCGTTCCCTCGGATTCTGGCTCCGATAGACGATGCTCTGGGCGGGGTGCTTGCGCGCTGCGTTCCCCAGAAGGAAATCAGCGTTATGCATCTGCAGGACAATACCCCCTTCGGATGCGCCATCTGCTACGAATCAGTGTACGGAGATTTCTGTACCGGATATGCGCGCAAGGGAGCTCAGTTCCTCGCTGTCATTACCAATGACGGATGGTGGGGCGACACGCCCGGTTACCGTCAGCATTTCAGCTACTCCCGTTTGCGTGCCATCGAACTCCGCCGCGACATCGCCCGCAGCGCAAATACGGGAATATCGGCAATCATAAACCAGAGGGGAGATGTAGTGGAGGAAACCGGATGGTGGGTTCCGGACTATATTTCGTCGTCGGTGAACTGTTCGCAGAAAATCACTCCTTTTGCACGGTGGGGAGACGTAACGGGGAGGGTCTGCAGTCTTGCAGCCCTGTTGCTTCTTGCCCTGCTTTTGTGCAGATTCCTTATTCGAAAAGGGTAGGCAGGTTCTCGTTAAGTCCTTTAAGGACAGTTTCCATTACCGATTTCCGAATCAAAGCCGACCGCGACTCCACCTTGAAGCGTTGGCAGTATTCGTTTATGGCTTTGATCTCCTTCTCATTGAACAGTATAGTCTTTCTGCAGGTGCGTTTGAGCGAAGCCATTTCCTTTGCCAGGAAATCGGGGTTGACACCACTGAATTTTCTGCTCTTTCTTGCCATAACTCCGCAAATATAGCAGAAATTTAATATATTTACCTCTTAAATGAATGTTATTATAGAGAAATCCTGGGGCCAGGCTTTGGCTCAGGAGTTTGAAAAGCCGTATTTTCAGCAGCTAGCGCGATGCCTTCACAGTGAAAAGGCACAGGGAATCCGCATATATCCTCCCGGAAACTGCATTTTCAAGGCATTCGACCTTTGTCCGTTGGATAAGGTGAAGGTGGTTATTCTGGGACAGGATCCCTACCACGGCGAAGGTCAGGCAATGGGGTTGTCCTTCAGTGTCCCGGACGGCGTACCCGCTCCGCCTTCTCTGAAGAATATCTTCAAGGAAATAGAAAACGAACTGGGAGTCAGAATGTCCGGTCGGCCCAATCTGGAGAAATGGGCGGCGCAGGGGGTTCTGCTCCTCAATGCAGTGCTTACAGTAAGGGCCGGAGAACCCACTTCCCATTCTGCAATCGGCTGGCAGTTGTTTACCGACGAGGTCATAAGAGTCGTTTCACAGCATTGCGAAGGTGTGGTCTTTCTTTTATGGGGAAATTATGCCCGCAGTAAGGCCTCGCTCATCGACCAGTCCCGCCATACGGTTCTGCAGGCGGCGCATCCTTCGCCTCTGGCACGCGGGGCCTTCTTCGGCTGCGGCCATTTCGCCCTCGCCAACGACATCCTCCTTTCCCAGGGAAAGACTCCCATCGACTGGATATTGTAGCGATCCTTTCAGGAGCCGAGGGGTTTGGGGATGTGCCCCAATATGGAAGGAGCGCAGCGACGCGCTCCTCGGAGCGCACGGCGGTGCGGGCATTTTTGCTGTGCAAAAATGCGGGAGCAAGGAGCCGAGGGGTTTGGGGATGTGCCCCAATATGGAAGGAGCGCAGCGACGCGCTCCTCAGAGCGCACGGCGGTGCGGGCATTTTTGCCGTGCAAAAATGCGGGAGCAAGGAGCCGAGGGGTTTGGGGATGTGCCCCAATATAAAAGGTGAGCTACTCAAGCGGCTCACCTTTCTTGTTGTACAACTCATACTGCAGGATGCTGTACTCGGTAACTTCTACCAGCTTCAGCTTGCACTTGTACTTCTTTTTCCATCTGTTGACAAAAGAGTTGAACAGACCCCGGCAAAGGTATGCTCCCAGAATGGGACTGGTCTTGAGAATAAGACTGTCCAGACCCTTGTCGTTGACATAGTAGGCAATCTGACGTTCGATCTGTTCGTCGATTACCACCGTAGAGGCGATCTTGCCCGTTCCGTGGCACAGAGGACATTGCTCCGTGGTATTGATTCTGGTAACGGGGCGGATACGCTGGCGCGTAATCTGCATCAACCCGAATTTTGTGAGAGGCAGCACGTTGTGTTTTGCGCGTTCACCGCTCATAAGCTCTACCATATATTTATAGAGTTCGTTGCGGTGTTCAGCCGAATCCATATCAATGAAATCGACAATCACAATGCCTCCCATATCCCGAAGCCTGAGCTGGCGGGCGATTTCCTCGGCCGCCAGTCTGTTGACTTCGTACGAATTCTCCTCCTGGTCTTCGGATTTGGCGCGAATGCCGCTGTTGACGTCTATGACGTTTAGGGCTTCGGTCGTTTCGATTACCAGGTAAGCTCCCTGCTTTAGGGGGACGACTTTTCCGAAGCTGCTCTTGATCTGACGGGTAACTTCGAAGTAGTCAAAGATGGGTTCCTTCCCTTCGTAATGTTTTACGATTTTCTCCTGATCCGGAGAAATCGTGCTTACATAGTCCCTGGTCTCTTCATAGACAGTCTCGTCATTTACATAGATATTCGAAAAACTGTCGTTCAGAAGGTCTCTCAGGATTGCAGTGGTCTTGCTGCATTCAGAGAAAAGCAGACCGACGCTCTTGCGCTTTTCGAACTTTTTCCAGGACCCCTCCCATTTGCTTATAAGAGATTTGAGCTCAGCTACCAGCACCGATGCATTCTTGCCTTCGGCGGCGGTGCGGATAATCGCTCCGTAGTTGGGTGGAAGGATACTCTGGACAAGAGTTTCCAGTCTGCGTTTTTCTTCCCGGGAAGAAATTTTTTGGGAAATGCTCACCTTCTGAGCGAAGGGGAGCAGTACAATGTTGCGTCCTGCCAATGAGATCTCGGCCGAAAGCCTTGACCCTTTTGTGGAAATGGGTTCTTTGACAATTTGCGCCATTATCATTTGCCCGGGTTTCAGATAGGTTTCTATCCTGCCCTCTTTTGTGAGCGGCTGCCCCAGTTTGATGCTCCCAAAGAATTCCTTGGAATTGCGGTTGGGGTTCGTTTCCTTTACAAACTTGTCGAATGCGGGGAAGTACAAACCCAGGTCGAGATAATGGATAAATGCTTCTTTGTCTTCACCGATGTCCACGAAAGCGGCATTGAGCGAGGGTAATATCTTCTTTACTTTTCCAAGCAGGACATCCCCGACCCCAAAGCTTTCCTCTTTGGTTGACTCGTGGCTCAGTTCTATCAGCCTGTGGTTTTCCAGCAGGGCAATACGAACTTCGGAAGCCCCGGCGTCAACCACCAGGTTCTTTTCGTTTTTTTCCAGTTCCATTGACATTGAGCTTATTTAAAAAAAAGCCGTAACAATACGGCCATTATAAAACGAAAGACCCTGCGGATCTCCCGCCGGGTCTCCCGCGACTATTTCTTCTTATGTCTATTCTTGCGCAAACGTTTCTTACGTTTGTGAGTAGCCATTTTGTGTCTTTTATGCTTCTTTCCGTTGGGCATATGTATGGTTTGTTGAATTATTTTATTGTGAAGACTTTCGCAGGCTTGAATGCGGGAATGTCGTGAGCGGGGATTGTGATGGTGGTCTTCTTTGTAATGTTACGTGCGGCCTTCTGTGCGCGATGCTTTACTATGAAGCTTCCGAATCCACGGAGATATACGGGCTCTTTTTCGGATACGGAATCCTTTACACTTTCCATAAATGCCTCTACCACTGTCTGAACGGTAATTTTCTCGATCCCGGTAGCCTTTGCAACCTGATTTACGATGTCTGCTTTAGTCATATTGTAAGTCTTTAATGTTTAGCTTTTTCCCATTTGGGAGTGCAAAAATAGACTTAAATTTTTAATATTCAAAATTCTATGGTTATTTTTGACTTCATTTTTTCTGGCACGTCAATTGACGATATGCCCTCAGATTATAAATACTGACATTTTGACAAAAAATATGAATATCGAGACAGAATTTATGCTTCCGGGAAGCTCGGAGGTAAGTATCATTCCAGTAATGCAAGGCGAAGGTGTTCCCCCTGTCGAAGACTCGGAGTTGCCTGATACACTGCCGATTCTGGCTCTTCGCAACGCTGTCGTTTTTCCGGGGACAATTTTCCCGATAACCATCGGCCGTGACAAATCTGTCAAACTTATTAGAGATGCAGAGAAAAACGGCTTTTTCATCGGGGCCGTGCCTCAGATAGACGTTATGGTCGAAGATCCCCAGCAGGAAGACCTGTACCCTTATGGCACGGTTACAAAAATCATCCGCACGCTGGATATGCCCGACGGCACAATAACTGCCATCCTTCAGGGCTACAAGCGTCTGGAATTGGATGCGGTGCTCGGCTACGAGCCTTATATCACCGCACGGGTGCATTATCTCAGCGAAGAGACCCACGGTTGTGAGGATCCCGACGCCAGGGCCATCACTGAATCACTAAAGGAGAAGGCCATACAACTTATAAAAGGTTCGAATTTCGCTTCCAGGGAAGCTGTGGGTGCCCTCAGGGGAATCGATAACCTGCATTTCCTGGTGAATTTCATCGCCACTACGGTTGAGGTTGACAATTTTGCCGACCGGATGGAGTTGCTGCAGTATGACGATGTCAAACTCCGCGCCCTCAAACTTTTGTCCATCCTGAGCTCTCAGCTCGAGCTCCTGAAGATAAAACAGGAAATCAACCAGAAAGTTAAAACTGAGATAGACCAGCAGCAAAGGGAATATTACCTTAACAACCAGTTGCGTACCATCCAGGAAGAACTCGGTATGGACGATGCCGAGGAATTCGACCGCTTCCGCGCCAAGGCTGCGGAAAAGAAGTGGCCCGAGGCCGTTGCAAAGCAGTTCGAGAAGGAATTGGCAAAACTCGAGAAGTACAATCCCAGTTCTCCCGACTACAGCGTCCAGTACAATTTCCTGGAATTCCTGCTCAATCTCCCCTGGGGCGAGATGAGCAAGGATAATCTTGACCTCTCTCACGCCCAGAAGGTTCTGGACAAGGATCATTTCGGTCTGGACAATGTAAAGGACCGTATCATAGAGTACCTTGCCGTACTTAAGCTCAAGGGAAATATGAAATCACCTATCCTTTGCCTTTACGGCCCTCCGGGAGTTGGCAAGACATCTCTTGGAAAGTCTATCGCAAAGGCCCTTGGACGCAAGTACGTTCGTATTTCCCTGGGTGGAATGCACGATGAGGCCGAAATCCGCGGTCACCGCAAGACCTATGTGGGAGCGCTTCCGGGACGTATTCTCAACGGTATTGAGCGCGCCGGAACGTCCAACCCCGTAATCGTGCTCGACGAAATCGACAAGCTGGCTTCGGATTTCAAAGGCGATCCGTCATCTGCTTTGCTGGAAGTGCTCGACCCCGAGCAGAACGCCACTTTCCACGACAATTATCTGGACATAGATTATGACCTCAGCAATGTGCTCTTCATAACCACCGCCAACGGAATTTCCAGCATTCAGCCGGCATTGCTCGACAGAATGGAAATGATCAACGTGAGCGGATATCTTGCCGAGGAAAAGGCCGAAATTGCCAAGAAATATCTGGTACCCAAGCAACTCGAAGAACACGGGCTCAAAAAAGGTGCACTCAAGATAGACGCAAACGCAATCCGGGAAATAATCGATAACTACACTCACGAGTCCGGTGTACGTGGCCTGGAAAAACAGATAGCGAAAATCGCCCGTGTTACGGCAAAGAAAATCGCTCTGGAGCAGAAGTACCCTACTACAATCAGGAAGGAACATCTGAAGGAATACCTCGGGCTTCCGACGGCCTTCCACGATTCACAGGAAGGCAACGAGTTCCCCGGAGTGGTCACCGGACTGGCCTGGACCCAGATGGGTGGAGAGATTCTGTTCGTAGAGAGCAGCGTGAGCGAGGGTAAGGGCGTTATGACAATGACCGGAAACCTTGGAGATGTAATGAAGGAATCCGCAACCATTGCCTATCAGTATATCAAGGCTCATCCGGAGATGGCTCAGATCAGCGCCGAGGATTTTGCCAAGAAGGATATCCACGTACACGTTCCCGAAGGCGCTACTCCTAAGGACGGTCCTTCCGCCGGAATTACGATGGTAAGTTCGATGGTAAGTGCCCTCCGGGGGCAGGCCGTGAAGAAAGGCATAGCGATGACCGGAGAGATGACCCTTCGCGGCAAGGTGCTGCCGGTGGGCGGAATCAAGGAAAAGATTCTTGCGGCCAAACGGGCGGGAGTAAACACCATTGTCATTTGCGAAGACAACCGCAAGGACATAGAGGACATCAAGGAAATCTACGTAAAGGGGCTCAGCTTCCATTACGTAAAGGATATCAGGGATGTGATAGACTTTATCTTCTAAAGGCTGGATTCCAGCTGGGGAAGATTCTCAACTTCGAGACGGCGGCCCGCTATACGGCCGTCGTTTTTTATTACAAACAGTTTGGGCGTGGAAAGCACCCCGTAACTTTGCACAAAGTCGGACTCCATTTCCGGGTCCCACAGATGGATTACTTTCAAATTGCAGTTCCCAAGCTTGAATTCCCTTCTCCATTTCTTCCATTTGTCCTTGTCTGTGCCAACATAGACGGCATAAAAATCAGCCCTGGCCTTCCAATTCTTAAGGACCGTGGGCAGAACTTTTGTCTCCAGTCTGCATTTCGCGCAGTCGGTGTCGTAGAAAAAGACGATGGCAGTGCGGCCGGGGCGGGGGAGGACGGTCTTGCCTCCGCAGGGCCGGCAGAGCGTGAGAGAGGGGGCCTGAAGGCCGATGAGCGATTGCCGGTTGAATCGGGCGAATATCTTCGCATCCAAATATTTCTCCTCACTTGAGAACTCCACCCGACGGCTCTCGAACCAATTGTCCCACAGATATATGGCAACGGCCTCATCTCCCATCAGCGGCGATTTGCTGTATCTGTTGTACAGCCTTTCAGCCAGATGGTTGAGCATAAGGCTGTCGCTGATGGATGACAGCAGGAAATCGCATTCCTGCTGCTTGACCTCCACCGGTTCAAGGCTTATCAGACTTGTGTACCTGTCTGCAAGCGAGTCCAGCTTTTCATATACGAGCGAGTCTTCCGCAGCGGTGCGGTCCGTGTCTGCACGGGCGAAGGCGAGCATAGGAACAAGAATGGCTGTGACTATGACGGCCAGCCGTTTCATTCCACCTCCGGTAGTTTGACACCGGGAACAGTGAACATCGACGTATCCCCTTTGTGCTTGATGATATCCCTGACTGCGCTGGAAGAAATGTGCGCGAATTCCTGGGCGGTAGGGATTATTATGGTCTCGATTTCGGGGGCCATACGGCGGTTTGCATCGGCAATCGCGCGCTCGTTCTCGAAATCAAGCATATTCCGCACACCCCGGACAATGTGCCGGATGCCCATCTGACGGCATACCTCCACGGTGAGTCCGTCATAGCACATCACGCTTACTCCCGGCAAGCCTTTCACGGCTTCGGTGATGATTGCAGTCCGCTGGTCCATATCAAAGAACCCCCGCTTGTCCTGATTCACGCCCACCGCAACCACGACTTCGTCGAACATTGTGAGTGCCCGGTTCAATATATTCAGATGTCCGGCTGTGAAGGGATCGAAAGACCCCGGGAACATTGCTTTTTTTCTCATACGGAATTTTTTTAATCTCTCCGTGCAAGTCCTATGTAATAGAACAGAGTGGCTAAGGAACCGAGTGCGGCTATCACGTATGTAAGAGCCGCCCATTTGAGCGCGTCGGCAGCCATATCCTGAGTTTCGAAATCGGATATGCCCGAACCGTTGAGCCATTCCAGGGCACGGCTGCTGGCGTTTATCTCTACCGGCAGGGTGATAAAACTGAAGAGGGTGGTTGCCGCGAACAGTCCTATTCCCACATACAGCAGAGTGGGACCTAAAAAATTGGCAACCAGAAGCCCGAGCAGCAGAACCCAGGTTACGGTCTTGTTTGCGAAAGTAACCACCGGAACCAGAGCCGAACGCAACATCAGCGGGGCATAGCCGCTTGCGTGCTGAATGGCATGCCCGGTTTCGTGAGCGGCCACTGCGGCGGCGGCAATGCTGCGCTGCGAATATACGGCTTCACTCAGGTTCACGGTCTTGTCGGCCGGATTGTAATGGTCTGTAAGCATACCCGGGGTGGACACTATCTTTACGTCGGTAATTCCGTGGTCTCTGAGCATTTTTGCTGCGACCTCGGCCCCTGTAAGACCACCTCTGGTGGCTATGCGTGAATATTTGGTGAATTTTGCGTTCAGTGTCTGCTGGATGATGAAAGAGAAAATCATCACCCCGATCATTATTATCCAAAGAAATGAAGTAGTCATGTCCTGTTTTAATAAACCATTATTTCGTCCAGAAAGAAGTAGCCCCAGAAGTTGCTGCGTTCAGTCCTGAATCTTATATATCTTGTTTTTACCGTGTCGAATTCGGCAATAAGCTTGGGGAAGCTGACCTCGTTGCCTCTTTCCTGAGGAATAACTATGCGCCTGAAGCTTGCTTTGCCCTCAGGGCCGCTGTAGGGCTCGCGGCGCCACCTTCCGCTTCCGTTTCTCTCTCCGTCCGGCTTCTTGCCCACACAGGCTACAGTGGTGAAATTGACTCCGTCGTCCGAAATCTGGAATTCGGCGTATTCCGGGGTGTTCATATCCCGCTGCTTGCGGTAGAATTCGGCCTCTATTCTGCTTACATCCACCGCCCGGCCGAGATCGATTGTAACGTCGAAGTTGCCCGTAGTGCCTTGCCAGCGGTCATCCCTGTAGCTCCAACCTCCGAGGATTCCGTCGGTAAGGGTGGCTTCCTTTGCTGCAGGATAGCCCCCGCTCCATTTGCAGCCCTCGTTATAGATTACTTTGCAACCTCTTGCCAGATGCTCTGCCGTCTTATGGAACCCGGCTCTGTTGCCGGCCTCGGATGCAAGGTCGAATGCGTGATATCCGGCATCGAGCATCTGAGCGTTCAGGTCAAGAGCCCGGGTGCGGAACTTGTCGTAGCCGTCTTTGTTTTCCGGCTGCGTCCAGCCTATCTCAGCAATGGCAAGTCCTCTGGGCCAGTACATATATTCGGCGTACTCGTCGGATACGATGTATTCTCCCCAGAGATTGGCCTGCACGCCGGTAATGTGGGAAGGATCTGCAATCTCGTCCGTGGGATTGTAGCTGTAGATTTTCTCCAGGGGCAGATAAACCCCGTATGCGGCAGGCTCTTTGTCCGGTTTGTCCTGCGCCGCGTCTATGTAACAGAATTTGCCCGGGGTCATAATGGCATCGTGTCCGAGTTCGGTAGCCTTGTTGCCTCCGTCGATTCCTCTCCAGGACATTACGGTTGCATTCGGGGCCAGACCTCCCTCGAGAATCTCATCCCAGCCGATTATATGTCTTCCGTGGCTTTCCAGATATCTTTCAATCCGCTTTATCGTATAGCTCTGAAGCTCGTTTACATCCTTGAGACCTTCGTCTGCTATTCGCTTCTGGCAGTCAGGACAGGTTTGCCAGGCTTTTTTGTTGGCCTCATCGCCTCCAATGTGAATGTATTCGGAAGGGAAAAGCTCCATTACCTCATCCAGTACGTTCTGCATAAACTCGAAGGTGGCTTCTTTTCCCGGGCAAAGCACTGTGTTTTCGTATTCCTTGCCGGAACAGCTCACCTGGGGATATACCGAGCAGACTTCGTAACTGTGGCCCGGTATTTCGATTTCCGGTACAACGGTTACGTGCCTGGCGGTTGCGTATGCGACAATCTCGCGTATGTCGTCTTTCGTATAGAATCCGCCGAAGCCATCCTCTTCGCTGGAGAAATGCCTTTCGGAGCGCCTCCAGTCATTGCAGAACTGCTGCTGCCTCCAGGCCGCCCTGCTGGTGAGAAGGGGATAGCGGTCGATTTGCAGACGCCATCCTTCGGCATCGGTCAGATGCATATGCAGGCGGTTGAGCTTGACTGCCGCCATTGCGTCTATATGCTTGAGTATAAATTCTTTGCTGCGGAAATGACGGGATGCGTCCAGCATCAGCCCGCGATACGGGAAGCGGGGCTCATCCTTGATTGTGCAGCAGTCTATCGTCCATTCTGCAGTCTCGATATCGGAAAACATCCTGCCGCTCATCTGGCAGAGGGTCTGTTTTGCATAGAATACGCCCGCGGACCCGGAAGCTTCGATAGTTACAGCCTTGGGAGTAACCCTCAGGATATAGCCTTCGTCTGCGACCTTGCGGTTGAGCCTGACGTTTATGAGTTCGTTGGCTTTATGGTGGTGAACCCCTTTCGACGCGCTTATCTGCTGCGGCCTTGGAATAACTTTTTCATAACTCTGTCCCCGCAGGACTGGGCCTGACAGCAATACTGCCGCGGCGCTTGCAATAATGTATAGGTATTTGCACTTCATAGTTACAAATATACTCTTTATTTCGTTATATTTGTATGTTATGAAAGGTGTTAATATATTTTTAGCCGACGGTTTCGAGGATTGCGAAGCCCTTGCGGTGAATGACGTGCTCCGTCGCGGGGGTGTTGAATGCTCCCTGATTAGTGTGAACGGTACTCAATATGTTACTTCGTCTCACGGAGTTATGGTTAAGGCCCATACAGTTTTCATCCCCGGGCAATGCTGCGATTCTGCCTGCGAAGACCCCTGCGAAAAGGATTTTATGATTTTCCCCGGAGGAATGCCCGGAAGCCGCAATCTTGCAGAATGCGCGCCTCTTATGGAAATGATGAAAAGGCATTATGAGGAAGGCGGGTCGGTTGCCGCCATTTGCGCGGCTCCGGGTCTGGTACTCAGCCAGCTGCCAAGTCTCGAAGGGGTGCATTTCACCTGTTTCGACGGTTTTCA
>JAGHTF010000085.1 GCA_018065485.1 Candidatus Cryptobacteroides fimicaballi | reverse complement strand
GGTATTTTGAGGGGGTCGTACACAACACCCCCTTACCGAAGCCCTTCCAGGGCCCTCTGTTGTGGACGGGACTTTGCAGCCTAGCGAGGAATTGATTTGCGGCAGCAAATTGTAGTTGACGAGTCTGGCTACTAAGTCCCGCCGGACGAAGCGCAGATGATGTGACTGGATAGAAAAACGATTTGGTGGCACATCGGTGGTACAAGTACAAAGAAAAACCGCATCCTAGGTATCTAGAATGCGGTTTTAATGTGACTCGTGCAGGATTAGCCCGCAGGGCGGGCTCTTCCCGGGGCTCGTCACGGCAAAGCGTTGAAGTGTGGGCGCTCGGGAACTGCGTTCCCTTTGGCGCTTGTTGTATGCGGGAGCTTACGAGAACAAGTTCTCGACGCTGCCGCATACAATAAGCGCCCCGAGATAAATCTCGGAGCGCCCTTGTCAGCGCTTTGCGCTGGTGACTCGTGCAGGATTCAAACCTGCGACCTTTTGATCCGTAGTCAAATGCTCTATTCAGCTGAGCTAACGAGCCGGAGTATGCTATTTCTCAGATTTTACTGAGTGTGTAGCCTCTTTGATGCGAGCCTTCTTTCCAGAGAGCTTGCGGAGATAGAAGATGCGCGCTCTGCGAACCTTACCTACCTTGTTGATTTCAATCTTGTCGATGAAGGGTGACTCGTAAGGGAAAATTCTCTCTACACCTACTCCATTGGAGACCTTACGAACTGTGAAGGTCTTTGTGAAAGGGTTAGCGCCTTTGATTTGGATAACAACTCCACGGAAGTTCTGGAGTCTGTCCTTATCGCCCTCTTTGATTCTGTAGGTTACGGTAACGGTGTCACCGGCCTTGAATTCGGGGAACTTTTCTGCTCTTTCAATTGCGAAAGAGTCCTGTACCAATTTAATAAGATCCATAATTTCTTAATTAATCTTGTGGCAGCATCACTGAACCGTTCTGTGAGAGGCTGCTTTAAGGGACTGCAAAGATATAAATTATTTTACAGTTTGCAAATTTTTAACGCAACTTTCGGCGCGGGCACGGGAAAAATGCAGCTGTCATCTACCCTCTCCTACCGTGTCCGCCGGGACCGCCGGGACCGCCAGGGCCTCTCGGACCGCCGTGTCCGCCGCGGCCAAAATTTCCGAAACGGTATGTAAGCGAGAGGACAATGTAGCGCCCCAGGCTATTGGACTCGCTTTCAAGGTGATAGTTACCACTGTCGGTAACGTTTATATTGCGCTGCTGCCCAAGGATGTCGTAACATTTGAGAGCAAGCGTCATAGTCTTCTTCAGCAGGAGTTTCTGCAATTCAGCATTCCAAACCACCATTGAGCGCTGAGGAGTTTCGTATCCTTCATACCAGTTGTAGCTCACATCCGTCTTCATTACAAGACCGGCAAAATCCCAGGTCCAGTTCACACTGCTCATAACATTGTTGTTCCAGGTTCGGGTAGTATTCTTTTCTTCAGCTATGGTATACCACGAACTGTTCATTCTGGTACGCCCGGACAGGATGACTTCCAACGCATCGGAACGATATGTCAGACGCAAACGGTCGGTAAAATTCAGGGTGTTGGTAGTATTGAGGGCGATATGCTCGTCGAAATAGGCCTTGTCATTGAAATTCTGCACAAACTCCTCCATAAAATCATAAAAGCCCTTGCTGGAGTATGTACTCATATCGATATCCGTCCCCACATAAGCCGACTTCCTGGACCATCCCATATTGAGCATATTGGAGATGGAGAAACCGGATCGGGCTATGGGAATATTGCAGAACCCGTTGACCCCCGCGCTCATAGACGCCGGCCCGTTAACGGGCATAGAATAGGCAGAACCACCGTCGTACCAGGTTGTGTTCACTATAGGATTCTGGACATAACTTCCGTTTAACCTTACGTTGAAAGACGTGAATGTGCTCCTGTCGTTGAACCTGATGTCGGCATTGATATTATGTGAAAAATACGGGGTAAGTGACGGATTTCCGAACGTAACCGAAAGCGGGTTGGTATTGTCCGGCACAGGCATCAGCTGAGAAGTGGAGGGCTGGCTTGTATTTCCCCTGTAATTCACGCGGAGATTGAAGCTTTCGCTCATATCGGCCCTGATCATAAGGGTTGGAGAAAAGTTCCATCGGAAATCGTCGTAAACCTTGGATATTGCGCCTTTTGTTGTCTCGTTGTGAGTTTTTGTAGGTTTGGCCGAGAACCCCAACTGGCCCTTCACAGTCTCGCTCTGATACAGGGCATTTACACCAATCTCCTGATTCTGGCTTTCATTGACGATTCTGTTGGAATAGTCGTCGACCTTGAGCCCGGTTTCCAGTTCGTAGGTATTCTTGTCGGACACCGATTTTCTCCATCCGTAGGAATAATTCGCCTCAACGTAGAAATTATGGCCCAAAGGTTCGGTATAGGTAATGCGACCGGAAAGGGAAGCGCTGTTGCCAGTGGAATTGAAATTCTGGTTAACCCTTTGAAAGTCTGTAACTTTCCCAAACTCGTCGTATTTTGTAGTGCTGTTATTGTTTATACCGTTCAAAAGATTGTTGGAGTAGTTGTATCTACCCGTAACGGTCATTGTGCGCCCGGGGATACCGAGTCTCTGACGGAACATCAGGAAGCCGCTGGTACTAACGTTTTTGTTAGAGCCCGTATTATTGGTGAACGCATCGTTCATCTTGTACGACTTGCCCGAAAGATTGTCGAAAATTGTTGAAGAAGTGTCATTCTGGGAGTAATTCCCATTTCCGAAATTCACCTGAGGCTGGAAGATAATGGAAGTGTTCTTGGAAAACTCGTGCTTCAACCTCACTCCGAACCGGTGTCCCCCGCTAGCGCTCCGGTCGTGCTCCCTACTGTCTACCAGGTAGTTGCCATCGGTCATAAAGTTAGTCTTGCTGCTTGCAGATTCAACGTTGCGGTCGGAATGGTTATACAGGTAGTTTGCACCCAGTTCCATCCGGTTGTCGAACAGATTCCATCCGCCATTGACCCCTCCCATATAAGAGGTGGTAATGCCGTTGCCGGTACCGCCGCCCGTCCCACGGCCGCCGCCGCGCATCCCCTGCATCATCGAAGCCGACAAATCGTTGAACCCCCGGTTATTGGTATTATTGGCGTTGAGAATCACGCTAAGCTGGCTCTTGTCGGTAAAACGGCCCACAAAACCGGCCCCCTGGTAACGCCAGTCGTCCATATTGTTGTTGGTCGACGCAAGGTCGTGTCCGCCTCCGGCCATCACATTGCCGAAGAGACCCTTCATCATCCCCTTCTGAATTGTAAGGTCTATGACGTGCTCTTCTTCTCCGTCGTCGATACCGGTAAATTCGGCCTGGTCGGACTTCTTGTCGATGACCTTAACCTTTTCAATGATTTTGGCCGGTATATTCTTGGAAGCAAGCTGAGGGTCGTCCAGGAAGAAGGTCTTGCCATCGATCATTATCTTGGTGATAGTCTCACCGTTCTGGGTGATGGTCCCGTCTTCGGCAACCTCGACGCCGGGCAGCTTCTTGAGAAGGTCTTCGAGCACGTCGTTGTCGGTGACCTTAAAGGAACTTGCATTGTACTCGATGGTATCCTTCTTTATAATGACCGGATTGCCCACGGCCGATACCTTTGCAGCATCAATGGCCTGTGCGTCCTGCGGCATCTTCAGTATCCTGAGGTCAACCGCTCCGGTGATTTTTATCTCTTTGGTAACGGGCAGATAGCCCAGAAGTTCAGCCTTAAGCAGATAGGTCCCGTTCTTGACCCCAGAGAAAACTGCAGCGCCCTTCTCGTCGGAAAGGGCCGCATACTGGGCCGATTTCGCCCCGGGTCTAGACAGAGTAACGGTTGCATAGGCGACAGCCTCGCCCGAATCTTCTTCCTGCAACGCAACCTTCACCCGGCTTTGAGCAAGAATAATGGAAGACGACAAAAAGATGCTCAAAACCAAAACAACGACCTTCAACTTCATAAATAACTACTTTTTCACTCTATCGGGATTAGCCTCCAGGAATTTTTCCCAGGAAGTCGATGCAGAGGTGCTTGACAGAGGGGATGTAAGCTGATAGAAATGGCACATCGCGATAGCAAGAGCATCCGTCGCATCCAGGTGCTTTGCAACAATTTTTATGCCAAGGGTCCGCTCCACAATAAGGGCAACCTGCTCCTTGGAAGCGGCTCCATTGCCGCAGATTGCCATTTTTGCCTTTCGGGGCGCGTACTCAAAGACGGGGATTCCCCTCTGGCTGGCGGCAATGATAGCGGCCCCCTGCGCTCTGCCCAACTTGAAAATCACCTGAGCATTCTTTGCATAGAACGGAGACTCGATAGCAAGGTCGTCCGGGCTGTAGAGTTCGAGCAATGCATTCACTTTTTCGTAAATGAGCTGGAGCTTGTCATAAGGGCTGTCCACCTTGCGAAGGTCCAGCACGCCCATATCCACAAACTGCGGAACACTGCGCTCATTTACACGCACAACCCCGAAACCAAGCAGATTGGTTCCGGGATCAATGCCTAATATAGTTCGGGTTTTAGTCAATCTTGTCAAAACCTGTATATGGACGCAGGACCTCGGGGATCACGATTCCGTCGGCTGTCTGGCAGTTCTCAAGAAGAGTAGCAACGACTCTGGGCAAAGCCAGGGAGCTGCCGTTGAGAGTATGCGCAAGCTGAGCCTTTCCGTCGGAGTCGCGATAACGCAGATGCAGGCGGTTTGCCTGATAAGTCTCGAAGTTGGAAACCGAAGAAATCTCGAGCCAGCGCTGCTGAGCCGCACTCCAAAGCTCGAAATCGTAGGTAATTGCAGAAGTGAAGGACATATCGCCGCCGCAAAGACGGAGGATCCTGTACTTAAGTCCGAGCTTATTGACGATTCCCTCTACGTGGGCGACCATTTCGTCCAATGCCTTATAGCTGTCCTCGGGTTTCTCTACGCGCACAATCTCCACTTTGTCGAACTGATGCAGACGGTTGAGACCGCGTACATCCTTGCCGTAAGAACCGGCCTCGCGACGGAAGCAGGGAGTGTAGGCGGTAAGGCGCTGGGGAATCTCATTCTCGGCAAGAATAACATCCCGGAAGATATTGGTTACAGGCACCTCGGCCGTAGGAACCATATAGAAATCGTCCAGATTGGCGTGATACATCTGTCCTTCCTTGTCGGGAAGCTGACCGGTTCCGAAACCGGAAGCCTGGTTCACCATTACCGGAGGTTCAACCTCGAGATAACCCGCAGCGGTGTTACAGTCGAGGAAGAAGTTGATGAGAGCTCTCTGCAGTTTCGCACCCTTACCTTTATATACAGGGAAGCCGGCCCCGGTGATCTTCACGCCAAGGTCGAAATCAATTATATCGTACTTCTTTGCCAACTCCCAGTGAGGCAGCGCATTCTGGGGCAGAGCCGGGTCGGCTCCTCCCATTTTTACAACCTCGTTGTCCTCGGCACCCTTGCCCGGCTTTACGAGATTGCAGGGCAGGTTGGGCATAAGTACAAGGTCGGACTCGAGTTCCTTGCCGGCCTCCTCCATCTGCGCCAACAGCTGGGAAGACTTTGCCTTGAGCGCGGCAACCTTTGCCTTTGCTTCCTCGGCCTTATCCTTAAGGCCCTGTTTCATAAGAGCGCCAATCTGCGCGGCAAGCTGTTTCTGCTCGGCGATAATGGCATCGCTCTCGGTCTGCAGGCTACGACGCCGCGAATCCAGTTCCAGAACCTTTTCCACGAGCTGTGCAGCCTCAAAATTCTTTATCTTCAATTTTTCGACAATCAACTGAGGATTGTCACGGAGCATTTTTAATGTAAGCATATCTTAAAATTCAAAAGGACCCACACTTAACTCAAAGTGCAAGTCCCTTAGTTCTCATAAAAGCCCTCCGAGATTAGTTCTCAAAAGGGATAACCGATACATAAGACTTATCCTCACGCTTGCGGCTGAACTTTACGGTTCCATCTACAAGAGCGTAAAGAGTATGATCTTTTCCCATACCAACGTTAAGGTCGGGATTGTGTACTGTACCTCTCTGGCGTACGATAATGTTGCCGGCCTTTACGACCTCTCCGCCGAATTTCTTGAGTCCGAGACGCTTGCTATGGGACTCACGACCGTTCTTTGAACTTGATTGACCTTTCTTGTGTGCCATAATTGATGAGTTTTAAGCGATCGACTCGATCTTGATTTTTGTAAGTTTCTGACGATGTCCGTTGAGTTTCTGGAAACCCTT
>JAGHTF010000061.1 GCA_018065485.1 Candidatus Cryptobacteroides fimicaballi | reverse complement strand
GGTGGGCACTAATCCCCCCCGAGGGGCGAAGCGCAGATGATGTGACTGGATAGAAAAACGCCTACAAGGTTATCCCGTTTTCGGCCGCAGCTGCAACAAGTGCATCAAGTGCATAAGTTATCTGCTCCGGCTTGTGTTCGCTCGTAACGTCGAAACGCAGGCGCGCCTTATTCCTTGGAACGGCGGGATATACTGCAGGCGGTACGGCGACTCCTCTTTTCTGCATTTCATTCGAAAGCAGGAACGCATCCTCGTCGCGGCCTACAAGGACCGGAAGAATAGCACTCTTGCCGCCCATACATATATTGAGCCCGCGTTTCTTTGCTTCTGAGGCAAAGAATTCGATGTTCGAAGCCATCCGCTGCATTATGCTCGGATCCGATTTCAGCAGACGGATAGCCTCGAGCGAGGCGGCCGCAAGACCCGGAGATATTCCTACGCTGAAGACGAATCCCGGAAGATTGTATTTCAGATACTCGATAAGCTCGGCCTTTCCGGCAAGATAGCCGCCGCAGGTCCCAAGCCCCTTGGAAAGAGTTCCCATCTTTATATCGATGTCATCTCCGGCCAGATTGAAGTATTCGTCGACTCCCGCTCCCGTAGGTCCGAGAACGCAGGCACTGTGGGCCTCGTCAACCATAAGGAAGCAACCGTACTTCTTCTTGATGCGGACGAATTCCGGAACCGGAGCGATGTCCCCGTCCATACTGTATACGCCCTCGATTACGATGAGTACCTTCTCAAAGTATTTCCTCTCGCGCTCGAGAATAGCCTCGAGGGCAGCGGTGTCGCTGTGAGGGAAGGACTTTGTAACGGCCTGGGAAAGACGGCAGCCCTGAGCCACCGAATTATGGGCAAGCGCATCATAAAGGATGAGGTCGTTCTTGCCGCAGAAGTTTCCCACAAAGGTAACGTTGGTAGAGTGACCTCCTACGCAAACCACTGCCGCCTCGGTATGCTTCCATTCAGCAATGGCACGCTCCAGTTCACCGTGAATCGGTTTTTCACCGGCCAGCAGACGGCTTCCGCTTGCGCTGGTGCCATACTGGTCAATCGCCTTTTTCGCAGCTTCTGAAACCTCCGGACGTCCGCTCATTCCCGCATAATTGTAGTTGCCGAAATCGATATACTCCCGGCCGTCGATAATGCAGGTATCGCGAAGAGGAGAAGAATGACTTACAAAATACGGATCCTCTCCACCGCTGGCCAGAAGCGCCTCGCGACGCGCCCGGAATTCCCTGTATTCCTCAGAATCGGCAAATTGCGTAACAGGAGTGCGTTCCTCACGCTTTGCAGGACCTGCTCCGCCGCCAAAGATAAGACGGTGAATCATATCGGCGGTATTGGCCGGAGTCGCGCAGCTGATGTATTCTTCGTCCGGTATTATAACGTCGAACATCTCCTCGAGTTTCATCGCTACCGAAAGAATCTGGAGACTGTCTCCTCCCAGCTGGTCTACAAAATGCATATCGGGGCCGATATTCTCTTCGGGAATCTTGAGCACCTCGGCATACACTTTTATGATTTTCCGGATATACTCGTCGCGTCCTTCCCAGGTTGGAGCCGCGGAGTGCTCTTCAGATTTCTGCACGGGAATTTCGCCGTTGAGCGGCAGTTCGCGGAAATTCAGCTTGGACTTCTCCATCTGCTTTACGAGTTCCTGTTTCTTTATCTTGAAACCGTTCGCGGCAGGAAGCGTCGAGCCTGTGACGAGCAGGCGTTTGAGTCGCTTGTAAGCGGGAAGCGACGCATTCAGCCTCACAACTTCTGCATTTACGGCACTTATGTAGGATTCGTCAGCTATTTTTTCGCCGACGTTGAGAATAAGCGTGATATCCTGATAAATGCCTGTCTTTCTCGGGAGGCCGATGATTGTGAACTGGTTTATGCCTTCAATCTTTGAGAACGTGTCCTCGAGTTCGTCCGGATACACATTCTCTCCCGACTCTCCTATGATGACATCCTTGATACGGCCCTCGATGATATACATACGGGAACCTTTATCAATACGGATAAGATCGCCTGTGTCCATCCAACCGTCCTTGTCGGTAAGGGCCGGAAGCAGTTTGCCGTCTACAAAGCGGCCGTCGTGCAGACCGGCACCTTTGATTTGGAGCTCGCCCACATTGCCGCCACCTTTAATACGGTAGTAGGTGTTGGACATCGGGGCTCCGATACTTCCCTGAAGACGGTTTGCCAGAGTCCAGGACGTCTCGAAGCTGGTGATGGCAGTTTCGGTCATACCAAAGCCGCAGACCGTGTAATACCCAAGGGCATTCATCAGCTTCAGGGCTTCGGGATCGGCGTGACTGCCTCCGAGCACGACGCTCTTCATATGAGTGCCCAGCATTTTCTTACGCATTGCATAGAAGAGCCTTTCGGCCGTAGCGTGTCCGAATCTCGGGAACAGGGTCTGAAGGAACAGACTGAAGCCGAGGAGACCTTTTACAGTTTCACGAAGTATGCAGTTCTGGTTTGCCAGTGTAGCGTAGAACGACTTGGTAAGGCTGTTCGCGAGAAGAGGCACGGTTACAATCTGAGACACCTTGCAGCGCTGGATTGTCTGGACTATAGTCTGGGGCGCCCGATCCTTGAGATAAACCGTAATGTATCCGAGAAAACTGCTCCAGATGAACACGCCTGCGAAACCCAGCACGTGATGGAACGGAAGGAATGCAAGAGTGCGGAAATGGGCGTCGTCGATCAGAAGTTTGTTCTGGTTGAAGACCTGCCTCGAGAAAAGGGCTATCTCGCATATTGTTTCCTCGTCGTAAACGAAAATATTCGAGTCGGATGTGGTTCCGGAAGTGCACAGTGCGATGTTCCGTCCCCACACAACGGGAGGAACCGGCTTGTCCGTACACTTGGGGAGGGCCTGAAGTTCCTTAATGTCCAGGATATGGAAGTCTTCGGGGAGTTTCCGGGGACGGGCGCATACGATTGCGCTGCAGCCCGCGCTCTTCATTATTGAGGTTGTCTTCTCGTCATTGAATGACGGATCGAGCAGAAGGGTATCGTGACCGCTGCGGATAAGTCCCCAGAAAAGCGGGAACCAGTCTTTGCCTGTGTCAAGGGAAATCGCTACCCTTTCCTTGCCTTTGAAATAATCTTTAAGGAATAATGTCCAGACATCGGTTGTCTGAGCCTGTTGTTTGAAAGTTATTGTCTTTCTTTCTCCGTTCTCGAGATACATTGCAGCCCATATGTCGGCATGACGGCAGATAAGGCTGTAGAGATTTGCGAAAGTCTTCTCTTTTTCCAAAAGAGCACACTTCGCCGTAACGGTATAGCTATCGTCGAATTTCATTTCGGTTTCAGGTTTTTAGTCGTGCAAATATACAAAAAAATTTCGGCATCATTCAGGGCCTTCCGCCCACGCTGCCTCTATCTCTTTTATTTCCACCTCGTTTCCTGTTTTCAGATAGGTATTGCCGCTTTTGCAGAAAGGGCAGGTCTTTCCGTATTTGACGGTCTCGTATTCCCGCTTGCAGTCCTCGCAGAAAGTCACTGCCGGAATCTTCCTGATTTCCAGCTTGCTGTCGGCAAGCAGAGGTTCCTTTTTCACCGCCCACTCCCAACAGTCCGTAAGAAGATACGGCACCACCGTAGACACCTCTCCAATATTCATAACAACCTTGGAGACGTGTCTGCAGTGTTTTTCCTCGGCAACCTTCTTTACATCCCTAATGATGTAGAAGACAATTCCAAGTTCGTGCATAATTATTTCTTTTCAGCTTTTTCCCGAACCCTGATAGCCTTGTTGCGCTTGAAGATATAAGGCAGGATTTCTCCGAACTTATCTTCAGAAAGGGTGAGTTTGCTGGCCTCGGGAAGTTCCCTATGCAGATGAATGGCGTCGAAGGCGCACTTAGTAGTGCAGATTCCGCAGCCGATACACTGGTTGGGATCCACCACCGACGCACCGCAGGACAGACAGCGGGAAGTTTCCTTCCTCACCTGTTCCTCGGTGAGAGTCTTATGATAATCGCGGAACGGGTCATTCTGAGCCTCTACCCCGGCCTCCTGACGTGAAGAGTTGTCATACGAAGGAACCACAATCTGGGATTTGTCCAGTTCGATGAAATCCCTGCGGTTGCGGCCTATCGTCATATGGCCGTGCTGCACATAACGGTGCAATGATTCTGCGGCTTCCTTACCTGCAGCAATGGCATCGATGGCGAACTTGGGACCGGTATAGCAGTCTCCTCCAACGAATATGTCTTCTTCGGCTGTCTGGTAGGTGAGCTTGTCGGCAACAGGGTAAACTCCACGTACATATTCAACCTTTGTTCCCTTGAGAAGGTCTCCCGCTACGACTGTCTGGCCGATTGCAAAGATTACCGTATCGGCATCGAGGGTAAGCAGTTCAGACTCATCGTATTGCGGAGCAAAGCGATGCTGAGCGTCGAATACCGACGTGCATTTCTTGAATACGATTCCCGATGCAGTGCCGGCTCCAAGAATTTCCTTAGGGCCCCAGCCGCAGTTGAATACAATGCCGTCTTCGAGAGCCTCGCGCCTTTCCTCGGGAGATGCCGGCATAATATCCTCAGTCTCGAGAGAAACCATCGTTACGCTGTTTGCACCGCTGCGTTTTGCTACACGAGCGGCATCAATGGCTACATTGCCGCCGCCGACTACAACCACGTTGCCGCTTACCTTGGTCTTTCCGGTATTGGCTCCGTGCAGGAAGTCGATAGCTGTGGTTATTCCCTCAAGCTGCTCGCCGGGAATACCGGGCAGGCGGCCTGCGCTGCATCCTATAGCAACGTAGAAGCCCTTGTATCCCTGTTCCCTCAACTGAGCGATGGTAATGTCCTTGCCAACCTGCACTCCGGTCCTGATTTCAACGCCAACCTCCCTGATTATGTCAATTTCGGCAGCAATGACATCCTTTTCCAATTTAAAGGACGGGATACCGTAGCGGAGCATTCCTCCCGGCTCTTCGTTCTTCTCGAATACGGTTGGGTTGTAACCCATCGTAGCCAGATAATAGGCGCAGGACAGGCCGGCGGGACCGCCTCCTATAATTGCAATCTTTTCTTTCCAGCGGCCACGGTTCGAGGCAATCACAGTCTCGGGAACGAAACGCGTCTCTGCCTTCAGATCCTGCTCGGCAATGAACTTCTTGACTGCGTCTATGGCGATTGGTTTGTCTATGGTGCCGCGCGTACAGGCATCTTCGCACCTCCGGTTACAGATACGCCCGCACACGGCCGGGAACGGGTTCTCCCGTTTGATGAGTTCCAGAGCCTCTTTGTATTTCCCTTCCGCAGCCTTCTTCAAATAACCCTGAACTGCAATATGGGCGGGGCAGGCGGTCTTGCAGGGGGCAGTTCCGGTGGGATAGCAGTTTATGCGGTTCTTGTCGCGGTAATCCTCGTCCCATTTATCGACGCCCCATTTGTGGTCGTCGGGCAATTCGTGTTTGGGATACTGTATTTCTCCCTTGACCGTGCACAGCTTCTGACCCAGTTTGACGGCTCCGGCCGGGCAGTATTCCACACATCGGCCGCAGGCCACACATTTTTCCTTTTCAACCTTTGCTACGTAAGCACTGCGGGAAAGATTGGGGGTATTGAAGAGCTGCGATGTACGCAAAGCATTACATATCTTTACATTACAGTTGCAGATGGCGAAAATTTTGCCTTCTCCGTCGATATTCGTTATCTGGTGTACGTAGCCGTTGTCCTCTGCCCTCTTCAGAATCTCCATAGCCTCCTCGTATGTAACGTCACGGCCTCGGCCGGTCTCCCGGCAGTAATCAGCCATATCGCCTACTGCAATGCACCAGTCGTGGAAATCGTCGGCACAACCTTCATCCAGTTTCTTACGTCCGTAACGGCACGAGCAGATGGATGCGCCTATGTGCCCCTCATAACGTTTCAGCCAATATGATATATGCTCGATATCGACAGACCCGCTTTCCATTGTTATGGCCTTCTCCACCGGAATTACGTGCATACCTATACCAGCGCCTCCGAGGGGTACCATAGGAGTGATTTTCTCCAGCGGAAGGAATGTCATACGCTCGAAGAACATCGCCAGTTCGGGGTGGCGGTCCATCAGCTCGGTGTTCATATTCGTGTACTCGGCAGAACCGGGGACGAACAGCGGAACCCAATATTCCCGGTCTTCCCTATTGTAAGTCGTACCCTTTACAGGGCCGTCCTTGGTGTATTTGTCGCCATAGTCATATTCCAGCATCCCGAAATATGCGAGTTTGTCCAGCAAGGCATCGAACTCCTCATCGGTCTGAGTATAATGCTTTTTGTGGTTCCACTCCACAAGCATCTTATACGGACGGCGCTCGCGCACGCGCATAAACTTCTTTGACACCACGTCCAGGAGCAGGTCCAGAGCCGCTTCTCTGGTAGCAGGATCCATTTCATCCTCAAAAATACAGGCAAGGCCCCAGTATTCCGGGTCGTCGGTTGTAATTCCCTTGATTTTTCCGGGGACACGGTCGGTTACCTTTCTAACGAATTTGAGAAGTTTCCTGTTGGGATTCCTGTCTCCCTTGTGGGCAGGAACAAACTTGTCGGATATAGCTGGCATAATCAATTATGTTGTTTATTTTGGCAAAATAGCAAAATTCTTCGTACTTTACAACGCTTTAACGGCACTAAAACTTTTATCAACCAAAACAATATTTTATGTTATTTCATCTTTACGGAGATTTCTCCCTGTATCAGTTGCTCGGATGGGTGCTGGTATTCGTAGGCCTCATTGTCACCAATGAGATTGCCCGCCGCACCAAGGCCGGCGGAATTTTCTTCTTCCTGGCCCTGCCCCTGGCACTCACCGTTTATTTCATTTCCATTGCCGTAGGCGCAGCCTGTGGAGCCGAATGGGCGCTGAACAATCCGACTCACGTTTATATGAACGGATGGTTCCATTATGCAAAACTGTATGCGGCTACCGCAGGATGTATCGGCTTTATGATGCTCAAGTACAAATGGGGCATCGGGGCAAAGGAATGGTTCAAGCCCTTCCCTTTCCTCATCGTAGGCCTTAACATTCTGATTGCCGTAGGTTCCGATTTCGAATCGGCCATCAAGGGCGGATTCACCGGCGGATGGTGGTATTCCACCGAAGGCGTGTGGCTCTACGGCGGATGGTGGAACTGGCTCAACGGTATCGCAGGTATCCTCAACATTGCCTGTATGACCGGCTGGTGGGGCATCTACAGTTCCAAGGACAAGAACCATCAGGATATGCTGTGGCCCGATATGACCATGGCTTTCATCGTAGCATACGACATCTGGAACTTCACCTATACATACCTTAATCTTCCCACCCACTCCTGGTATTGCGGTCTTGCTCTTCTGGCAGCTCCTACATTCGCAGCCCTGCTGTGGAACAAGGGTGGCTGGATTCAGAACCGTGCAAACACTCTGGCAATCTGGTGTATGTTCGCTCAGGTTGTACCTCTGTTCCAGGTTGGCACCAAATTCTCTACCCTGCCCGTCATTTACGGAACCGAGTATGCCAAGAATACAATTGCGCTTGATTTGTCAAATCCCGCAGTTGAGCCTGCACTCGGAACACCCGTTGCACAGGGCATCGTTGCCATTGCGGCACTTATTGCCAACGTTGCAGTTCTGGCCTGGATCATCAAACGCGCAAAGGCACAGGGAATCAACCCTTACACCCACGAGGTTTGGAAGGGCACTCCCGATTTCGAAGAGGCTATGGCACGCGCCGAGGTCAAATAGGCTATTGCACGCACCGGAGCCGTTGTGGCTTTCGGAAGTGCTTTACACTCAATAATTTCCAAAAATCCCTTCCGTGGTTTGACGGAAGGGATTTTCATAACCCGCTGATTGCCAGCCATTTCTAAAAACGCCGTTTTACACGTGTTCTTTTTTCTTTCTTACTGCAAAGAA
Source organism: Candidatus Cryptobacteroides fimicaballi (assembly GCA_018065485.1). Classification (GTDB taxonomy): domain Bacteria; phylum Bacteroidota; class Bacteroidia; order Bacteroidales; family UBA932; genus Cryptobacteroides; species Cryptobacteroides fimicaballi. The sequence goes on along the minus strand of JAGHTF010000061.1, from coordinate 3,114 downwards.
GACCACGATACAGATAAGGAAAGTCGCTACCGCAATCCAGGGTATCAGCCCGGAAGGAAGTCCGAGGCCGATCTTGTCGACGCAGGCAAAAGTCACGCACACCGCTGTCATAAAGCAGGCCGGAAGCAGCGTTACAAGATAGTAGGCTTTATGCGGATGATGTCCGCACAGGAAGGCGGTTATCATCCACAGGGACGCACTGGCCAGAGCCTGATTTGCAAGGCCGAAATACCTCCAGATAACGTTGAAGCCGTTTTCGTCGGCAATGTTGTACCAAAGCAGCAGCGATGCGGCTCCGAAGATGGGGATGGCCAGGATAAGTCTGTTGCGTTTCTGCTTCTGCTCCAGATGAAGGAAATCGGCAATGATGAGCCTGGCGCTGCGGAAAGCGGTATCTCCGCTGGTGATCGGAGCCGCTACGACTCCGAGGATAGCAAGGATTCCTCCCACAACTCCGAGCCACGATTTGGCGACAGAATTCACAACCTCCGGAGCCTGTCCCGAAACGGCGCCCACGGCCTCCTTTCCTCCATCGAAGAAGAAATAGGAAGAAACTGCGGCCCACACAAGAGCAACGATACCCTCAGTAATCATTGCACCGTAGAATATCTGGCGGCCGTTGCTCTCGTTCCTTATGCAACGGGCCATAATGGGGCTCTGCGTAGAATGGAAACCGCTCAGCGCCCCGCAGGCAACGGTAATGAAAAGACAAGGGAAAATACTCTGCCCTTCAAGCCCGACTGACGGGCCCCTGTTCCCAAGGCCATCCCATAATTCGGGAATAGCAGGCCATTTCACAAACAGGCACACACACAGAGCCACTGCCATAAACAGCAGAGCGAAAGCAAACAACGGATATACGCGGCCGATAAGTTTGTCGACCGGCACAAGTGTAGCTATAATATAATAGGCGAACACTATTGCCACCCACATCATAATGGATGATTTTGGGGTTGACATAAAACCGGCGATGTCGCCAAGTATTAGCGCAGGACTGTAAACGAAAACCACACCTACAAGCAGCAGAAGAATCAGGGAAAAGACGAGCATTACGGTCTTTCCGTTCTTGCCCAGATAAATTCCCATAACGTCCGGAAGGGAGGCGCCGCCGTGCTTTACCGAAAGCATTCCGCAGAAATAATCGTGCACCGCTCCGGCAAAGATAGAACCCAGCACAATCCACAAATAGCAGGAAGGACCGAACTTGGCGCCCATAATGGCACCGAAAATGGGACCTGTTCCGGCGATATTGAGGAACTGTATCATATACACCTTCCACGCGGGCATAGGCACATAATCCACGCCGTCGGTCTTGCGGAATGCCGGAGTTTCGCGGTTTTTGTCAGGCCCGAATATCCTGTCAATGAAGCGTCCGTAGATAAAGTAGCCGAGGACAAGCGCCACCAGGCTGATGATAAACGAATACATATCCTATTTTGTTTTTTATCGTACAAAAATACGGATTGACAGGGATAAAATCAAGCAATTGACTATCTTAGCGGAATCAAAAGCAAACCTTGTATGAAACTGAAACTATCTGTTCCAATTCTTATTCTTTTTCTGTCGGTAGCGTCGGGCGCTTCTCCGGCTTTTGCCCAGGACTGGCAGAACCGCGCCTTTTATGAAGATGCTACCAGCGTTCTGGCGCAGCGGGACATTCCCAAGGTCATCTTCCTCGGGGATTCGATTACCCAGCTGTGGATAGAAACCCATCCCGATTTCTTCTTCGACAACGGGTTCATTTCCCGCGGAATCAGCGGGCAGACGTCGGCGCACGCCCTGTTGCGCTTCCGGGAAGAGGTTGTTGCAACCGGCGGAAATGTGGTTGTAATTCTCATAGGGGCAAACGACATTGCCCGGAACGCCGGCCCCATCTCCCTGGAAAACATTGCAGGACACATAGCATCCATCTGCGAGATTGCGAAGGCGAACAAGGTTACTCCGGTGCTGTGTTCGCTCATTCCCGCAAAGACCATCTACTGGAGAAAGCCGGGCGAAGTATTCCCGGACCGGGACATTCCCGTTCTGAACGCGATGCTCAGGGATTACGCCCGTAAGCACCGGATAGAGTTCGTGGATTTGTTCACGCCTCTGGCCGACACCACAGATGAGAATCTCAACGGCATGCTGCCGCCCTACACCAAAGACGGAGTTCATCCGACGCTGGAAGGCTATAAAGTTATGGAAGCGGCGTTGATGAAGCAGCTTTCTCCGATAGTGAAGAAGCTCCCTGCAAAGAAGGACTGCGACCTTAGGCTGATGAGCTATAACGTCCGCAACGCCATAGGAATGGACCGGGTCACGAATTACCGCAGGGTTGCTTCGGTGATAGCCGACCTTGCCCCGGATGTTGTCGCAATTCAGGAGGTTGACAGCTGCACAACCCGAAGCAAGGGATTCAATGCGCTGCAGCAGATTTCCAAAGGCGCCGGTTTCCACTGGACATTCGCTCCGGCCATAGAGTTTGGCGGAGGGAAATACGGAATCGGACTTCTGAGCCGGGAAACTCCCCTGTCCGTAAGGAGCGTAGCCCTTCCCGGCCGGGAAGAACAGCGGGCCCTGCTCATTGCAGAGTTCGGCTCGTACTACTACTGCTGCACCCACCTTTCCCTCACCGCTGAGGACCGGATGGCGTCGCTGGGCATTATTCTGGAGGAAATGACAAAGCTCGACAGCACCAAGGACATCTTCATTGCCGGAGATTTCAACGCCAGACCGGATTCGGAATTCATAGCCGCAATGGAGGAGCACTTCGATTTCATATCCGGCACAGAGACTTTCACGTTCCCCTCGGACAACCCGGACCGCACCATAGACTACATTGCCCGCTACAAGGCCGCAGGGCAGGCATTCAAGCCCAGGGCCTGCTTTGTCCCCGAAGCCGTCGTAGCTTCCGACCACCGGCCTGTAGTCTGCGAGCTGCACAAATGAAAAGTTGCAAACCTCTGTTCCGCAAAAATCCCCCACGGATTTTTACGCCAGAACCTCCGGTAAAACAGAATCGGGTATTTGGATGACAGTAAGGTGCCCACAAAGTGCTGGAACGTCGAGAACTCGGATTCTTCAAATTGAAACGGTCCCTGCTGTTTGGCAGAGGCGTAAATATGTTGTATT
>JAGHTF010000043.1 GCA_018065485.1 Candidatus Cryptobacteroides fimicaballi | reverse complement strand
CGCCACAGAAGCGCCGCCCCCCCCGGCGGCACTTTCCCAAAACGGCGTGTTACTCGGTTCTGCCAAAAGCCCCGTCCACAACAGAGGACCCTGGAAGGGCTTCGGTGAGGGGGTGTTGTGTACGACCCCCTCAAAATACCCTGGAGTCATCTGCAGGCAAAGTGCGGGCGAGAATTATTACGAAAGAACCGCTGCGGTTAATTGCCTTCTTTCCAATCTTGTAGCCGATTACTCTGATGAACATTTCGACTTGGGACCCCCCACTTTACAGGAATGTCTCAAAGAGCGTATGTTTGAGCAGGGGCTGTCTCAAAAGGATGTTGCCGGAATCTCGGCATATCACCGGCCGTGGTTCTTGGGGTTTGACCGTTCTTGAGCCTTTGATGCAGCGGACGGAGTAGCCGCGGGCACGCGAAGCGGCGTATTGTCCAAACCTTCGGTAAAATCCCGAAGGCTCATTCCTTCTGTTTCGAAAAACGGAATTTCTCACATACGAAATCGGGCTTCGAGACCATGCCTTCGGACTTGAAACCCAATTTTTTATACACCTCTCCCCCATCGGAGGAGCCGGGATCGGCATAAGTCATAATGTCGTCGGGATGAACGTCCCCGATAAAAAAATCGAGCATCTTGCCCATTCCTCCCTGCACCCGGTAACCCGACAGCGAGGCATACCTCACCCATTCGCAGGACCGGCTCCCGTCGCGCATCCTGCGGGCCGACGAAAACTGCGAAACCGCAACCAGAGTTCCCGGTTCCAGGCCCGCCTCCCCCGCTCCTGTCCGACGCAAAGTAAACATCCCGTAGCAGTACCGGCACGAAGCGTTACCATAACGGTGATGCACATCAAGAAACTGTGCCGCAACCGGTTTGGTAATGCGGCACACTTTACAGTTTCGGGCAAATATGTTTTTCAGATTCTCTATTGCTCTTTCTTTCTGGCCTTATTGAAACATTCGCGGCACAGCGGTTCATAAACATCCTTTTCGCCCAGCACCACCAGGTCCTTGCTCTTGCTCAGACGATGGGAATGATTGGCCAGGTTCCCGCACTTCACACATATTGCGTGCACCTTCTGCACATCCTCGGCAACCGCCATCAGGCGAGGCATAGGACCGAACGGCTGGCCAAGGTAATCGGTATCGAGCCCGGCAACGATCACTCGCACCCCTCTGTTTGCCAATATCTGGCAGACATCCACAAGGGAGTCATCAAAAAACTGAGCTTCATCGATACCCACAACGTCGGTTTCGGAATCCACCGAGAGCATTTCAGAGGGGCTTCCTATGGGCTTGGACTTTATACTGTGCGAATCGTGCGACACCACTTCCACGTCGGAATAGCGGTTGTCCACCACCGGCTTGAATATCTCTATCTTCTGATTGGCAAACTGGGCACGGCGGAGCCTGCGTATGAGTTCCTCTGTCTTTCCCGAAAACATTGAGCCGCACACCACTTCTATGCAGCCTCTTTTTTTGTGGTTTTCTGCGAACATTTGATTACATTTGTAGGTTGACGTATGCAAATATAAAGAATAATTGCCGTATGGAAAAGACCGGTAACGAAATTTTGGAACAGATCCGCACAGAGCTTGACGAGCTTAAAAAGAAGGCTGCCGAGCTTGAGCGGAGGATAAGCGACATCGACGGCGAAGGAGCCGGCATTCAGACAGACCAGCCGTTCGACATTCTTCTGGACGACGAAATTTCCTTTGTCATCCCCAAGCGCAAGGAAGAACTCGGCATTGCCGCAGACGAGCCGGCAGCGGCAACTGAAAAATCCGTTGAACCGGAAATCAAGAGACGGTGGCAGCTGGACGCTCCCGCTTCGGAAGTGCAGGATATTCTGAGCGCAATAGCCCTGAAGGAACGCAGCATCTTCATCAACACACTTTTCAAAGAGGATGCACGGCTGTTTATGGACACAATTGCAGCCTTGAACGCAATGACCGCATTTTCAGAGGCAGAGAGCTACGTAAGGGAGCATTTCGGACATTGGAAACTGGATTCCGACATCGTCTATAAATTTATGATGGCCGTACGCCGCAAACTGAGATAATGGCCGGAAAGCTCTACATAGTGCCCACCCCGGTGGGGAATCTCGAAGACATAACCCTCAGGGCTCTCAAAGTCCTGAAGGAGGCCGATTTGGTGCTGGCCGAGGATACCAGAACCACCGCCGTACTCTTGTCGCACTACGACATTCACGCCCGGCTGGTCTCGCACCATAAATTCAACGAACACCAGAACGTCGAACTAATAAGGGAGAAGATTGCCGATGGGCGCACGGTAGCCCTTGTAAGCGATGCCGGCACTCCGGGGATTTCCGATCCCGGATTCCTGCTTGCCCGCAGTTGTGCAGAGGTCGGGATAGAAGTCCAGACCCTGCCCGGGCCCACCGCCTGCATCCCGGCCCTGGTTTCCAGCGCCCTGCCTTGCGACAAATTCTGTTTCGAAGGGTTTCTTCCACAGAAAAAAGGCCGCAGTACCTGTCTGGAGGCCCTGCGTGAAGAAAAACGCACGATGGTCTTCTACGAGTCTCCGCGCAGGCTCTGCAAAACCCTGGAGCAATTCTGCGAGACATTCGGCCATCAGAGGCAGTGCTGCGTCAGCCGCGAAATTTCCAAAGTGCACGAAGAGCATTTCCGCGGCAGCCTGGCAACGGTTCTGGAGCATTTCCAAGCCGAAGAGCCTAAAGGCGAGATAGTAATAACAGTAGCGGGAAAAGAGGACACCGGGCACGGGCCTCACCGCAACAAATACAGAACTGAGGAGAGAGAGAATGGAGAGGGAGAAACAGACACCGCAGAAGAATAACAGGATTCCGACTTCACTCCGTTTCGGAGTAATCTGCATTGCATTTATGATTACGGGATACCAGCTGGCGCTGTTCATACACAGGGCGGCCGTGCTGGAGATAGAAGCCGGCCGGGACAGACCGGACACTGTTTTCGTATATACCGGCCCTCCGGAAGGGCATACTGCAGACAATCCGGGGCCGTCGGGCGAAACACGCACTGAGAGAAAGGAATCCCGACACTCTCCGCTTGTAACTGAGGTGCGTGAGGCTACCCGCAAAGTCCGCAGTTTCCGTTTCAACCCCAACGAAGCGAGCACAGAAGAGCTGCAGGAACTGGGATTCTCGAAGAAGCAGGCGCAGGCCATCGAAAATTACAGGAATAAAGGCGGCCGCTTTCACAGCAAAGAAGATTTTTCCAAAAGTTTCGTCGTGTCGGATTCGGTTTACGAGCGCTTGAAAGATTACATCGACATTCCCCTGCTGGACCTCAATCTGGCCGACTCGGCGGCCTTCGACAATCTCCCGGGAATAGGTCCGTATTTCGCTTCGCGGATGGTAAGGTACCGCGATGAACTCGGTGGATATTCCTGCGCGGAGCAATTGTTGGAGATTTACAACTTCGGCGAAGACCGGCTGCAACGCATCCGTCCCCTGATTTTCTGCAGTCCGCCGGAACCGTTCGGGTTATGGCAGATGGACGAAAACGGGCTACGGCGCCATCCGCATATAAGAAACTACCGTACTGCCGCCGCAATCGTACTGTTTCGAGAGAATACTCCGGCCGACTGCCTCTCGGTACCGGCCCTGCAACGCGCAGGAATTCTCTCGCAGGAACAGGCCGATGCTCTCATGCGCTGCAGGATTAGCCCGCCTGCCGGGGAGTAAGCCCGCAAATACAACCCCGGATTTTGTTTTCGAATTCCAATGTTTTTTAAGAAATTTGCAGCTATGGAACGTTTGCTCAAGGATTATTCGTATTACCTCCGGATAGAGAGGAAGATGTCCCCGAATACGGTAGGGGCCTACTGTTCCGACGTGCGGGATTTCCTGGAGCAGTGCAGGATTCCGGCGGCACAGGCCGGACCGGAGGATATCATAAGATACTTCGAAAGCCGGAGCAATCTGCTTTCCAAGCGCTCACAGGCAAGAATCCTGAGCTCGATGCGTTCGTTCTACGATTGGATGATTCTGGAAGGAGAAGTTTCCCGGAACCCCTGCGACAAAGTGGAGGCTCCGAAACTCGGGAAATATCTTCCGGCCGTACTCTCGGTCGAGGAAGTAAGCGCCATTCTCGAAAGTGTGCCGGACAAAGGAGAAATGAGCCTGAGAGACAGGGCGATACTTGAGGTACTGTACGGATGCGGACTCAGGGTGTCGGAACTTTGCAGTCTCAGGATTTCAAATATCTATATGGAAGATACTTTCCTCCGGATCATCGGCAAAGGCAACAAAGAGAGGCTCGTGCCGTTCGCTCCGGTTACCGGCGAGGCAATCAGTAACTGGCTCGGGGTACGACCGGCGGCAGCCGCTCCGCAATGGGATGACTTTACTTTCCTGAACAGGTTCGGCAAGCCGTTGAGCCGGATATCGGTATTCAGCCTGGTCAAGAAATACGCGCTTGCGGCAGGAGTGACGAAAGAAATATCTCCGCACACTTTCAGGCACTCATTCGCAACGCATCTCATAGAGAACGGAGCCGATCTGAGAGTTGTACAGGAGATGCTGGGCCACGAAAACATTCTCACAACCGAAATCTACACCCACATCGACAGCCGTACCTGGCAGGCATCGATTTTACAGCATCATCCGAGACGATTAAAAAGAATTGACTAAATTTGCTCCCGTTATGAAAAACAGATTATTACTGATATTTTCCATCTGTCTGCTGGTCTGGTCCTGTGACAACTGCCGCAACAGGGGTTATGACCGGGTCTGCATTCTGTATTCGGCCGGGAACAACAGCCTCAACTGGGACCTCAGGTCCGACATCATCGACCTGTGCGACACGGAGGCCGGCGCATATGTACCTTACAGCGATTCACACCAGGCGCTGGTTGTCATAGGGCATTTCAGGTCTCCCGAAGCGCCGTTCATACTCAACATATACCGGGACCGGAGCGGGAAGGTTCTCAGGGACACAACATTTTACGAAGACAGCAAAGCCGTGCTCACAGACCCTGCAGTAATGCGGGATCTCCTGCTCAAGGTAAAAGAAAAATTCCCTTCGGAACACTATGGAATGATCCTTTCTTCCCACGGCACCGGATGGATTCCTGCAGGGAAGTTCAACACTCACACCGCATGGCTCAAGTCATTCGGGGCAGATGAACGCGAAAAAACCGAGATGGACATCACAGACCTGCCTCACGGCATTCCATTCCATCTGGACTATATGCTTTTCGATGCCTGCCTTATGGGGAACATCGAAAGCGTTTATGAACTGAAGGATGTCTCCGACTATGTTGGGGCGTCAGCCACTGAAGTACTCACCGACGGATTCGACTATATCAAGATTGCGAACAGGCTTCTGGCACCGCAGACACCGTCGCCATCTGAAGTATGCAAAGACTATATAGCCCATTATAAAGAGAAAAGAGGAGACGACTGTTCGGCCTGCATCTGCCTTGTAAAGACCTCCGAACTTGGAGAACTTGCAATGCTGTGCCGCAAACTTTTTACCCAATACCGCAGCAACCTTCAGGAAGTGGACTCAAAGACGATACAGAGGTTCTTCCGCCCGGACAACGAATCGGACCACAATTGGTATTTCGATATGGAAGACATTGCCAGACAGGCTGGTTTTGACTCCTCCGATTTCGACGAACTGTCCAAAGCGATTGGCCGATGCGTGATTTTCAAAGACCACACCGACAGTTTCCTCATCTATTCAGGGGGGTTCGAATTCGAACGGTTCTGCGGGCTGGGAATGTACCTGCAGAACTGCGGTCTAAAGGAATTCGACGATTTTTACCGGGAACTTAAATGGAACAAGGATACCGATTACGTAAAATAACTTGTTAATTCATAGAATTTTCCTATCTTTGCCGCGCATTTTAAAACCGTTTGGTTTTGGTGCAATGGGAGTCCGGCCAGCTCCGGACTTGAGTAACACATTTTAAACAATTCAGAAATGCAGCATTTTGAACTCAAAGGCCAGATCCGCGAAGTTGGAAACAAGGCCACAATCAAAGCGTTCCGCAGACAGGGTCTCGTTCCCTGCAATCTTTATGGCGGAAACACCGACAACGTTATCTTTACAGTAAGCGAGAAGGACCTCAACGGGCTCCTGTTCACTCCTTATTCACACATTGTAGATCTCAATCTGGACGGTCAGAAATATACCGCAGTTCTTCACGAACTCCAGTTCCACCCCGTAAAGGACAACTGTCTCCACGTGGATTTCCTTGCAGTTGACGAGGTTAAGCCCATCAAGATTGACGTTCCCATCGTTATCACCGGACATTCAATCGGTGTTCAGCAGGGTGGTAAGTTCTCACAGAAGGCCCGCTCAATCAAGGTCTGCGCTACAATGGCAAATCTTCCCGACGACCTCAAGGTGGACATCACCAACCTTAAGCTCGACAAGAAGATCAAGGCCGGAAACCTCAAATACGAAGGAATCACCATCGTCACCGACAAGGATGCCGTTATATGCAGCGTAAGCTCTACACGTAACAGCGTTGCCGCCAGCGAAGGTGAGGGTGCAGAATAATAAGCCAGCATAAGATGCCGGGAAGCTACCTCATAGCAGGATTGGGCAACATTGGCCCCGAATATGCTTCGACAAGGCACAATCTGGGATTTATGGTATTGGATGCCTGGGCTAAGGCATCCGATACTGTTTTTGAGTCCCGCCGCTACGGTGACCTGGCGGTTCTGCGCATCAAAGGACGGGAATTCTATCTTCTGAAGCCATCAACGTATATGAACCTGAGCGGCAATGCCATCCGCTACTGGCTTGGCAAATTGCCGATAACCGAACAGAATCTTCTGGTCATATGCGATGACCTTAATCTGGGATTCGGCACCGTACGCCTGAGAAAGAAAGGCAGCGACGGAGGGCACAACGGGCTCAAGAACATCATCGAGACCATAGGAACCCAGGATTTCGCAAGAATCAGGATTGGAATCGGCAATGATTTCGAAAAAGGAAACCAGATAGATTTCGTTGTAGGAGAACTCACTCCGCAGGAAAAAGAACAGATCGACCCCATAGCCCTTCGTGTAATCAAAGGCATCCAAACCTGGGCTTTCGAAGGGGCCGACAGGGCTATGAACGAGTTGAATGTCAGGCAGAAGGCCGAATAATTAGTATTATCTTTCGTTTTTCATCCAAAAATTTGGATAAAAAATAAAAAAAATATAACTTGCAAACCGTAAAGGCGAAAATTTCTTTTTATTAACAATTTAATACTAAAATCATGAAAGAACTTGTAAACAAAATCAATGCGAACATCGAGCTTTTCAAGACAAACGCTGAGGCTCAGGTTGTTAAAGGTAACAAAGCTGCCGGCGCTCGTGCACGCAAAGCTGCTCTTGAGCTTATGAAAGACCTCAAGGAGTTCCGCAAGGTTTCTGTAGCTGAAAGCAAATAATTTTGAAATTTCTCAAAATTTGATGCAACGTTTTTAAACCGAACTGCATCTACATTGCAGGTTTAGGTTTTAGTACACGTCTAAGGGTCGACGGCCGTGAGGTCAACGGCCCTTTGCTTTATTCCAAAACAGATATTAAATTTGTATCTGTGACTACTCCGAACCGGCTTCTCTCCCTATTTATCTTATGGGTTGGAATTCTCCTTCCTTCCCTTGTCAATGCTGCCCCAAAGGAGCGCAAGGTTCTGGTTATCCCGGTTGAATTCAAAGACGTTGCCTTCACCTACACGTCAAACGAACTGGAAGCGTTTCTGAATGCCGACAATTTTTCGTTTGAAGGGGCAACGGGAAGCGTTTCCGAATACTTCAACGATCAGGTGGGCGCTTCGTTCAAGCTTGATTTTCACCTCGCCCCAATTGTAAGTCTGCCGGAAAAACGCGCCTATTACGGAGCCAACAATTCCCTTGGCCTTGACAGCAGGCCGGACGAAATGGTTCGGGATGCTTGCATAAGCTTGGACGAGGCACTTGATTTTTCCATCTTCGACAACGACAGCACTGGTCGGGTACAACACCTAATAATGATATACGCGGGCGGGGACGAAGCATTGGGCGCTCCCTCGGAATGCCTGTGGTCCCAATGCTGGTCCCTGAAAGACTTGGGGAAAACCCTCAAGCTGGACAACAAAACAATAGACGTTTTCGCCTGCACCTCCGAACTCGGCGATGACGAAAAGCTTTCGGGCATAGGAAGATTCTGCCACGAAACCCTGCACACCTTCGGACTCCCCGACTTCTACGACAGTTACATTCCGGCAGAAAAAGCCTATTACAGCGCAGCCCTATGGGGGTTCACCTCCTTAATGGACGGGGGATGGAAAAATAACGGCGGACGCACTCCTCCATCACTCAACGCAGTGGAGCGATATCTTTTAGGAATCAAAGCCGAAACTGACCTGTCCCCCGGAACCGTCCGCCTCTCCCCCATCGGCGAGAAAGGAGCCTACGCAAAACTCGACTGCCCCGAAGAAGGAGAATTATTCCTGTTTGAATGCCGAAGCAAAAGCGGATGGGACAGATTCATCGGAGGAGAGGGTTTGCTTGTCTACCACATTGACCGAACAAACCGCACAGTCGGAGAATACAAAGGCGTCGACTGCAGCGCCGAAAAACTGTGGGATTATAATCTGACCAACATTTTTCCCGCCCACCAATGCATAGACCTCGTAGAAGCCTCGGGAAAAACTGACAGGATACTCCGGAACCGCCAGATTCGGGAAGATGAAATACCGGACATATTCTTCCCCGCAGGAGGCCAATCCCTGGGGCCTTACACTGAACCGGCCTTAAGAAGTTGGTATTCCGGGAGTCTGGGGCTGTCGATAAACCGTATATCGAACGGAATTTCAGGAGGAATCGACATTGCAATAGGAACGGAATCCATAGAGATTGAAGAACCGGAAATCTATCAGGATGCCGTAATCCTGCACTGGACCTGCAGAGAGAATAGAAGATGCAGCATAAAACTGGACTCAACCGTTGTTTCTCCCCTGGTTCTGCCATTGCAGGATTCCACCTATTCTTATTTGATTGAAGGTCTTGAACCCGGAACACGCCACACCGTAACAATAACGGATTCCAATGGTTTCTCGAGGAAACAGACCTTCACCACCCGAAGTTTCAGCGCTCATTCCCGACCCAGAATTCTTACCGACAACTTTCCTAAATACAGACAAGGCTATATAAAAGCCGGCAGCAGGATTCCTCTGCGTCTGGAGAACGCTCCAGGAGAAAAAATATATTGGTATGCCGACGAAGAAATTCTGATACCCGGTTCCGACGGGAAAATTCCCGTTGAAAAGAGCTTTGTTCTGAAGGCTCGGATATACCGTGGGAAAACCTCCGCCATTACAATTGTCAAAGAGTTGAAGGTACTATGAAAAGGCTGTTTCCAATATTGCTGCTGTGTGGCCTTATGTGCTCCTGCGTTAATACGGAGCCCACAGCTCCTTTCATCGAATCCGAAAACGTTCAGTTTCTGGTAAACGGCCGGAGCATTCTGAACTACGACCCGATAAACTGCCAGAAATACTTTGATTCCCAGAACAATGAGTTTGTCGTAAGCTCCGACAACGGAGACAGTTTCTACTCAGTAGGTCTAAGCCAGATACCCGACGGTACCGGACAGCAGGTTGTAGCCGACTTGGAATGGACTGCAAGTTTGGGAAGCCTGCGGTCAAAAAACAATATCGTCCTTGACGTTGTAAAAATCAAGGACGATAAGATATGGCTCTGGAACGCCGGCCAGCAAATCGAGGCCTGCATCCAGATTATCCGATAGGCATTTTTAATAGGACATTGCGATGGCAATGAAGTCGTCGGCCTTGAGAGCGGCGCCACCGATAAGACCACCGTCGATGTCTTTCTGAGCAAACAGTTCCTTTGCATTTGAAGGCTTGCAGCTGCCACCGTAAAGAATCGTAGTATCCTCTGCCACCTGTGCGCCGAATTTTTCTGCAAGAGTCTGGCGGATGCAGGCGTGGATTTCTTCAGCCTGTTCGGCAGTCGCTGTTTTGCCGGTTCCGATTGCCCATACGGGCTCATAGGCAACGATTATGTTTGCCATATCCTGTGCTGTAAAGTTGTAAAGCACATTCTTAATCTGCTCCTGGCAAACCTTGAAATGCTCACCGGCCTCTCTCTGGTCGAGATTCTCGCCTACACAGAGAATGACGCCCAGTCCCTGCTCAAGCGCAAGCTTTGTCTTCTCAACGAGTTTTTCGTCTGTCTCGCCGTAATACTGGCGACGCTCAGAATGGCCGAGAATTGTCCACTGGCAACCAACGGACTTGAGCATAGAAGCGGAAACCTCTCCGGTATATGCTCCGCTGGTGTGATCTGCACAGTTCTGTGCCGAAAGCTGAACCTTCGAGCCCTCGACAGCCTTGGCTACACAACAGAGGTGTGTAAAGGGAGGAGCAATGATAAGTCCTACGTTTTCGGGGGTTTGTGCAGCTTTTTCAGCTACGGCCTTTGCGAGTTCTACACCTTCCTGAACGGTGGTGTTCATTTTCCAGTTTCCTGCAACGATTTTCTTTCTCATATCTGTTTTATAGTTTTAAGAATTCATTTTTTGTTTGCGATGCAAATTTAGTAAATTTGTAGGCTTTAAAGAAGAATGAAAATGAAAAATTTTGTAGAGGAGCTAAAGTGGAGAGGGATGATTCACGACATCACTCCCGGAACCGAGGAAGAACTCAAGAAAGGCCCCGTGTCGGCTTATGTCGGAATCGACCCCACGGGTGATTCACTGCATATCGGTCATCTGGTAAGTATTATGATTCTCAAACACTTCCAGGCCTGCGGCAACAAGCCTTACGCTCTTGTGGGCGGGGCCACCGGAATGATCGGAGATCCGTCGATGAAGAGTCAGGAAAGGAATCTGCTGGACAACGAAACTCTCGAGCACAACGTAAAGTGCATCAAGGCCCAGCTTTCCAAGTTTCTGGATTTCAACAGCGACGCCCCAAACAAAGCGGAGCTTGTGAACAATTATGACTGGATGAAGGACTACAGTTTCATAGACTTCACCCGGGACATAGGCAAGATGATTACCGTCAATTATATGATGGCAAAGGACTCGGTGAAGAAACGCCTGAGCAGCGAATCCCGCGAGGGAATGTCATTCACCGAATTCACCTACCAATTGCTGCAGGGCTATGATTTCGTATATCTGTACGAGCATTATGGAGTCAAGCTGCAACTGGGCGGAGCCGACCAGTGGGGAAACATTACCACCGGAACCGAAATGATCCGCCGCCGCAACGGAGGCGAGGCATACGCCCTTACCTGCCCTCTGATTACAAAGGCCGACGGAGGCAAATTCGGCAAGACCGAGAAAGGAAACATCTGGCTTGACCCGGAGCGCACATCTCCCTACCGTTTCTACCAGTTCTGGCTGAACGTGAGTGACGACGATGCCGAGAAATACATAAAGATTTTTACGCTTCTGGACCGCGAGACCATCGAAAGCGCCATTGAGGAGCACCGTCAGGATCCGGGTCAGAGACGCTTGCAGAAACTTCTTGCGAAGGAAGTTACAATTATGGTTCACTCCGAGCAGGAATACGAGAAAGCCGTCGCCGCTTCGGGGATGCTGTTCGGAAAATCTACGTCGGAGCAGTTGCGAGAACTGGATGAGAAGACCTTCCTGGACATTTTTGACGGAGTACCTACGTTCGAGCTTGAGCGCAGCAGCCTTCCGCTGGGAATCCTCGATGCACTGGCAGTAAACACCTCTATCTTCCCGTCCAAGGGCGAAGCCCGGAAGATGATTCAGGGGAACGGCTTCAGCCTCAACAAGGACAAGGTTACCGACATTGCCTATGAGTTGAGCGAGAAAGACATCATCGACGGAAAATACATCCTCGCTCAAAAGGGCAAGAAAGACTATTATATCATTAAAATCAAGTAGATGGACAAACCAGCAAGCACCCGACAGCTCAAGGTAGCCCGAGAGTTGCAAAGAGACCTTGCCGAAATCATACGCAGCAAGGGGATGGCCGTGTTCGGTGGAGCAATGGTTACAGTGAGCGAAGTGCGGGTAAGTCCCGATCTGAGCTTTGCCAAAGTTTTCGTGAGCATCTTCCCGTCGGAGAAAGGAACTGCCGTAATGCAGATTCTCCAGGACAACGTAAAAATGCTGCGCGGCGAACTCGGGCACAAGGTTGCCAGCCAGCTCAGGATAGTTCCGGAGCTTTACTTCGTATTGGATACAACTCTGGACTACGCCCAGCACATAGAGGAACTCCTTAAAAAATAAAAACGTATGAATCTTCTCCTTTCAATAGGCGCAATCGCAGGACTTGCAGCGCTCGCGTTTGCGGTAGTTCTGCTCTCACACAAATATATGAAAGAACGCGAATTGCGCGCTCAGCTTGAAGGTGAGAAGAAGGTTCTGGAGAACAGGCTCGAGCTGCAGGAGCAGGCTCACCGGGCCATTTCCGAGGAGCGCGAGAAGACATTCGAGAGTCAGCGCAAGCAGATGGAGGAAAGTTTCAAATACCTTAGCGAGCAGAACAGCGCCGGACTTCGCCGGCAGAGCGCCGAATCAATCACCGAACTGCTGAAGCCCATTCAGGACAAATTCGACCGGTTCGACAAAACTATGCGGGAGACTCAGGTAAAGGATGGAGAACGCAGTTCCGCAATGATGGAAGCGGTAAAGCAGATGATGGAACGCTCGAAAACTGTCGGGGATGAAGCCCGCAATCTTGCAAACGCTCTGACCGGGCACTCCAAACTGCAGGGGGATTTCGGAGAAATGCTGCTTACCGACCTGCTCCGGGGCTCCGGACTCGAGGAGGGCGTACACTTCAGCGTTCAGAGCGTTATGTGCGACGAAGCCGGACACGAAATAAAGAGCGAGAACGGAAGGACTATGATTCCCGACGTAATCATCCACTACCCGGATGACAGCCACGTGATAGTGGATTCCAAAGTGAGTCTGACAGCCTTCATAAACTACTGCAACTGCGAAGACATCGCGCAAAGGAAGATTTTCGCAAAACAGCATATCGAATCTGTCAGCCGGCACATCGACGAACTCAAGCTCAAGGATTACAATTCCTACCTCGGGGACGGACAGCGGAAAATAGACTATAACATAATGTTCATTCCCATAGAGAACGCCTTCAGGCTTATGCTGGACGAAGAACCTCTGTTATGGCAGAGGGCAAAGGACGCCAAGGTGCTCATAGTAAGCCAGCAGACCCTTATGATAGTGCTGAATATGATTCTCATCAGCTGGAGACAGCACGACCAGCAGAAGAACATAGCGGAGGTCTATAAGACGGCAGAGGAACTTATGAGTCAGCTTAAAAGCTGGATGGGGGCTTTTGTAAACGTAGGAGAGCATCTGGAGAAAGCGAAAACCGCCTACGATGAATCCAGAAAGAAACTGAGCGAATCCAACCAGTCTGTAATAAGGAAAATCGATAAATTGGAGCATCTCAAACTCTCCCCCAAGCGTTCGAATGCCAGAATCAAAGCCGGGGCCCGTATGGTAGCCGGACAGGAGTCGATTATTCCGGCCGAACTCTCCCGAGATCTGGAATCCTGACGGCCGCCAGCGCCACCGCCAATCCGACTAGCGCAACCCCTGCACAGGTAACAAGTATATCCAAAGGATTGATTATTACCGGATAAGCCTCCATAAGAAAACCTCCGGGCATTTTGACAACGCCAAAGCAGCGTTGTACAAGGCATAACCCTATTCCAAGGACCAGCCCGGCCGTAAGTCCCGACAGGGAAATAAGCCATCCCTCGAGCACGAATATTCTCCTTATCACGGAAGGGGTGGCACCAAGCGCACTCAACGTACGGGCATCCTCCTTCTTCTCTATGATAAGCATCGTGAGCGAGCCGAAGATATTGAAGGAAATAATTATCACTACAAACAGCAGAATGAGGAAGACGGCCAGCTTCTCGTATTTCATCATACGGTAGGTTTCCGGATGCTGGGCCGCTCTGTCCAGAAGGACAAACTCCTCCCCTACCTTGCGTGAGAGGGCACGGACTGCCCGCGGAGATTTGTCGGAAAGCCGTATTTCCAGGGCAGTTACCTCATCGGCACAGGAACACAATTCCCTCATTACCTCTATGGGAAGGACAAGCAGGGTCTGGTCTGTCTCGGAGTTCACAGCCGCAATACCGCTTGGAAAGACAGTAGCCACATTCAGAGAGGATACCGGGTCCGCCATCGAAATTCCACCTTCACGGTTGGGGTAATACACCTCCAACCTGTCGGAGAATTGAGGATGGGCGCCCAGTTCACGGGCAAGTGAGGAGCCCAGGCAGCACTGCTTCAGTTCCCCGAAATGTAACTTCAACTCCCCTTCTATGATATGAGTCCCGAGAGCTGAGACTGCCTCATATCCGTCGCCCACGCCCCTTGCCAGGGCAACACTTTGCCTTCCGGCATAAGAGACAAAAACATTCTCGGAAAGAACAGGAAGAACACTTTGCACGGCAGGGTCCTGTTCCAGAACGGAAATCATTTTCTCCGACGGGGTGAAGAATTTTCCTTCGCGCGGCGTTACAAGCAAGTCAGGGTCCAGGTCTCCGAGGGTTTTGTCCACCAGATCCGAAAACCCGTTGAACACCGACAGAATCGTAATGAGAGCTGCAGTACCGATAGCCATTCCGGCCACGCTTACGGCCGAAATCATATTTATCACGTTATGCGACTTTTTGGCCTGCAGATACCTCAGGGCTATGAACAAAGGAAATTTCATACACTGCAAATATAACAAAAAAAGGCTGGCCTGCTGCGACCAACCTTTCTTTTAATCCGAATCGCGGATTAGAATCTGTCTTCTGAAGACACTGTGAGTTTCTTGCGTCCGTGTGCACGACGCGCTGCAAGGACCCTACGTCCGTTGGGAGTGCTCATACGCTCACGGAAACCGTGCTTATTGACTCTCTTGCGCCTTGAAGGTTGGAATGTTCTTTTCATATCTTAAACTTTTTGATTCATTTAGGGAGTGCAAAGGTAATTTTTTCCAATCTCAATTACAAATTTTTCTTTGAAATAATCGTCATTCTGCCATTCGGAAATCCTCCAGCAGCGAATATTCTGCCTGTCAAGCTTGAATTTTCTTCTTAAAGCCTCGATTTCAAGGTCTATTTCCCCGCCTTTCAGGTACAAAATGCTATGGTTGAACTTCCCTTTTGCCCAAGGATAGAAATTTTCCAGAGAGGTAACGGCGCGGGATACTACAAAATCGTAGGGGCCATCCAGACTCTCGGCCCTGCAATTGATGCAACTCGCATTTTCCAGCCCCAGCCCCGACACCACCTCCGAAGCCACCTTTATTTTCTTCCCAATGCTGTCGCATAGGGTGAATCTGTCGCAGGGGGAGACCATTGCCAGCGGAATGCCGGGGAATCCTCCGCCCGTTCCGATGTCGAGCACCGACAGCCCCGAGTTCCGGACTCCCGGGTAAAAGATATCCATATATCTTGCTATTGCAAGGGAATGCAGGATATGGTGCGAGAATATATCCTGTATGTCTTTACGCGATATAACGTTTATTTTTTCATTCCACTCGAGCCATATCGAAACGGCTTTCGAGAAATCCTCCTCTCTATACTCCATTGTCTTCTTTCATTTTGTCTATCAGCGCCTTGGCACGGCGTATGCGGGTTCTTACCGTATTCAGTTCCAAACCGGTCTCCTCGGCAATTTCCTTGTACTGCATACCCTCCACCAGACGTTTCGAGGCGATTTCGCGGTAGAGTTCCGGCAGGCCCTCGATGCAGATACGGATCCGCTGTTCGTCCTCGGACCTTATTATGCTGTCCAGCGGGGTATCCAGTTCATCGGGAACCGAATCAATCACCGACAGATGTTCCCTTTCGTCGTCCAGATAAGTGTATCTGCGCCTTTCGCGGCTCTCCTGCTCCAGCATATCAAGGGCAGAGTTATGTGCAATGGACTTGAGCCAGGTAGAAAACCGGCTTAGGGAAGGGTCGTACGACCCGATTCTTCTGAAGGCCTTTTCGAAACTGTGCGAACAGATATCGTCGATATAGAAGTCGTCCAGATTTCTGAAAGTGGACTTGATATACGAGCGCAGCGCAACAATATGGGTATCCCACAGTTGCGTGAATGCGGTTCCGTCTCCCGCCATCGCGAGTCTAACCAGTTCATCAATGGGCTTCGAGCCAGTCTTTTCCATAATTGCATTCCACTGTCAAAGGTACTGACAGAGACACCACGTTCTGCATTTGAGAAACGAGTATCTCCTTTACGGCGTCTATTTCTTCCGATGGTACTTCCAGCACAAGTTCATCGTGCACCTGCAGTACCATACGCGCCTTAAGGCCTGACTTCCTGAGTTCCCGGTCCACTCCTATCATTGCGAGTTTGATTATGTCGGCGGCAGTCCCCTGGATAGGGGCGTTAACTGCATTCCTCTCCGCAAAGGCCCTGATCTGCGCGTTGTGGGAGGTAAGGTCGGGCAGATATCGCCGGCGTCCGAAGAGAGTCTGCACATAACCGTCGGCGCGAGCCTTCTGCAAAGTAGTGTCGATGAAGGACCGTATGCTGGGGAAGGATTCAAAGTATCCGTCGATCAGGGATTTGGCCTGCGAACGGGAGCATCCCAGCCTCTGTGCGAGCCCGAAGGCCGATATTCCGTACATTATTCCGAAGTTCGCGGTCTTTGCCGACCGTCGCTGTTCCTGGGTAACGTCGGCGATTCCGGTATGGAAGATTTTGGCGGCCGTAGCGGCGTGCACGTCGATTCCGTCGCGGAAAGCCGCACACAAGTGCTCATCGGCGCACAGGTGCGCCATAATCCGAAGTTCAATCTGGGAATAGTCGGCCGACATTATCACATCCCCGGGAGAGGACGGTACGAAAGCTCTTCTGATTGAACGTCCCTGCTCGGTGCGGATGGGTATATTCTGCAGGTTGGGGTTGGAGCTGCTGAGCCTTCCCGTAGCTGTAAGTGCCTGGTTGAAAGTAGTATGCACTCTCGAATCCCGAGGGCTCACATACCCCGGGATGGGCTCGATGTAGGTCGATAGCAATTTCCTCAGGGCCCGGTAATCCAGAATCGCCCCTATTATGGGACTGCGGTCGAACAGTTCGCTGAGAGTCTGCTCGTCGGTGGGCCAGTTGCCGGTTTTAGGCTTCCGAGCCTTGGAATCGAGCTTGAGTTTCTCGAAAATGACCTCTCCTATCTGTTTTGGAGACGCAACGTTCAACCCGGGTTCACCGGCAAGTTCGCGGACCAGCGCCTCTTTTTCCAGCATCGAACTGCGCAAGCCGGCGGTAAAGTCCTTGAGAACGTCGAGATTTATGTTTACACCCACCTGTTCCATCCGGCAAAGCACCGGAATAAGGGGTTCCTCGATATCGTCGTACAACCGTTCCATCCCCTTCTGTGCCAGTTCGGAGAGCAGAATGTCGGCCAACGGGCACACTGCTGCTGCTTCCAGACTGAAATCCGAGGCCGTTTCGGCATCGTCGAACAATGAGAGGGTTTGGGATTGAGGGGCAAGGTCGAGTCCAAGATACGCGCTGCAGAGTTGCTCGATGGAATGACCGCGCTCGGGATTAAGCAGATAATGCATTATCTCCACATCCTGCAGATGTCCGGAGAGTTCTATTCCAAGGGCGTGCAGGGCATTGACCTGCGCCTTCAGCGAAGCTCCCGCCTTAATTACGGACGAATCCTGCAGCAAAGCGCGGAAAGCTTCCGCAGGGCCGCTGGCGACCTTTTCCCCCGATGCCACGAACAGAGTTCCCCCGTTGTATCGGATTCCGATTCTGGCAGCGGCGGGCAGGTCTTCGGGATTGACCTTGGAGAACTCCACCTTCTTTCGGGAGACCGCAGGGGTTTGTTCTACGGTATCCGCACCCGAAGGCGACAAAGCGGAAAGTTTTCTTCTGAGCGAGCCGAATTCGTAAAGGTCTATCAGAGACGCAAGCTGCGTATTGAGGCAGACCGTGTTCGACATCTGCTCAAGGGTAACGTCCAACGGAATGTCGGTCTTTATTGTAACGAGTTCCTTGCTGAGGGCGATATGGTCCCCGGCAGCCTCGAAAAGTTCTTTCTGGCGGGCGGTAAGTTCGTCCAGATGTTCATATATCCCCTCGACCGAATGATATTTGGCAAGGAATTTTGACGCTCCCACCGGGCCCACGCCCTGAACTCCGGGAACATTGTCGGACGCATCCCCGCAAATCGTAAGGATATCTATTACCTGGGCAGTGTTTTCTATCCCCCATTTCTCGCATATCTGCTGCGGTCCCAGAATCTCGTTCTCCCCGGACTTTCCCGGCCGGTACTGGAAGATATGCTTGTCCACCAGCTGCCCGTAATCCTTGTCGGGAGTTACCATATACACGTCCATAGAATCAGACGCGCACCTCTTGGCCATTGAGCCTATGACATCGTCGGCCTCAAAGCCGGGAACCATAAGTACGGGTATGTTCATTGCCCGGACTATGGACGTAAGCGGCTCCAGAGCATCTATTACCAGCTGAGGAGTCTCTGCCCTGTTGGCCTTGTACTGTTCGTACAGTCTGTTGCGGAAAGTTCCGCCCGGTGGGTCGAAAGCCACGGCAATGTGTGTGGGACGTTCTCTTTCCAGAAGTTCCACCAGATATTTTGTAAACCCGAAAAGGATGGATGTGTCCACCCCCTTCGTATTTACCATCGGCCTTCCGAGGAAGGCATAATACATCTTAAAGATGAGGGCGTGCCCATCGATAAGGAAAAGTTTCATCAGAATTCCTTTCTATTGGTCTTTTGGTCTATGCCCTCCTTCAAACATTCGTACATCCCGCGCAGGGTCCCTGAAACGGAAGAAGTGTTGGGCATATCTTCTTCTCCCATTTCATACTCGACACGCAATTTTATAACTCCTTTTTCAATTATGTCCACAAGTTGTTTCCTGGGAATAAGATAAAGGGCGTAAGAATTTGTGGTGACCCTCGTGTGCACCTCAGGTACGAGCTTGGAAATTTCTACGGGGTTGACATAAACATTGTCATACAGGGGGTCGTAGGAGTACACATAACCATAGTCGTAAACCCTGCGGGTGCCGGATTCGGTTACCGATTCTTTCTCATACTCCATATGGTAGATATTGTTCAGGGCCACTTCGCTACCGTCTGAAAGTCTTAGGAGCAGGCGGTCATCCGTATCGAATATGCCGTGGTCGGTGCGTTTGGTACTGGTAATGAGTATCGCCAGCACCGTGTCCTTGGGAGAAACTTTTGCCCCTAGCGCCATATCGAAATTGTCGAAAAGATGTTTGTCGGACGTCAGGACAAGGCGGCTTCCGTCTTTGTCCCGTGAGTTCATAACAAGTCTTAACGGACTGCAGGACACTGCTGCGGCCATACACACTGCAATAAATAACAAATAACGTTTCATAATCCGGAAATTATTGTCGAGTTTTACAAATATAATTTATTTTTCTTACTTGTAGGTTGTTTGCCGGATTCGCGAAGAATAAGTAAATTCGCAAATGCAAGATTAAGTGACTTAACGTAACCGACGATGAGCGATGAATTTTATATGCGCGAAGCCTTGAAAGAGGCCGAAGCCGCCCTGCGGGAAGGCGAAATCCCCATAGGTGCGGTTGTAGTTTGCCGCGACCGCATCATTTCACGCGGTCACAATATGACCGAAAGGCTCCAGGACCCGACAGCTCACGCCGAGATGATAGCCATCACAGCCGGAACCGAGGCTGTAGGAGGAAAATACCTCACGGGATGCACCCTGTATGTTACGGTTGAACCGTGTCCTATGTGTGCCGCAGCGCTGAACTGGGCACAGGTGGGCAGGATAGTATGGGGAGCCGACGACCCTCAGCGCGGATTCTCGCTGTTCAGCCCCTCCCTTCTTCATCCTAAAACAGAAACAGCCTCCGGAATACTTCGGGAGGACTGTTCTGTACTTATGTCGGAATTCTTCCGCTCCAAACGCTAATTTCCCTTCTTTACAAGAGGGTGCTGCGCAAGCAGTTCATCGGCCCAGACCTTGAAGTCGTCCCATTTGTAATACGGCCCGTTTACTGCCTCAAGCTGAGGGAGCCGGACTTCCCTGCCGTTGAGCAGGAGCTTAAAGAGCACCGGCGCATCCTTGCGGGCACTGCGGTAGAATACGAACTGATCGTTGGCGGCCTTAGGGATGGAATAACTCTGCACCCAGTATTTCACTTCATTTTCATTCTGGGGAACTGTGGCACTGCCGTTGACGTTGATGAGTACGTTGAAAGCTTCGATAACATAGTCGTGTCCGAAACGCAGGTCAGCGGCATTGCCCCCGCCCCGGATGGCATCATCGGCCTTGGCCAGAATATCCTTCAGCAGCGGAATATTGAGCCAGCGGTTGTCGATGTCGTACAGGAACGAACTGTAATTGTTTGTCTCCCATACGTCGGCCTGGTCTTCGGGGGTGAAGATACCCTCGAAAAGGGGACGCTGTTCGTAGTTGTGGTATCCGCAGAACAGGCCGAACAGGTGAAAGATGAAATCGTGCTTGCCACCCTCGAAACGGTCGGGAAAGTCCGGGTCCTTGAAAAGCCGGGCGCAAATGGCGCCATAGTCACATATGCGGTTGCCGAACTCGGCGCGGGTTTCCCATTTTTCGACCGGATTGGTGTCGAATCCCTTATACTTCTCCCGAATCTGCGCGGGAGCGCTGGAAGGAGCGGCTATCATCATTCCGGTATGGGTCGAGCTCTGGTAGAACTGCAGCCTTGGGTTCTTTTCCTTGAGCGAAAGGCAGAAGGAACTCATACTCACAATGGCCCGGGGAGATGTGGACGATACGGCTTCTATGTACTTATCTCCCTTGAACACCTGCGGGAAGGAATCGTACATAACGGCAGCAATCCGCTTATGCTGCTCCCAACCCAGAGGCACCAGGTCGCCCATATTCATAAGGGGAACCTCATAGAATTCCAGAATGTTGGCATAAATTTTTTCACCGAGTTCCGTAAGCAGTCCTTCTTCGTGTGCCTGACCAAAGATGTCCCGGGGCACCGTATAGAAAG
Organism: Candidatus Cryptobacteroides fimicaballi; assembly: GCA_018065485.1. Classification (GTDB taxonomy): domain Bacteria; phylum Bacteroidota; class Bacteroidia; order Bacteroidales; family UBA932; genus Cryptobacteroides; species Cryptobacteroides fimicaballi. The sequence goes on along the minus strand of JAGHTF010000043.1, from coordinate 9,980 downwards.
CCGTGCTCCAGGCATAGCGGGAGCCGTGTCTGCCGTAATGGCTGATATAGAACGGTTTATAGGAATGTGGCGCGGGGGTCAATGCGGGTACGTCAAAGTCGTACGGCATTTCCATTCCCCAGCTTTTACGCAGATTGGCGGCAACGTCTTCCCGAACCTGATAGTTCTGGGCAAAGGCAGTTGTGGCTAAAATGACAGCACACAGGGCGAGCAGTGTTCTTTTCATATCTGAAATGGAATTGATTTTTCAAACTTACGCAAATTAGTTTAATTTTCATAGTTGAACGATATTTTATATCTTTGCAGTCCAATCATTGAGATATGGTGTAATGGTAGCACTACAGATTTTGGTTCTGTCTGCCCAGGTTCGAATCCTGGTATCTCAACTTCCCCAAAAAAGCCCTTGCAGAATGCTCCGCAGGGGCTTTTCAAAGTATCCAGCAAACGGGTTTGCTAGTACTGTACCATCGAGTTCTTCTTTGGCATCAGTATCCAACAGATAAGATATGCCAGGAGTCCTGCTCCGGCGCAAAGGAATGATACTGCCCAAAGAATTCTAACCGGGGTGGAATCCACTCCGAAATACTCTGCAATACCGCCGCATACTCCGGCCAGTTTCTTATCCGTATCGGAAAGTGTAAGTTTTTTAGGCATAACTGTTTGTTTTAAAGAGTTCTCTTAATCTCAACAATATGGAATTCCTCGATGAGGTCTCCTTCTTTGATATCGTTGTAGCCGGCAATGCTCATACCGCATTCCCTGCCGCTCACAACTTCCTTGGCGGCATCCTTTCCAATCTGCAGGGAGCCTAGTTCTCCGGTGTAGATAACAATGCCGTCGCGGATCAGGCGAACCTGAGCTTTCTGCACCATCTTACCGTCGCGTACAATACATCCGGCAATGGTTCCAACCTTGCTGATCTTGAATGTCTGCTTGATTTCGGCAGTGCCGATAATCTCCTCTTTCTTTTCCGGTTCAAGCATTCCTTCGATACCGTCCTTGACTTCGTCGATGGCATCGTAGATGATTGAATACAGTCGGATTTCGATTCCTTCACGGTCGGCTGCCTTCCGGGCTTCTACCGTAGGGCGCACGTTGAATCCGATGATAACGGCATCGGAAGCTTCGGCCAGCAGAACGTCGGACTCGGACACACCACCCACAGCCTTGTGAATAACGTTGACCTTAACTTCTTCGGTTGAAAGTTTGATGAGAGAATCGGAGAGAGCCTCTACAGAGCCGTCCACATCGCCCTTGACAATAATGTTAAGCTCCTTGAAGTTTCCAATCGCAATCCTTCGTCCTATCTCTTCAAGAGTCATATGCTTCTGAGTCTTTATTCCCTGGATGCGGAGCAGCTGCTCTCGCTTGGCAGCGATGCTCTTGGCTTCGCGCTCGTCGGCCATCACGTTGAACTTCTCGCCTGCGGCGGGAGCGCCGTTCAATCCAAGTATAGAAACCGGGGTTGAAGGACCGGCGGCATCGACCTTCTGCCCGCGTTCATTGAACATAGACTTTACCTTTCCGTAATAACTTCCGCACAGCACAACGTCGCCCTGACGCAAAGTTCCCTCCTGCACGAGCACGGTCGCAAGATATCCGCGGCCCTTATCGAGAGATGACTCCACGACAGCTCCGAGAGCAGGCTTGTTGGGATTAGCCTTAAGTTCCAAGAGATCAGTTTCCAGAAGCACTTTTTCCAGAAGTTTTTCTACGTTCAGACCCTTCTTGGCCGAAATCTCCTGACACTGATATTTTCCGCCCCAATCCTCAACCAGAATGTTCATCTCAGAAAGCTGACGGCGGATTGTGTCGGCATTTGCTCCTTCCTTATCTATCTTGTTGATTGCAAACACCATAGGTACCGATGCAGCCTGTGCGTGGTTGATAGCTTCGACTGTCTGCGGCATAACGGCATCGTCGGCCGCAACAATAATTATTGCAAGGTCGGTGAGCTGTGCTCCACGGGCACGCATAGCCGTGAAGGCTTCGTGACCGGGGGTATCCAGGAACGTAATCCGGCGGCCGTCGGGCATCTTAACGTTGTAAGCGCCGATGTGCTGGGTAATTCCTCCCGCCTCACCGGCAATGACGTTGGTCTTGCGGATATTGTCCAGAAGCGAAGTCTTACCGTGATCGACGTGACCCATAACGGTAATGATGGGAGGTCTGGGCTGAAGGTCCTCGGGTTTGTCAACCTGCTGGTCGGCTACAATCTCATTCGTAAGTTCGGCGCCCACGAATTCGACCTTGAATCCGAACTCCTCGGCTACCAGCACAATTGTCTCGGCATCCAGTCTCTGGTTGATGGAGACCATCAGGCCGAGGCTCATACAGGCCCCGATAATCTTTACCACAGGAATGTTCATCATTGTAGCGAGGTCGTTGGCAGTTACGAACTCGGTTACCTTCAGGATAGACTGCTCGGCGGCAATCTGCTCCATCTCCTCCTGGGTCTTTGCGGCGGCGGCTTCTCTCTTCTCCTTACGATATTTGGCTCCGAAATTAGACTTCTTGCCTTCGTTCATTCTGGCATAAGTCTCCTTTACCTGCTTCTGAATCTCCTTCTGCATTTCTTCCTGTTCAGCCTCGGTCAATGCAGGTTTGAAACGGTCTCTACGCTTCTTTCCTCCCTGAACCTGAGTCTGCTGCTGAGGATTGTTCTTCTGCTTTTTCTTGGAGTGGTCGTGAACCTCAACCTTTGTTACGTCAACTTTCTGCGAGCCCTTGTTTATACGCTCGTGCTTCTTCACGGGCTTTCTGTCGAACTGGGAGAGGTCGATTTTGCCTACTACCTTAAGTTGGCCGGTTTCAGTTTTTACCGGTTCCGGTTCCCTCACGGGCTCCGGCTCCTTCACAGGTTCGGGTTCTTTTACAGGCTCCGGTTCCTTCACAGGTTCGGGTTCCTTCACGGGCTCCGGTTCCTTTACAGGCTCCGGTTCCTTCACAGGTTCGGGTTCCTTTACCGGCTCCGGTTCCTTCACGGGCTCCGGCTCCTTTACCGGCTCCGGTTCCTTTACCGGCTCCGGTTCTTTCACAGGTTCGGGCTCCTTTACCGGCTCCGGGACCTGTTTTTTGGCATTTATGAAAGTGTTGCTCTTGATTACGGTAACGCTTTCGGGTTCCTCTTCAGGAACATCTTCCTTAACTTTCCTGCCCGATTTCTCAAGAATCTCGTTCATCTTTATGTCCACCTTCTCGGCGGCATTCTTCATCTCGAGGTCCTTGCCGAACTGTTTTGCAATGGCGTCCATATATTCGTCGGACACCTTGGCGTTGGGGTTCGCCTCAACATCGGCCCCTACCTTATGCAGGAAATCAACCAGGTCCTGCAAACCGATGTTGTACTGTCTGATAATTCTGTTTAACCTTATATCTGCCATATATAATTATTAGTCTTCGAATTCAGCCTTAAAGATTGATAGGATTTCTGCAACGGTCTCGTCTTCGAGATCTGCACGCTTGGCAATATCTTCAGCGCTTATTGCAAGCACGTCGCGCGCAGTGTCGCATCCGATAGACTTGAGTTTCTCGATAATCCACTCGTCGATAACATCGTTGAAATCGTCGATAGCCACATCATCCTCCTCGGCGTCGGCACCTTTGGCATATTCGCGCCATACCTCAATCTCACGGCCTATTAGCATTCCGGCAAGCTTGATGTTCACACCTCCGTGTCCGATACCCTTGCTGACCTCGTCCGGATTCATAAACACCTTGACCTTATCCTCTGCACTCTGGCCCAGATTTACAGAAGAGACCTTTGCGGGAGCAAGAGCACGGCCTATCATAAGGACAGGGTTGCTTGTCCACTGAATCACGTCTATGTTCTCGTTGTGGAGTTCTCTCACGATTCCGCTTATGCGGCTACCCTTAACACCTATGCAGGCGCCGATAGGATCGATTCTGTCGTCGTATGATTCCACTGCCACCTTGGCGCGTTCACCGGGCACACGGACAACCTTCTTTACGGTAATGAGGCCGTCGGCAATCTCAGGTACTTCCTGCTCGAAAAGTTTCTCCAGGAAATCCTCGGATGTTCTGCTCAATGTAATGTAAGGAGTCGTATTGCGGAGTTCCACACTCTTTATGATTGCACGCACTTCGTCGTTCTTCTTGAAACGCTCGCCGGGAATCTGCTCGTTCTTAGGGATATGCAGTTCGTTTCCATCTTCATCCAGAATGAGGATTTCCTTAGCCCAGGTCTGATAAACCTCACCGCGGAAGAGTTCTCCCACCTTCTCGGAATATTTCTTGAAAAGATTGGCCTTTTCCAAATCCATAATGCGTCCCTGGAGATTCTGGCGGATATTCAGGATTCCTCTCCGTCCGAAGGCCGAAAGGGGAAGTTTCTTGGAATAGCTGTCGCCTATCTCATAATCCGAGTCGCCGCTGTCGGCGGTAACCTGCTCGAGAGTCATCTGGGAATTGGGATCTTCCACCTCTTCTACAATCTCGAAGTTCTGATAGATTTCGCAGGTTCCTTTATCGACATTGACGATAACGTCGAAATTGTTGGAATCGCCATAGGTCTTGGCTATCTGTGAAAGGAATACATCCTTAAGCACGCCCATCATTACCGGGCGGTCAATGTTCTTTTCCTCCTTAAAGTCCTTGAAAGCATCAATAAGGGTGTTTGCTTGTTCTTTTTGCATTGTATGTTAATCTATTATTGTTGACAGAAGTTCATCGGCCTGAGCGGCATCGATTCCGCAGGACCCCACCGTAAGCGCATAATCTTCGACATCCCTGTCGAAGGCGGCAAGTACGGCTCTGTGGACGTGTTCGCATTCGTCGAGCGATACGGCCGCACCGTCGGTACGGGCTATGGTTACATCAAAAATATTGTCATCGTCGTTGAAATCAACTTCAACGACCCGGCAGCCGCATTCCTGTGCGGCGGCATTCAAAACTTTTTCTAATTCTACCTTTTCCATAACAAAAAATAGAAGCCCCTCGGCCTCTATCTCATTCACTGACGCAAATATACGTAAAATTTTCCAATCCTGCAAACATCCTCCCTACCACCGCCCGTCGGAACCTGGCAGGCTAGGGAGGAATTGATTTGCAACAGCAAATTGTAGTTGACGAGTCTGCCTGCCAGGTTCCGACGGGCAGTGGTGAGAAATATCAGATTTCGGCAACGGATTTTATCCCGTCGCGATTCATCCGCAGGCGGAAACACTTGAAGCATTCCTCCCCGTCCTGCTTGTACTGAAGGACGATGTGCAGGTAATAATCCTTCTCGCAGGGAATCTGCATAACATTTCCTTCCTCGTCCAGATATCCCACGTTCTTTACCGGATTGTCGGCCTTGCGCAAAAATCCCTGAACCTGCAGGCGGATGATATCGTTTATACCCTCGTGCCTGTAAACCGAGATTTTCTCCAGGGCGACCCGGTCTATCCTGAGCATTTCGCGATAAAGCATAACGTTTTCGTCATCGGACGAATTGCCCCGCACAGATAGAACCTCGTAAGGCACCTTGCTGCGCTTCACAAAGTCCATACCCTCTTTCATAAATCCCAAAGTCCGGTCCCTGTGCCTGATTTCGGCCTTATTGTCGAAATACCTGCTCCCCACCCTATGCGAAAAATAATACCGCATCAGTTCCTTGATGCGATCCTTCATCATATAACTTATGATGAGCGCGACGAAAAGAGGCCAGGTAAGATTGCCGAACTGCCGTTGGAAAGCCCAGGCTACGACAGTGGCAAAAAGCATGGCAAGCCCGGCGGCCACGCTATAGTAAGCCTGCTCGGCAATGACTCCGTCTTTCGTCTTGGGCGCAGCCAGATAAAGTTGCTCTTCGGAATATTTCTTCAGCATCCCGTGACGGTAAATGTAATTTCTGTTGGCTTCGGGGTTGCCCGGCACAACACTCAGGAAACCGTATTTCTTGCGGATGGCTGCAATCTCCCCCAACAGAGAGGTAAGGTCCTCGCGGCACTCTCCCGCTTTCATTGCCCTGAAAACGGCTTCGGCGGAAATATTGCACAGGAACTCCCCGCACCGTCTGTGTGGTCCCTCCCTGTCCTCCTCACGGCCAAGAGTCAGGTATTCATTGAGGATAGAGCGCACATCGGCGACAAATCCGATGCAAAGTTCCCTGCGTTCCGGCCCCGGTGACGCATCCTCGATATCTGTAAGAGAGCTGCGAAGCGCGCTCTTGACTATCGACACGAACATCCTGAGCTGGTAGTCGTAGTCGTCCTTCGCATTCCTCACGTTGTTCAGAGGAATCGAACTCCCGGACACAATCTCCGAAAGGGGAAGGCGCGGAGTAATCAGGCGGATATTGGACTTGAAATAGCGGTAGAAGGCTTTCTTTGTGTAGGTAGATGGGGTTACGTCCAGTCTGGAAGGCACAAATATCCACATTCCCAGCAGAAAGTCGTCCTGTCGGGAAGTCTGCTCGGTAACGAAGCCCACCTTAAACTCAACGGTGTACCTGTCGTGAATCTTTGCCCCTATCTCAATCATACCCTAAAACAACCCCGGAGTTATGCCCATCCACTTGAGAACGGTAGCGCCCCAAAGCAGGATTAGTACCCAGGAGAAGGTCATCATAGTGATTCCGTATTTGAAAGCGTCGGTCTGGCTGTACTGGTTGGTATTGTAGAGGAGCGCCGCCGGCTTGCTGTTGAACGGAAGCACATACACGTGCTCGATAAGCATCGCAGTAGGAAGCGCTATACTCATAGGAGGGAAGCCGAAACGGGTCTCGACCCCAAGTGCGATAGGCACGAACACCATTGTCCTTATGGTCTTGCTCTGGAACACCAGACCGGAATACATCATAAGGAAAGTAATGATTACATACAGCACCCAGAACGGAGTTCCGTTGGTTATTCCCATTGCATCGAACGCCGCATTTACCATAGTGTTCGGAAGGTCGGTGGCGTTGAGCCCGCTCCCCAGGGTATAGGCACCGGCACTGAAGAGCATCAGATGCCAGGGAATGTCCACATCGTTCCACTTTACCACTCCTATCCCCGGAATCAGGGCTATGACGGCTCCCAGGAGCGCCACAATGGTTTCATCTATATTATGGAACGTTCCTTTGGTAACCCAGAGAATAAGAACCAGCATAAATATCGCAACGGCCTTCCATTCTTCGACGGACATTTTCCCCATTGCATCCAGTTCCTTCTTCAGTCTGTCGAGTCCGCCGTCGATCACGGGCTTCTGTTCTTCCTTCTTCATAGGGAAGAAAACGTACATACCCAGCAGCAGGCCCACCACCAGAATCACAACACTCATAGGCCCTACGGCCACCAGCCACTGCGAATAACCGAAATTGCAGCTGCCCAGGTAGCCCATAATGAGCGATATCGCAAGCAGATGGGCGCCCGAGCCGGTATAAAAGGCATTGGCTCCGATATTCACCTGAAACAGGTTCTGAATAACAAGGTTGCGTCCGAAGTTATTGCGGTTGCCGTCGGAAGCTCCGTAAATCGCGCACACTACCATAAAGATTGGCAGCATAATAGTGGCCTTTACAGTGGTTGCTGAGATAAAGGCCGACAATATAAGGTTGATGACTAGGAAACTCCACAGCACGCCTTTGGCCGACTTTCCGAACCTGATTACAAAAGCGAGCGCAAGCCGTTTGGCGAACTGTGTTTTCACCAGCATACTGGCAAGCACGAAACTCAGGATGTTAAGCCACATCACGGGATGTCCCAACTGTGCCAGCGCTTCCTTCTGAGTAGTGACATTCAGCAGGACTATGCCCAGGATAACCAGCAGTGAGGTAAGATAATTGGGGATGGCCTCGGTCATCCACAGGATAAGGCTGGAAACGAAAATAGCCAGCATAGCGTAGCAGGCCCGGGTAAATCCTGCCGCACCCAACACACCCAGACGCTTGGCCGCCGTTGCGGCAAGTCCGTCGGGATTCATATTGTCTATGAATCCGATGTGGCTGAACCAGCATATCCACACGAACACAATCAGCGCTATTGGGCCTCCAAGCCGAGCCATCCAGGTTTCGAACCCGGATTTCTTCATCTTGGGAAGTTTGTCCGCTCTGTAATTGCTCATATCGAGCGGGTCGAATATCGTTCCAGTTGCCATACAATTAAATTTCTATAGGAATCTTATACAGTTTCGATGTTTTGTCACAGCCCACCCAGGCAATCCCGGACGCGTGGTCCACGGCAAGAGCCTCGGCCTGAGTGACAAAAGGTATATGGTATGTGGCGATGAGAGAACCGTCAAGGGTGCAATGATAAAATGCAGGAGCCTTACTGTCTATCACCCACATAGTTTTGTCGACTGAATCATAGCACAGGTCCGAGATGAATTTGGAGACGAAACCGATGTCAAACCAGCCGTCGGTCTTGGACTCTGCCATATTGTATTTGACAATGCGCGTCGGCTGGGCCTGATTGCCCACATAAACCATTCCGTTCACGCACATTATTCCCTCCGGGCCCTTCCCGGAAACTCCCCCGCCCGGAACATCGATTTCTGCCACAAGCGAGAGTTTGCCGCCCGAAAATCTGTAAATCGAACTTTCGGTTTCTTCCATAAGGATTATGTCGTTGCCGCTGCAGTCTACGCCTTCCCAGTCGTGACCTCCTTTCTTCATAAGGACTTTCCTGGTCTTGCCGTCGAAACCTATCTCGAAAACATCGCCCTCATCGCCAACGGCATACAGTCCGTCTTTTTTCTGATTCAGGCACAGGCTCGACAATTCTCCAACCTCCGTTGCGTAGGATTCGTACCCGGTAACGGTATAGTCTTTTGCGGTGGAAGGAATCTGCGGCTGCCCCTCCGTTTCTTTCGAAGAGTCAACGACGTATGCTTTGTCTGTCAGACAGCCGCAGCATACGAAAACTGCGGCTGCCATTACAGACAAACAAATGATTTTGGTTTTAGCTATTTCCAATTCTTATAGGGATTTTTCATCAACATTGAATTGAAGTACTTGGGGTCGCCCGTAACCTCCTCGCCAAGCCATTCAGGCTTGTCGAAAGGCTCGTTTTCGTCGGCAAGTTCGACCTCTGCCACGGTAAGTCCGTCGTTGTCGCCGTAGAACTCGTCGACCTCCCAGGTATGAACTCCATCGGTGTTCTTTACGAGATAACGGGTCTTGTCGATAACTCCGGGCTCTGCGATTTCAAGCAGCTGCTGTACCTCTTCGGCAGGGATTTCCTTCTCCCATTCGAAACGGGCCGCACCGGAAGCGTTGCCGATTCCCTTGATGGTGATGAATCCTTTCTCGCCCTTGACGCGAACCCTAACGGTTCTCTCGGGTACTGAACTAAGATAGCCCTGTGTAATGCGGGTGGCCTTGAATGCTTCTTTCTTGAAGCAGTCGCACTTGACCAAAAATTTCTTTTCTATTTCCTGTGCCATAGCCTATTCGTTTGCAAGAGGTTTGTCGGACATACCTATGACGCGTTTGATTGCCTGGAGGTAGTTGATATTCTCGACTCCCTCGAGACCAACGTCGGCGATAGTCTTCTTGATATCTTCGATTTCAGTCGATTCGGAATTGATGGTAACCACCTTGGCTCCGTTTATGAGTACGTTACCCACTTCGCAGATGGTATCGTTTACCATATAGCCGAAGCGCTGCTTGTGTACTCGAACTGCAGCCAGGTCGGGATTGGCCTTGACCATCGCGATGAATTCCTCATAGGTGTAGGCATCCTTCGTGAGGGCGGGCATCTCTACCATGAATGCAGGGAAGACTTCCTTCTCCAGAACCTCACGGCTGATGGGGAATTCGCCCTTCATAAGGGGGTTCCACTGCTCGAGGCCGTCGACAGTCTGAACATAAGTCTTTATGTCCATCTTTCCGTTGCGGATCTTGGTGTTGTTGATGTCGTTTTTATTGGAGATGATATAAATCTCGTCGCTTTCGCGTTCCCATACCTTCTCAGGTACGGGGACGGAAAGACGGGCCATACGTTTGTGAGCTTCGCAGAAGCACTGACCGAAGCTGCGGAATTCGAAGCGAGGCTTGC
>JAGHTF010000010.1 GCA_018065485.1 Candidatus Cryptobacteroides fimicaballi | reverse complement strand
TTCCAGCTTGGAAGGCTGGCATAATAGCCATTATACGAACCCCGCAATCCTCAAATTTGTGGGCAAGGATGGATTCGAACCACCGAAGGTAAAACCAGCAGATTTACAGTCTGCCCCATTTGGCCACTCTGGTACTTGCCCTTAATTTTCGTATGAGCCGATGGAGGGATTTGAACCCCCGACCCCGAGATTACAAATCACGTGCTCTGGCCAACTGAGCTACATCGGCAACTTGTATTTCAAGCCCTTTTGCGCAAGGGAATGCAAAGGTAGCAATTATTTCTGTTTCTCCAAATAATTTCTTATTCTTTTTGCAATAAAGATAAAATAAGTTTTTCCAAACCATCTTTATCGAGCCCGCAATCGCTCCTCTGTTTTCCCTGCGTCGCGTGCGATATGAACCTGTCGGATATGCCCACCGCACGGATTCTTACGTTTTCGGGACGTCCTGCACAGTATTCGCTCACTGCTCCGAAAAGTCCTCCCTTTATGCATCCGTCCTCTACGGTTATTATCTGCCTGTACTGCTTGCAGATATTCTGCAGGCACTGCTCGTCGAGCGGTTTGAGGAAACGGAAATTGTAAACGCCGACTCTGCCGTTGAAACCGGCGGCGGCTTCGAGGGCCCTGTTTACTGCAGGGCCAATGCAGATGACGGCGATTTCACTGCCTTTGAGCAGTTCTTCCGCCTCACCTATATTATATATGGTGGGAGTAGCGTTCTTCCAGTCCACTCCTTCTCCAAGCCCGCGGGGATATCTTATGATAAACGGTCCCGCTTCGTGCTGCAGCGAGGTGTACATAAGGTTCTTGAGCTCAAGTTCGTTGGCGGGAGCGCTTATGGTTACGTCCGGTATGCTGCGGTAGGCCGCCAGGTCGAAGGCTCCCTGGTGAGTTGCCCCGTCTTCCCCTACAAGTCCCGCACGGTCGAAGCACAGGGTGACAGGCAGTTTCTGCATTGCAACGTCGTGAATTATCTGATCGTAGGCCCGTTGGGAGAACGAAGAATAGATGTTGCAGAAGGGGCGCATTCCGGCTGCGGCCAGTCCTGCGCTGAAGGTCACGGCGTGCTCCTCTTCAATTCCTACGTCGAAGAAGCGTTCCGGCATAGCGGAAGCAAGGATGTTCATGCCGCATCCCGAAGCCATTGCGGGAGTGATTCCAACGACCCTGGAGTCTTTCCCGGCAAGTTCTGTAAGTACTCTCCCGAAAACGTCCTGATAACGGTCTGCGCTGTAGGCGGGCTTGAGCCGTTCGCCGGTTTTGGGGTCGAATTTCCCGGGGGCGTGCCATCCCGTAGGATCTGCTTCGGCGGGGGCGTATCCCTTGCCCTTCTTAGTTATGGCGTGCAGCAGAATGGGGCCCTGCAGGTTTTTAATCTTTTTCAGGGTGTGGACGATGCTTTTTACGTCGTGGCCGTCGATGGGCCCGAAGTATCTCATTCCCAACGCTACAAAGATATCTCCACCGGAACTTTTTACAAACCAGGACTTGAGGGAGCGCAGCCAGCGCTGGATGAATCGACGTAGGAAATTGTCTCCCAGGCCGTTCCAGACCAGGTCTTTGAACCAGTTGTACCGGCGGGAGGTGGTAATCAGCAGCAGGTGGCGGTGAAGGCCACCGCGGTTGTCGTCGATAGAATGGTCGTTGTCGTTGAGGACTACCAGAAGGTTTGCGCGGCTGTCTCCGGCATTGTTCAGCCCCTCGAAAGCCATACCTCCGGAAAGGGCTCCGTCTCCGATGACTGCAATGGAATGGCTCTTGCGCCCCAGAAGCCTGTTGGCCTCGGCTATGCCCAGCGCTGCAGAGATTGAAGTAGAGGAGTGCCCTACCCCGAAGGCATCGAACGGACTCTCATCCATTCTGGGAAATCCGCTTATCCCTCCGTCCTTGCGCTGAGTCTTGAACTCTTCCCTGCGGCCGGTTATGATTTTATGGGCATAGGCCTGATGCCCTACGTCAAAGACAATCTTGTCGTCGGGAGTATCGAAGACATAGTGAAGAGCGACGATAAGTTCCACGGCCCCGAGGCTGGAGCCGAGGTGCCCCGGATTATGGGAGCATTCCCCGATCATATAGTCTCGGATCTGGGCACACAATTCAGGCATCTCGTCGATTCCGAGTTGCCTGAGGTCCTGTGGACCGTCGATTCTGTCTAAAATGGAATATCCCATTCCGGAAACCGCAGGCTATCCCTTAATGTTGGGCTGTTCCAGTCCGTAACCCGATTTGATATCCTCTCTCTTGAGCAGTATGCTTATTGCGAAGGCCAGAATGCCGAATGAGGCGAAAACAAGCTCGGGAACAAGGTACCCTCCGGTGCTCTGACGAAGATTTCCTATGAGCATAGGAACAAAGCAGAGTCCGATGTTCTGAATCCAGAAGATGAGGCAGTATGCCGAACCGAGCACTTTTTCGTCGATAATCTTTGGAACCGAAGGCCAGAGAGATGCCGGAACAAGAGAGAAACTGAATCCCAGAACGAGAACGAGCGTTATGGCAAGCCATTTCTGCGGCACTGCGGGAAGTAGGAACGCAAATCCGAGATGGCAGGCAAGCATAATCACAGAACCTATCATAAGCATTGTGGCGCCTTTTCCAACCTTGTCCAGGAAGATTCCCAGAATCGGAGTAAGTACCATTGCCAGGATAGGGAAGAAACTGAACAGATGGGCTGCATCGGCCGCCGGGATAAGAAGCGTCTCTTCCAGGATATTGGTTGCATACCTCTGGAACGGGAATATCGCAGAATAGTAAAGAACGCACAGCAGAGCTACAATCCAGAACATCTTGCTCTTGAAAATCTGTCCCAGGTCTGAAACGTGGAACTCGTCTTCGGGAGATTTTTCCGCTGTTGCAAGGCCGGCATCTACAAGTTCCGAATCAAATTTCCTGTCCATAATCGCGAAGATTATGAAATTCAGAAGGCCTATGCAGAGCAGAGCCCCACAGAATCCCAGGGGAGCCTGCACGGTATTGTTGAACCGCTCGGAAATGATGGGGGCAATCCACATAACTCCGAATACTCCGAGTCTGGCTATGGCCATCTCCATTCCCATTGCGAAAGCCATTTCCTTGCCTTTGAACCATTTTGCCAGGATTTTGGAAACGTTTGTGCCTTCCATCTCGCAGCCGCAGCCGAAAATCATAAAGCCCAGGGACGCCATCTTGGCGCTTGCCGGCATCTCTACCCACCAGCTGCCGAGCCACTGCGCAAAGGCTGTGGTCTGGAACCAGTCGCTTATTCCGATGAATTTGATACCGGCGCCCGCTACCATCATCGAAGCTGAGAGAATTCCGGAAAAACGGACTCCGAGCTTGTCGAGAAGAATGCCCGCAATAATGAGGAATCCGCACACGTTTACTATGTATTCCGATGCGGCATAGGTGCCGAACACGCCGCTGTTCCATCCCAGGGAAGTTTCCACCAGCGATTTGAGCGGGGACATCACGTCCACGAACATATAGGCGAAGAACATCATCGACGCCACAAGCAGCAACACAGCGAATCTTGCGACAGCGCTGTCGTTCATAAGTTTTCTTACTTTTTCAGCCATTGCCGTTTGTTTTTGGGGTTATCAGAACGGGAGATCGTCGGAAGGATTATCCACTACGTTGATTTCTACAGGGCGTTGGGCGGGTGCAGCGGGTGCACTCTGCTGATAAGCGGGCTGCTGGTAGGCCTGTTGCTGGCCGTCTGCGGAGTCGGGGCGACGTCCGAGCAGTTGAAGCGTATCGACGGCGATTTCGGTAGTGTATCTCTTGGCACCGGTCTGATCGGTATAGGAGCGTGTGCGAAGACGTCCTTCGATATAGAGCTGAGTTCCTTTCCTAACGAATTTCTCGGCCACGTCGGCATTCTGCCTCCAGGCTACGATATTGTGCCATTCAGTGTTTTCGCGGGGTTCTCCGTTACGGTCACGGTATTTTTCGGTCGTTGCAAGAGTAAAGGTTGCAACTTTTGCAGGCTGCCCTCCCTGGGCATTTCCATCAAGGTAACGTACTTCGGGGTCACGGCCAACGTTACCGATCAGAATAACTTTGTTTACAGACATAATACTTGAATTTTAAAATTTGAAGTTTAACATAGTATGCGGTTGCCAGGTCTGACCTGAGCGGGATGCAAGATACGAATTTTTTTCAATCCGTGTGCTTTCCGGTCACCAATTCTGAAACAAGTTCCGCTACCCGTGCGGGGGGCAGGTCGTCGGTGTCCACCGTAAATTCGGCCTGCCGGTAGTATTTCAGGCGGGATTCGTACAGTTGAGGGGCGGTTTCGGGATTGTACAGAGGCCTTTGGGCGGTCTGTCCTGCCAGCCTCTGCCCGATTACCGGCAGGGAAGCTTGCAGATATACGCATCGGGTGGAGGAGAGGATAAGTTGCAGATTCTGCCCGTATGCAACGGTCCCTCCCCCCAGGGCCAGCACTGTGTTTTCATCGGCCTTGGCCAGAATTTCCCGCAGGCAGACGGACTCGGCCATCCGGAAGCGCTCTTCGCCTTGGGCAAGGAGCTCGGCGACGGAAAGACCTTCGTGTTCCCGGACATATTCGTCCAGATCTATGAATCTGAAGTTCATAAGGGCGGCCAAAGCTGCACCGACGCTGCTTTTCCCGCTGCCCATAAATCCTGTAAGGCTGACAATCATACCCCAAAGATACCTCTTTCTAAAGAAAAAATTGTAAATTCGCAGGTTAAACTTAAGAAAATGGCAGAATACAGCGAACAGGAACAGATTCGTAGAGAATCTCTTTCAAAACTCAGGGAACTCGGAATTGAACCGTATCCCGCAGCTCTTTATCCGGTAAACACAAATTCGGCGGAAATTGCAGCGCAATATGATGCGCAGAAGGGCAATTTCCAGGACGTATGCCTGGCCGGCAGAATTATGAGCCGCCGCATTATGGGGGCAGCGTCATTCGGAGAAATCCAGGATGCCGACGGCAGGATCCAGATATATGTCAAACGGGATGAAATCTGCCCCGGAGAAGACAAGACAATGTACAATACGGTTTGGAAAAAACTTCTGGACATAGGTGATATAGTAGGTATCAAGGGCTTTGCTTTCATAACCCAGACCGGGCAGTTGTCTGTGCACGTTAAGGAACTTACACTGCTGAGCAAGTCCCTAAGGGTCCTTCCCATTGTCAAGGAACTGGACGGGCAGACTTTCGACGCTTTTACCGACCCTGAACTCCGCTACAGGCAGAGATATGTGGATCTGATTGTAAACCCTTCCGTTAGGGATACTTTCGTGAAGAGGGCGCAGATTATAGCCACAATGCGCGAGTATTTCAACGAGGCCGGGTGTCTGGAGGTGGAGACGCCCATACTTCAGAGCATCCCCGGTGGAGCGACTGCCAGACCGTTCGTTACCCATCACAATGCCCTGGACATTCCCCTGTACCTCAGAATCGCCAATGAGCTTTATCTCAAGCGTCTGATTGTGGGCGGGTATAACGGAGTGTATGAGTTTGCCAAGGACTTCCGCAACGAGGGAATGGACAAAACCCACAACCCCGAGTTTACCTGTATGGAAATATACGTGGCCTACAAAGACTACAACTGGATGATGGAGTTTGTGGAGAAGATGCTTGCGAAGATTTCTTCCAGGGTCAACGGCACTACCGTAGTCAAGATAGGTGAGCACGAGGTGGATTTCGGAGGGGAATACCGTCGCCTTCCTATTTTGGATGCCATAAAGGAGTATGCAGGAGTTGACGTGAGCTCAATGGATGAAGATGAACTTCGCGCTACCTGCAAGAGACTGGGCGTAGAGATTGAGCCTTCGATGGGCAAGGGAAAGCTTATCGATGCCATCTTCGGGGAATACTGCGAATCCAAGCTCATCCAGCCTACTTTCGTAACGGATTATCCTGTGGAGATGTCTCCTCTTACCAAACGTCACCGCACCAATCCTTCCCTTACCGAGAGGTTCGAGCTCTTCGTTTGCGGAAAGGAACTTGCCAATGCCTACTCCGAGCTGAATGACCCTATCGACCAGTTGGAGAGATTCCAGGAGCAGGCTGCTCTTAAGACAAAGGGAGACGACGAGGCTATGTACATCGATATGGACTTTGTCCGTGCACTGGAGTACGGTATGCCTCCTACCTCCGGCCTGGGAATGGGCATCGACCGTCTTACAATGTTTATGACCGGTCAGACTGCCATTCAGGATGTGCTTTTCTTCCCTCAGATGAGGCCGGAAAAAGCATTGAAGAAAGAAGATAAGAAAGAAGAATCCGAATAGGTGGAAGAAATCATCACATCGGTGCAGAACCCTAAGGTTAAGCAGCTTCTCGCGCTCCAGCAGAAATCTTCTCTGAGGCGCGAGAGCGGTCTTTTCGTAGTTGAGGGGGTCCGTGAACTGGAGCACTGTGTGAATGCCGGCTATGAGTTGGATACGGTATTCTATTGCCGGGAAATCCTTCCTTCGGGCAAAATTCCCGCAGGCCTGGACAATGGTCGGGTCCGCACCGTCTGCCTGAGCCGCCCCGTATATGAGAAGGTGGCCTACCGGGAAGGAACCGAGGGCGTTATAGCCGAGGTTCGGAGCCGGTTTAAGACTTTGGAGAGTTTGGAACTGCCGGCCAATCCTCTTATTGTTGTGCTGGAAGCAGTGGAAAAACCGGGGAACCTCGGGGCTGTCCTGCGTTCGGCCGACGCTGCCGGCGCCGATGCGGTATTCGTGTGTGACCCTCTCACCGATATATACAATCCGAATCTTATCAGGGCATCGCTTGGCGCGATATTCTCGGTGCCGGTGGTGTGCTGCTCTTCCGAAGAGGCAATCGGATTTCTCAAAAACAGGGGAATAGGTATTCTGACAGCGCAATTGCAGGATTCCGAACTCTATTACGATACTCCTATGACTGCGGGAACGGCCCTCGTTATGGGAACCGAATCTACGGGTCTGACCAGTATCTGGAGACAGTCTGCCGATGCTCACATCAGAATCCCTATGCTTGGGAAACTGGACAGCCTGAACGTAAGCGTGAGCACGGCGGTTCTTTTGTTTGAAGCAGTAAGACAGCGCAATGCCTGACTTCGCGCTCATAGGCTATCCGATCTCCCACTCCCGCAGCCCGGAACTTTTCAAGAGGGCCTACAGTGGGAAGTGGAACTATGATCTGGTGGAAACTCCCGATTTCGAAGAGGCCTGGGGCAGGTTTCTGTCCGACTATAAGGCTGTCAACATTACGGCTCCGTTCAAAGTCCAGGCCTGTGAAAGGGCTGATATCCTTTCGCCTGAGTGTTTGCGTATAGGTGCGGCGAATATTGCGGTCAAGACCGCCGATGGAATCGTAGCGTACAATTCCGACTACCATGGCCTGTGCACTATTCTGGCCCGGGAGGACGTACAATCCCGGGATGGAAGGAAGCGCTCAGCGGCCGTAATCGGATTCGGAGGGGCCGGAAGAGCGGCGCAGGCCGCTGCAATGGACTGCGGATACGAGGTGAATGTATATCATCACGACGAGGTGGAGGAAGGCGTCAGCGCCGACCTTATAATATATACCCTGCCCTGTGCCGTAAAAGGGATTGAGAAATTCCGCTGCAACTGCCTGATAGAAGCCAACTACCGCAATCCGGCGTTTACCCCGGACAGCGTCTGCGGATTCAACGGGGGAAAGGCAGAATATGTGAGCGGTGTCCGGTGGCTTGAGGCTCAGGCGGAATGCGGGTTCGCCCTGATGGTCAGATGATATCTTCCCGCTCCTTGAGGTCCTTGATGCGGAGCTGGATAATGGAGTTACCCCTATAGTAATTCTCTACAATTGAATAACAGATGTCGATGGGATTGCCGTCCTTGATATAGTCGTAAAAGTCTGACATATTGAAGGCGATTGCCGCAATCTGGTGGTAGGGCTGGCTCTCCTGAATAAGGTCCAGTTTCATATGAACTCCACCGGCTCCAACTTTGCGGCCGTTCCCCGAGTCGTAAACGTTGTCTGTAACGAAAACCGGGTTGCTGTTTCCCGGGCCGAAGGGCTGGAACTGCTTGAGAATGCGTATGAATTTCGGGGTGATGTGCGCAAAGTCCAGTTTTGCATCAACGTTAATTACAGGGGTGAGCATCTCCTCTGTAATCTTTTCTCCGATGGCTTTGTCGATACGCCGGCTGAACTCGGCAAGATTCTCCTCTTTCATAGTGAGACCGGCGGCATAAACGTGGCCTCCGAAGTTCTCCATAAGGTCGGCACAACTCTCGATGGCCTCGTAAAGATCGAATCCCTGAATGCTTCGGGCCGAACCGGTTACAAAACCGTTCGATTTCGTCAGAACTATTGCGGGCTTGTAATAGGCTTCGACAAGACGGGAGGCGACGATGCCCACCACACCCTTGTTCCAGCTTTCGGAATAAACCACTGTGGCGTTTTCCGAAGCCAGACAGGTTCCGTTCTGCACCATTTCGAGCGCTTCCTGGGTTATCTCCCTGTCAATGCTCTTGCGCTCGTTGTTGTTGTCATTGATTTTGGAACCTATGAGCATAGCCTGAGCCTCATCGTTGGCGATAAGGAGCTCGACGGCCATCTGCCCGCTTTCCATTCGCCCTGCGGCATTTATTCTGGGTCCGATCTTGAAGACAATGTCGTCGATGTTCAGATGCCCGGGCTCAAGGTTGGAAAGGGTAATCATTGCAAGAAGGCCCTGACGGGGATGCTCGTTGAGCTGTTTCAGTCCGAAATGAGACAATATCCTGTTTTCTCCAACCATTGTAACAAGGTCGGAAGAAATGCTCACAACCAGAAGATCCAGCAGGGGAATGAGTTCCTCGAAAGGAATGCCTTTTTTTGTTGCGTAGGCCTGAACAAGCTTGAATCCTACTCCGCAACCGCTCAGGTCGTCGAACGGATAGGAACAGTCTTCCCGCTTCGGGTCCAGCACTGCAACGGCGGCGGGAAGTGATTCTTCGGGAAGATGATGGTCACAGATAATGACATCTATCCCTTTCTGCCTTGCGTGTTCGACTTTGTCTATGGCCTTGATTCCGCAGTCCAGAGTGATTATGAGGTTGTAGCCGTTTTCGGCGGCCCAGTCTATTCCCTTGATGGATACGCCGTAACCTTCGTCGTAGCGGTCGGGAACGTAAAAGCCAAGGTTGTCCGTGAATTTCTTGAGGAAGGAATAAACCAGGGCAACTGCGGTGGTGCCGTCAACGTCGTAGTCTCCATACACCAGAATGCGTTCACCCTGACTGACGGCCCGATCCAGTCTCTCGACAGCTTTGTCCATATCCTTCATCAGGAACGGGTCGTGCAGATTGTTAAGATTGGGACGGAAGAATGCGAGAGCCTGCTCGAAGGTTTCCACTCCGCGCTTGACCAGAAGTTCGGCAAGGACACGGTCTATACCTATTTCGGCGGAGAGTCTTTCGACCTTCGCCTCATCGGCCTTTTCGCCCAGTATCCATCGGCATTCCTTTCCCATAACTTACAAATATACCTATATAAATTTTCTAATCAAAAAGGGTAGGTTCTATGATTTCTATCAGGTCGTCCTGCTCCAATACCGGAGCCGGGTCGGAGATATTGAGAACAACGTTTGCTGAGGGCGGATCGATATCGAAGATAATCTCCTCCTCTTTCTCCTCCTCTTCTTCGACAATGATCGGTTCGATGAAATGAACACTCTTTACGTCGGGCTTGTCGGACACTTTCTTGCCCTTGGCTCCGAAGCCTTTCTTGCCGATCCAGCTTTCGGCCTCGATTATCTCTCCCTTTCCCGAAGACTTGCCTCCGAAGATGGTTTCGTAGCGGGGATGGAGATCGTCGCAGAGCTCAACCAGATAGGATTTCTGGCCTTCGGCAATGAAACTGAGCGGAGCATTGTCGCTCAGGGGGAAGGAGAATCGCTTAACGTAGAATGACTTGGCCTTGGCGTCGTAATACAGTGCCGTGAATGTTTTTTCGGCATCGTATTTCTCTATTCGGAGCACGTCTCCCTGATAGCGGTTGCTAAGGTCGAATGAAGTGGTGTAGAAAGTTCCGTTCTTGAAGATTTCAAGCACCTTGTCCTCTCCTACAAACTGGCCCAGATGCAGTCCGCGTCCGTCTTCATTGAGCTTCTGGATGTCGGAGTCGTACCAGATGTCCTTTCCGGCAATAGTACTTATGCCTTTGCTCTTGAGGGATATTTTCTGGATAGGATTTTTGGATACAAGGTTGCCCCTTGTGCCACGGCCTTTGATAGCCAGCGTGCTGAAATCAAATTCCAGAGAGGTCTTCTTGAGTTTCTGGCGGGGTCTCAGCTGAATGCGTACCGTTTCGGCCTCGCCGTTGTGATTGGCCGAGAACCACAGGATGGAAGAGCCCTCCTCTCCGGTAGTGATATCGTAGTCCTTGTCGCGGCTGATTGAGGTTATCGCAAAACGCTTGGCGAAGGAAATCTGACCTTTGCCCTGACGGTAGATTACATTGTAGATGGTGCGCTCATCGTTCCTGTTGAATATGCCTACGTACAGCAGGTCTTTCCAGAAGAAAGCCTTGTCCGATACCTTGGTTACACGGTAACGGCCGTCCTTTGCAATGACAATGATTTCCGAAAGGTCCGAGCAATCGCAAAGGAAGTCAACCCCTTCTTCTTTCTTAAGCCCGATTCCCACAAATCCTTCTGCCATATTGGCATAAAGCTTTGCGTTGTTGTTGATTACCTTGGTGGCCGTAATGGTTTCGAACCCGGTAAGCTCTGTCCGGCGGGGGAAATCCTTCCCGTATTTCTTCTTAAGTTCTTTGAACCAGTTTATGGTGTAGGCCGTGATATGGTCCAGATTATCCTGAACTTCGGCAATCTGCTCTTCGATTGCGTGCACCTTCTCGTCCAGAGCCTTGACGTCGAACCTGGAAATCTTCCTTACGGGTTTTTCGACCAGTTTATCGACATCTTCCATAGTGATGGCCCGCCGGAGCTGCCGTTCATACGCCTGAAGTCCCAGCAGGATGGCTTCCTTCTGGTCATCCCAGGAAAGGAAATCCCTCTGCTCCAGAATCTTGTATATCTGCTGCTCAAAGAAAATCTTCTCCAGGGAGGTGTAGTGCCAGTCGTCCTCAAGTTCTGCCAGCCTTATTTCGAGCTGCTGCTTGAGCAGGTCCCGCGTGTGCATTGTGCTGTATTCCAGAATGTCGTTGACGGTAAGGAATGCAGGCTTGTTGTCCTTGATTACGCAGGCGTTGGGTGCAATGTTGGTTTCACAGTCGGTGAAAGCATACAGGGCATCTATGGTCTTGTCCGGAGAAACGTCGTTGGGAAGGTGTACGAGAATTTCCACCTTGTCGGTGGTCATATCTTCTATCTTCTTGATCTTGATCTTGTTCTGATCCTTTGCCTTGAGTATGGAGTCTATGATGACGTGCGTTGTCTTGCCATAGGGAATTTCGGTTATGGCAATCATATTTTTGCCCCGTTTCTCTATTCTGGCGCGTACTTTAACGCTTCCTCCGCGTCCTCCGTTCATATATTTGCTGCAGTCGGCAAAACCTCCGGTCGGGAAATCGGGATAAAGTTCGTAATCCCGCCCTTGGAGTATGGCTACCGATGCGTCCAGCAGTTCGTTGAAATTATGAGGCAGAATCTTGGATGCCAGGCCTACGCCGATACCCTCGGTGCCCTGAGCCAGAAGCAGAGGGAAGCGGACCGGAAGTTCCACGGGTTCATCCCTGCGCCCGTCATAGGATTTCATAGTATGGGTTATCTTGCGGTCGAAGATAACCTCTTTTGCAAACTTGCTCAAACGGGCTTCTATGTAACGGGGTGCAGCATTCGAGTCTCCGGTAAGAATGTTTCCCCAGTTTCCCTGGCAGTCGATGACAAGATTCTTCTGCCCAAGGGTGACAAGGGCGCCAAGTATGGACTGGTCTCCGTGGGGATGGTACTGCATTGCCTGGCCTACTATGTTTGCAACTTTTATGTAGGCTCCGTCATCGATTACGGACATAGCGTGAAGAACACGCCTCTGCACCGGTTTCAGACCGTCCACGATGTGAGGCACGGCCCTGTGCAGGATTACATATGAGGCGTAATCCAGGTACCAGTCTTTAAACATCCCGGTCAGTTTGAACTTGCGCGAATCTGTCTCCATAAGCTTTTATTGTTCGTATCCGAATTTTCTCAATTCCCTGCGGCTTTCCCTCCAGTCGGGATCGACTTTGACAAAAAGCTGCAGAAAAACCTTTTTCTGGAAGAAGTCTTCCATCTCCAAGCGGGCTGCCGTGCCCACTTTCTTGAGAGCCGCCCCCTGTCTGCCTATGACAATGCCCTTCTGGGATTCTCTCATAACATATATTACTGCTCCTATGTCGTAGCGCTCGCTGCCCTCTTTGAAACTCTCCACCACAACTTCGCAGCAGTAGGGGATTTCCTCTTTGTAGTTCAGCAGAATCTGCTCCCGGATAATCTCGGAAGCGAAGAACCTGAGGTTCCGGTCTGTAAAGGTGTCTTTGTCGTACCAGGGCGGGCATTCCGGCAAAAGTCCTTTGACCGTTTCCAGAACCGACTCCAGGTTGAAATGCTCCTGCGCACTGGTCGGGATTACCGTGGCCGATGGCAACTGCTCTTTCCAGCGGGCCATAAGTTCCAGCACTTTGGGCTGGTCGCTCAGGTCGATCTTGTTGATGACGACCACAACTGGGCACTCTATCTTTTTCAGTTTTTCTACGTACTCGGCATTCTTGTCGGTTTTCTCCACGGTGTCGGTGACGTACAGAATTACATCGGCGTCGCCGAGAGCCTCATCCACGCAACCGAGCATATCCTCCTGCAGGCGATAGTTCGGCTTAAGGATTCCAGGGGTGTCCGAGAACACAATCTGGAAATCCTCTCCGTTTATGATTCCCATAATGCGGTGGCGGGTGGTCTGCGCCTTTGCCGTGACAATGCACAGCTTTTCGCCCACCAATGCATTCATCAGCGTCGATTTGCCGACATTCGGGTTGCCGATTATGTTAACGAATCCCGAGCGATGGCTACACATAGGAACCCATTTTAAGGATATTCACTTCTCCCTCGTTGAGGAATCTCCACTCGCCTTTCTTCAGGCCTTTCTTCGTGAGACCGGCGAAATAAACCCTGTCAAGGGCCCTGACGTCGTATCCCAGGGATTCGAAAATCCGGCGGACAATTCTGTTTTTTCCGGAATGAATCTCAATTCCCAGTTTGCGATGGTCCTGCTCGTCGATGTATTCGAGTTCATCGGCACAGACAATCCCGTCGCTGAGGGTGATTCCTGCCAGAATCTTATCGTGGTCTTCGACAGAAAGCGGATGGTCGAGTATTACCTGATATATTTTTTTCTTATTGAACGACGGGTGGGTAAGCCGCTCCGAAATTTCTCCGTCGTTGGTGAACATAAGCACACCGGTGGTGTTCTTGTCCAGCCTTCCTACAGGGAAGACACGCGCGTCGCAGCCGTCCAGCAGGTCCATTACGGTCTTGTCGGCGTGGGGGTCGCTGGCGGTGGTTACGTACCCGCGGGGTTTGTTCATTACCAGATAGACTTTCTCTTCTCCCTTAAGTCTCTGGCCGTTGAAGCGGACGTCGTCGGTAAGGACATTGACTTTGGTCCCGAGTTCTGTAACGACTTCTCCGTTAACGGTAACCACTCCTGCCTGAATGAATGTGTCGGCTTCTCTTCTGGAGCAGACTCCCGAGTTTGCGATAAATCTGTTCAGCCGGACTTCTTCCTGGAATTTTGTTTCCACGGCCTTGACGAACGTCTCTTTCTGCTCAAGCGAAGGGCGGCGGCTTATCATACGGTTGATGCCTTCCTCCGACTCTTTGCTGAACCGGGGTTCGGAACGATGGGAGAAAGGTTTTCTGCCGAATGAAGGCTTGCGCGGACCGCTGCGGTGCTCTCCGAAAGGTTTATTCTCTCCGAAGGTTCTTCTTTCACCGAAGGTTCTTCGTTCGCCGAAGGTCTTATGCTCGCCAAAGGTCTTGTGTTCTCCGGCAGGGCGGTGTTCTCCATAAGATTTATGCTCTCCGAAGGACCTGCGTTCCCCAAAGGTTCTCCGTTCTCCAAAGGATTTGTGTTCTTCTGTGCTGCGGGGTGTTCCTGCAGAGACTGTTCTTCTTGGTCTAAGTTTGCGGTTTGGCTTTGTAGAATTTTCCATGATAACGAATGACTCACGTCATTATTTTAAAGTGAATTTATATGTAATCTGCCCCTCCTGGATAACCGGAGCATCCATCTTGGGAGTAAATTTCGATCTCATCGCCGCATTTCTTGCGGCTGTAATAAGTTCCTTGGACGAAATTGTGGAGCCGTTCACTTCATAACGGGCACCGATAACCTGTCCTTCGGGATTTACGGTAATCCTGATGATTACCGTTCCGCTTTCCATTGAATTGTAGGCGGGCTTGGGCAGTGTGCCAAGTACGTTTCTGCCTTCGACGTGCGCGTTCGGACTGCCTTCCACTTTGCCTGAAGAAGTGTTTCCGTCGGCCTGCCCTGCCTTGAATCCTTCGCTTGCCTTTTGGGCGGAATGCGGTGCGGTAAGGCTGGTGTCTTTTTTGGACATTCCGGGGAAGGATGCGCGGGCATCGAGCTTGGGCTCCTCTTTCTGCACGGGAGCGGGAACTTCGACATCGCCGTGGTCGTCTTCCTTTGCCTCCGGGGTAAGATTAGGAGCTTCGCTTTCGTAAACCGATTCCGACTTCTGGACAAGGTTGACGGCTTCTTCTTTGTTTACGTTTTCGCTTTGGGGTTCCCGGCCTTTGCGAACCTCTTTTACGGGAGGTTCTTCGATTCTCTCAACTTCCAGCAGAAAACTTGAATCCTGCGGGGGAGGGTAGAGGTATTTGAGCCCCGAGAAGGATACGAAGACAAAGGCCCCGGCGTGGACCAGCACGGTGAGCGCCAGTCCGATGATTGTCGGAACTTTTTCAGAAAAGTTATTTTCTCCCCGGTATTTTCCCATAGTCTGCTACTCCGGCGATGTGGCCAGAATTACTTTATAGTGATTGCGCTTGGCAATGTTCATTACCTGTACGATCTCTTTGATGGGGACGCTCTCGTCTGAGAAAATGGAGAAGGTAGGGTCTTCCTGCTCCTGAAGGATTTCAGCAAGCCCCGTCTCCAGCTCCTCGAACTCGACCGGATCCTGCCGGCCGTTTATGTGATAGGTGTAGACGTCGTCTCCCCAGTCCTTTATCGAGACGCTGGCGGTAGCCTTGGCGCCCACCTGTCCGGTGCTCTTGGGGAGCAGAAGTTTGAGGGCGTTGGGATTCACCAGCGTAGACGTTACGAGGAAGAAGATCAAAAGCAGGAAAACTATGTCGGTCATAGACGACATAGACATATTTGGATCTGCCTTGACTGTTCTCTTGATAGCCATTTCTATTCTGATTTAGGAGTAGAACCATTTGCAAATTCCAGGAACTTGGCTGTTGCGGCGTCCAGCATAGTTGCCAGGTTGGAAATCCTTGCGGTAAGGTAGTTGTATCCGAAATAGGCCAGAATTCCAACGACAAGACCTCCCACGGTGGTTACCATTGCGGTATAGATGCCGCTGGAAAGAAGGGTGATGTCTATATTGTTGCCTGCGTTGGCCATATTGAAGAAGGCCTGGATCATACCTATGACGGTCCCGAGGAATCCGATCATAGGTGCACCGCCGGCAATCGTAGCAAGATAAGGCAGACCCTTTTCCAGTTTGTTGATCTCGATGTTTCCCATATTTTCCATCGCAGCCTGGATTTCCGCTGTATTGCGGCCCGTCCTGGCAAGGCCGGCTTCGACCATTCTGGCTATGGGGGAGTTGTAATGTGAGCAGAGCATCTGGGCCGATTTCAGTTTTCCTTCCTGAAGATAGTCCTTGATGTCTTCCATAAAGCCGTCATAGATTTTTCCGAACTGACGGATCATCCAAAGTTTTTTGCCGAAAAGATAAATGGCAAGGATGGAAAGAATGAGGAGAACAATCATCAGGGGGCCTCCCTTGACTGCCATCTCGATCAGAGAAAATGTCATAACCTCCTGCTGGGGAATGGCTTCCACTGCGTCGGTGGTCATCTGAAGTAAATTGAAAAGCATATTTTAATTATTAAGTTTTACCGTTAAACCTGCAAATATACAAAAAATCAGTAATTTATTTCTGTAAGAAATAGCGCATTTCCGGGGACACTCTGTCCGGCATCGCAACGGGTGCCGTTTTCTATCAGGTCGCGGATATTGCCGACACTGCGTTTGCCTCTGCCAACTTCAAGCAGCGTGCCAACAATGGCGCGCACCATATTGCGAAGAAACCGGTCGGCTGCAATCTTGAAGTACCAGTGGGTCTCGTCCTTCCTGTACCAGGCCGCTTCAGTTACGGTGCATATCGAAGTCTTGTTGTCCGTTCCGGTTTTTTCGAAACATTTGAAATCGTGTTCGCCCAGCAGCAGGGATGCGGCCTCGTTCATCGCTTCAAAGTTCAGCGGAAATGTGCACAGAAAGGAGAATTTGTCTGAGAACGGGTCTTTTTCCCTATGCAAAAAATATGTATATTCGCGTCGCCGGGCATCGAATCTGGCGTGAAAGCCGTCCGCCACTTTACGAACTTCGGCGATTGCAATGGAAGACGGCAAAATGGCATTTAATTTGTAGCGGGTTTGGACTACGTCCAACTGCGCGTCCGCGTCGAAATGAGCGTAGTAACAGCTGGCATTGACTCCTGTATCGGTGCGACCCGCACCTGTTACGGTCGTTTTTGTGCCCAGGATAGTGCTCAGGGCTTGTTCGACGGTTTGCTGGACGCTGGGATCGGAGGGCTGAATCTGCCAGCCGCAGTAAGGTGCTCCGTCGTAGGACAATTTTAACAGATATCTCATACAGAGTGCAAAATTATCAAATTATATGGAAAGCGTAAATATCAAAGAACTCAACGACCGTATTCAGAAAGAGAGTGCATTCGTGGACATTCTTACACTGGAGATGGGCAAGGTAATCGTAGGGCAGAAGCATCTTGTGGAAAACCTGCTCATCGGTCTTCTGGCCGACGGACATATCCTTCTTGAAGGTCTTCCGGGATTGGCTAAGACGC
This sequence comes from Candidatus Cryptobacteroides fimicaballi, assembly GCA_018065485.1. Lineage (GTDB taxonomy): Bacteria > Bacteroidota > Bacteroidia > Bacteroidales > UBA932 > Cryptobacteroides > Cryptobacteroides fimicaballi. The sequence continues at coordinate 18,924 of JAGHTF010000010.1, read as the reverse complement.
TGGCTATAAGCACACTGGCAAAAACCGTAAGCGCCGATTTCAGCAGAATCCAGTTCACTCCCGACCTTTTGCCTGCAGATGTTACCGGAACTCTCATCTATTCGCAGAAAAGCGAGAAATTCGAGGTTCATAAAGGCCCGGTGTTCGCCAATTTCGTGCTGGCCGATGAAATCAACCGAGCTCCCGCCAAAGTGCAGTCTGCTCTGCTCGAGGCGATGCAGGAACGCCAGGTGACTATCGGCGACCAGACTTTCGCGCTGCCCAAGCCTTTCCTGGTAATGGCGACTCAGAATCCCATCGAACAGGAAGGAACCTATCCGCTGCCGGAGGCTCAGGTGGACCGTTTTATGCTCAAGGTGGTGGTGGATTACCCCAAGAAGGAGGAGGAGCGGCAGATTGTGAGAATGTCCAACTCCGGCGAGTTCCCCAAACCCAACCCCGTAATAAAGCCCGAAGATATAGTCAGGGCCAGGGAAGTGGTGAAGGACGTATATATGGACGAGAAGATTGAACGGTACATCGTGGATATCGTATATGCTACCCGTACTCCGGAAGAATACGGACTGGCCGGCATAAAGGAACTTATCAGTTTCGGAGCCTCGCCCCGCGCCAGCATTTCTCTGGCAATGGCGGCTAAGGCCTATGCATTCATCAAGCGCCGCGGATACGTTATCCCGGAAGACGTGCGCGCCGTATGCAACGAGGTCCTCAGGCACCGTATCGGCCTTACTTATGAGGCAGAAGCTGAAAATGTAACTACAGAAGATATCATAGCCCAGGTTATAAATGCCGTCATCGTCCCTTAACAGCACTTCCGACCTTCTGCGCCGTGTGCGCAAGATCGAAATCAAAACCAAGGCTCTCTCGCATCAGGTGTTTGCGGGAGAGTATCACTCTGCTTTCAAGGGGCGGGGAATGGCCTTCAGCGAGGTCCGGGAATACCGTTACGGCGACGATGTAAGGATGATGGACTGGAACGTTACAGCCAGGCTCCACTCTCCCTATGTAAAGGTGTTCGAGGAGGAACGGGAACTTACGGTGGTGCTCCTGATAGATATGAGTCTGTCGGGACTGTTCGGAACCCGCGGAAAGACCAAACGCGACCAGCTTGCAGAAATGGCGTCCTGCCTTGCATTCAGCGCCCTGCTCAACAACGACAAGGTGGGCGCTCTGTTCTTTACCGACAGAATAGAGAAATTCATTCCTCCGGCAAAGGGCCGTACCCAGTTGCTGAGGATTATAAGGGAAATCCTGGAGTTCGATCCGCAGGGGAGCGGTACGGATTTGGGAGAAGCGCTGAGATATCTTACCAATGCCATAAAGAAGAAGTGTACGGCTTTTGTGCTCAGCGATATGCTGGATGCCGACGCGCAGGGGAATCCCCGCTACGAAGACGCTCTTAAGATTGCTGCAGGCCGGCACGACATTTCGGTTATCAAGGTTTATGACCCGAGGGAAAAGACTATTCCTGCAATGGGTCTGGTACACGTAGAAGATCCGGAGACGGGGGAGACGGCCTGGATCAATACTTCCTCTTCCCGTGTAAGACAGGGATACTCGAAATGGTTCGGGCAAGTCGGGGAAAAGGAGCGCAAACTGTTCAACAGATACAGGATATCCAGTGTGGATATCTGTACTGACGAGGACTATGTCAAAGGGTTAATGGCTTTATTTGCATCGAAATGAACGTTCTGACTTTAATACTGGCCGTTGTCCTGGAAATTATTCCTGCGGGGGAAACCTATCTCAAGGCTCTCCAGCAGAGAGATTCGGCGCTTATTGCCGATCAGTTCGAATACGGTTTCGAACTGGGGGATTTAAAGGAAGGAGATGCTCTTTCTCTTCAGGATGTCAGCGGTATTTTCAATGACGATACTCTTGTGCTGGTCCGCAACTGGCAGATTGACACTTTGAACAGGGAGAAAAAGCGAGGCCCGAGGAAACTCAGGGCTTCTATTGTGCTCTCTCCGTTTGAGGCCGGGGAATATGAACTGCCGCCGCTGTTCGCGCTGCTGGACAGGGACGGACGCTCCGACACTCTTATGTTCGGGAGTCAGAAACTGGAGGTTTTCACAATGCCGGTGGACACAGCGACATTTGAAATCAAGCCTTTGAAGGACCAGATAAAGTATCCGCTGACAATCAGGGAAGTCCTTCCCTGGGTTGCCGGGGCATTGGCCTTTGCTGCCGTTGCGGTCTTGCTTGTATTGTGGATTGTACGGCGCAGAGCCCGCAGGGGTGGGGAAGAGGCTCAAAGGGATCCGGCCTACATTGTAGCCCTCAGGGAATTGGAAAAATTCCGCGGAGAGAAGTTCCTTGCTCCTGAAAAACAAAAGCATTTCTATTCCGGAATTACGGATGCATTGAGAAATTATATGGAAGACCGATACGGGATAGATGCTCCGGAAATGACGTCGTCGGAGGTTCTGTCTTCTCTGAAAAATGAGGACAGTATTACTCCCGCCCTGTTCGGAGATTTGAAAGATCTGCTGGAAACAGCGGATTTCGTGAAATTTGCCAAGCACGTGGTGAGCGTGGAGGAAGCCGCAAAGGCGTTGCCCTTCGCAATCAGATTCGTTATGGACACCTATAAGGCAGAGGGGGAGGAGGCTCCGGAACAGAACTGATGTTTTTCGAATATCCCAAACTTTTGTTCCTGCTTGCAGTCCCGCTTCTTCTGCTGGGTCTGTACGTCTATAGGGAACTGACCGGAAGAAGGTCAAAGATCAGAGTATCTGCCCTGACTCCCTGGAAGACAGGAGGACGGAATATCCTTTCGGTCCTGCGCCATCTGCCGGTTGTGCTCAGGACTGTCGCCCTTATCCTTATAGTCATATGCATTGCAAGACCCAGAAGCGCTTCTGACGTGGAGCATATCAATTCTGAGGGAATTGACATCTGCCTTGCTATGGACGTTTCTACCAGTATGCTGGCAAGAGACTTCAAGCCGGACAGAATCAGCGCTTCCAAGGATATAGCCATTCAGTTCATATCCCAAAGACCCACGGACCGTATGTCCATCGTGGTCTTTGCGGGAGAGAGTTACACGCAGTGTCCGCTCACTACCGACCGCGCCACCCTGATAAACCTTATGAAGGATATCGAAACCGGCCTTATCGAGGACGGTACTGCGATAGGCAACGGACTCGCGACCGCTGTTGCAAGGCTGAAGGATTCCGATGCGAAGAGCAGGGTCGTGATACTTCTTACGGACGGTGTGAACAATTGTGGGGAAATTTCTCCGCAAACTGCGGCCGAGCTGGCAAAGACCTGCGGGGTGAGAGTTTACACAATCGGGGTTGGAGCCCGCGGAATGGCGCCTTATCCGGTTATGACCCCCTGGGGAATCGACGTGCAGAATATGCAGGTGGAGATTGATGAAAAACTTTTGGAACAGATAGCGGACGGTACCGGAGGCCGGTATTTCCGTGCTACCGACAATACGAAGCTCTCGGAGATATATTCCGAGATTAACGAGATGGAGAAGACCCGGACTTCGATAGAGAGTTTTCCGGTTTACAAGGACCTGTATCTGTGGTATGGCCTGGCCGCGCTTTTCTGTCTTTTGGGAGAACTTGTTGTAAGACTTTTGCTTAGGAGGTTGCCGTAATGTTCTATTTTGCCCATCCGGATTTCCTTGTCCTTCTTTTGCTGCTGCCTGTACTGCCGGTGGTCTTTGGAATCGTACGCTTCCGCCGGAAAGCCATATTGGATAAATTCGGGGAAAGAAAGCTTGTGCGCGCCCTGATGCCCGACTGGTCGGCGTCCCGCGGCTGGTGGAAGATAATAATGTTTACGTTCGGTCTGGGATGTGTTATTCTGGCACTCGCCCGTCCTCAGATGGGTGCAAATCTGAAGGAACACGAGACCAGGGGAGCGGAGATTATGATATGCCTGGATGTGTCCAACTCAATGCTTGCCCAGGATTATACTCCGTCCCGGCTCGAAAGGGCAAAGCTTGCCATCTCCCGTCTTGCCGACAAACTGGCCGGGGATAGAATCGGGCTTGTGGTTTTTGCGGGAAACTCTTTTGTTCAGCTGCCTATCACAACCGACTATGTGTCGGCAAAGATGTTCCTGAATTCCATAAATACGAATTCTGTACCTGTGCAGGGCACGGCTATCGGAGACGCGATTCTTACCGCGGCCAAGGGCTTCAGCCCCCAGAGCGAAAAGAGCCGCGCCATAATTGTCATTACCGACGGCGAAAACCACGAGGATGATGCAGAAGCCGCAGCGGCAGAGGCGGCGTCGGTTGGAGTAAAGGTTTATACCATTGGCGTGGGGTCGGCACAGGGGCAACCCATAATGATCGACGGTTCGTTGCTGAAGGATAAGGAAGGCAGTATAGTAGTGACCAAACTGGACGAAGAATCCCTGCTGGCAATAGCAAAAGCGGGAAATGGCGCATACGTACAGGCCAGCAACGAGGAATTCGGGCTCAATCCGATAATCGACGACATCCGCAGGATGGAGGAAGAGGAACTCGGTTCGCTGGTGTTCGAGGAATACTCGGAACAGCATATGTATTTCTGGGGTGCCGCTCTCTTCTTCTTCCTGATAGAGGCGCTGATAGGAGAAAGACGGTGGAAAAAGAAATTGTTCGAATGAGAAAGCTTTTGCTGATATTGGCATTCGCAGGCGTTTCGGCCTGCGTCTTTGCCCAGAATCCCGACAGAAAAGAAGTCCGGGAGGGAAACCGCAAGTTCCGGAAAGAGAATTTCAAGGAAGCCGAGATAAGTTACAGAAAGGCTCTCGTGAAGGACTCTTCTTCGTTTGCCGGGAATTATAACCTGGCATCGAGCCTGTATCGTCAGAATGATTTTGAGTCGGCGGGGAAGTACCTCGATAAACTTAAGGAGTCGGCCTCTTCTAATGTCAGGGCTCAGGACTATTATTTCAACAGGGGGAATGTGGATTTGCAAAAGAAGGATTATGCGGCCGCAGTGGAGGATTTCAAGCAGTCTTTGCTGAAGAATCCCTCTGACCTTGAAGCCAAGGAGAGTTACATCTACGCTAAGATGATGCTCCAGAATCAGCAGAACGGTGGAGGCCAGGATCAGGATCAAAACCAGGATCAGGAGCAGAATCAGAATCAGGACCAGAATCAGGACCAGGATCAGGATCAAGACCAGAATCAGAACAAGGATCAGAATAAGGACCAGCCACAGATATCTCCACAGCAGGCGCAGCAGTTGCTGCAGGCGATTCAGGCAAAGGAGAAGGATACGCAGGATAAGGTAAAGAAAGAGAAGGCCGCAGCATTGAGTTCGCGGCAAAAAGACAAGAATTGGTAGAATGAAAAAAGGCTTATTGTCAGTTGTTTTTGTGCTTTTCTGTGCTTTGGCCTGGTGCCAGGGCACTGTGCGCGTTCAAGCCCCGGATCTTGTGGGAATTGGAGAACAGTTTAACGTAACGGTTACGGTCGAAGGAGAGAGTACCCCGGGGAAGCCGACGTGGGAAATCGGAAATGACTTCCAGCTGGTGTGGGGCCCTCAGAAGGTGGGGAGCGGCACGTCCGTAAGCATAGTCAACGGAAAAAAGACAACGTCCGTTCAGGTTACCTATATCTTTATTCTGCAGTCCAAGACCAAGGGCTCCTTCACCTTGCCCAGCGTAATTGTACCCGTTGGCAAGGAGAAAGTGTCATCCAACCAACTTCATATCGATGTGGCCGACAATGCCGGTTCCGCATCGGGAGCATCTTCAAATCAGGGGCAGGCGGAGGATCAGCCGTCTGCCCATAGCCGACGGTCTTCGAACGGGGCTGAGGCCTTTCTCCGGTTCAGCATAAGTAAGAGCAAGGTGGTTGTGGGTGAGCCGATCAAGGCCACTTTGAAATTGTTCACCACTGCCGATATTGCCGGATTCGACGATGCCAAGCTGCCCACCTTCAACGGCTTTTGGAGTCAGGAGACATATTCGCCGAAAAGCATTGAATTTTCGAGGGAAAAACTCGATGACAGGATTTACCTGACAGCTGTGCTGAGGGAATATACCCTCATCCCGCAGCAGACAGGTCAGCTTGTGATTGATCCGGCCGAGATAGTGTGTGTAATGAATGTGCGTTCCTCTTCTTCTACCGGCAGTATCTTTGACAGTTTCTTCGAGGAATATCAGACTGTCCGCCGCAGGGCGGTGTCATCCGGCTATACCGTTTCTGTGAGTCCGCTGCCCGGTGGCGCACCCGCTTCTTTCGGAGGCGGAGTCGGAGAGTTCAGAATCAGTTCGTCCGTATCTGCGGATTCTCTTAAGACCCACGAGGCGGCTTCGCTGCTGATAACGGTGAGCGGCAACGGAAACATTGCTTTGGTTGAGGCTCCCAAAGTTGCCTTCCCGAGCGATTTTGAGGTTTATGACGTTAAACAGACCGAAAACATCGATGCCGGAAGACTGTCCGGAAGCAAAACCTTCGAATATCCGTTCATTCCACGCTCTCACGGGGAGTTTACAATACCCTCGGTGGAGTATGGGTACTACGATTATAAGAAAGGGAAATATGTTACTGTCAGCACCCAGCCCCTTAACATAAAAGTTAACAAGGGAAAAGAAGACGAAATTGTGGGAGCTCCTGTCCTGTCCGGCGTTTCCAAGAAAAACGTCAGGGATCTGGGGAATGACGTGAGGTATATTTCGGTGAAAAAACCCGATTTTCACAGGAACGATTCACTTTTTGCGGCATCGGGGCCGTACTTTATCCTGCTGCTCTTTATCCTGCTCGCGGCGGTAGCGGTATATGTTGTTCTGAAGCGCGTGATATCAATGAAGGGAGACACCGTTATGGTTAAGAACAAGGCTGCCGTAAAGATGGCACGCAAGCGGCTTGCCGTTGCGGGAGACTTCCTCCGGAAGAATCTTTGTTCGGCTTTCTATGAAGAATTGCACAGGGCCTTGCTGGGCTATGTGTCAGACAAACTCAATATGGACCTTACGGACCTGAGCAAGGACAATATCGGTGAGCAGCTTGAGAAAAATGGCGTGGATGAAACTGTGGCCCGGAATTTTGTCGGTCTCATCGACGCCTGTGAATATGCAAGATATTCTCCCGAGCAAAGTCCCGAGTCTATGAATGAACATTATTCAAAGGCCGTGGATGCCATAACATCGATAGATTCCTATATGAAAGACAAGGGAAGGAAGAAAGCTTCTGCCGTGGCGGGAATGATTGTATTTGCGGTGGTTTGCTCGACAACGGTTTATTCGGCAACTCCCGCCGATTCTCTTTGGCAGGCCGGCATAGAGGCCTATTCTGCCGGAGATTACAGTGCGGCTCTGGAACACTGGGAGGGGATAGCCCTTCAGGGGATGGAATCCGCAGATCTTTATTATAATATCGGGAATGCCTGTTACAAGCTCGCTCTCCCGGGAAAGGCGATAGCGAATTATATGAGGGCGTTGAGGCTGGATCCTTCAAACGCCGATGCTTCCTACAACCTGGAGTTCGTAAAAGCCCAGACGGTGGATCAGATAGACGAGATTCCGGATTTTTTCATCAAGGTCTGGATAAGGAAAGTCGCAGGATTATGCTCTGCAAATGTATGGGCCGTGATTTCCATCGTGCTTTTTGCGGTTCTGTGTTTCTTTGTGATATTCTTTATGCTTGGAAGCAGAAAGGTTTACAGAAAAGTCGGATTCGTTGCAGGGACAGCGTGCGCCGTGCTTTTCCTGCTCAGTCTGTGCTTTATGTCGGTTCAGAGGAACGAGTATCTCAGTGAAGAGAAATGCGTCGTAACAAGGGCGGTATGTCCGGCCAAGAGTTCTCCGGATGCCGGTGATTCGTCGGAGCTTTTTGTCCTGCACGAGGGCACGGTGGTTACCGCTATCGATGAGGTCGGCGACTGGAAATGCATTCAACTGCCCGACGGACGCAAGGGTTGGGTTGAAAAATCAAGAATCGAAATAATTTAATACATAATATTATGAAACGTTTGTTCTTATGCGCATTGCCGTTGCTGGTATCTGCAATCTGCTTTTCACAGGAAGTGAAATTCGCTTTTCTTACCGACTGTCATTACTCAAAGGGAGCCGAGAGAGTCGGCGCCCTTAAAGAATGTATAGAGGATATCAATAGAGCGGAACCTGTGGACTTTGTCCTGTTCGGGGGAGATATTACGGATTTCGGATCAGATGAGGAGCTTGCTTCGGTGAAGGAGATTTTCGACCTGCTCAGGTATAAGTACTATGTGGTGGCCGGAAACCACGATGCAAAGTGGTCTGAGAGCGGGTGCAATACCTTTCTTAAGGTTTTCGGATACGAACATTTCGAATTCGAGGCAGGTGGATGGCGTTTCCTCGGCAGCAACAGCGGTCCCGATATGAGAATGACTCCGGCCCTTCTTCCAAGGGAAAGTATGGTTTGGCTGTCGGAGCGCGAAGCGGGCAAGAAATCTATTTTCGTGAACCACTTCCCTCTGGATTCGTCGATGCTGAACTATTTCGACGTAACCAGGCAGCTGAAGCGAATAGGTGTACAATGGGAAATAGGAGGACATTGGCATTCCAATCACGAAATGAACTATGACGGCATACCGGCTGTGCTGTGCCGTTCTACATACAACAACGGAACCGGGTATGCGCTGGTTACGCTTACTTCCGATCACGTGAGTGTTTCTGACCGAAAGAAAACAAAGGAAGGTTGGGTTACCCTGCCCTCCTGGTATGAGAAAGACCTGGGTGCAATCGTAGACGAAACAGTCTATGACGAAGACGGTTTCCCCGATTCCTATCCCTGGATAAGATATGACGTAAACAAAATCTACCCTCAGGTTAAGACGGTATGGTCGTTGACCGAGGATGCAAATATTGTTTCGGGATTTGCCCGCGGGAACGGCGTAATTTATTACGTCACTTCTTCCGGTACGCTGAAGGCAATAAGGGAGAAAGATGCGAAACTGCTATGGAGCAAGACTTTGCCCGGAAAGGTCTTCAGTACTCCGGCATTGAAGGGAAACCGGATTGTGCTCGGATGTACCGACGGAAAGATTTACTGCATCGGTTCAGCCAAAGGACAGACCCTGTGGACCGTGCAGGCTCAGAAGTCGGTTCTGGGCTCGCCTGCCATTGTCGGAAAAGTCGTGTACATAGGTGCCTCTGACGGGAAATTCCGTGCCATCGGGCTGAATTCCGGAAAGGTTATCTGGCAAACGGACATCGAAGGCTTTGTTGAAACCACTCCCTATGTAGATGACCAGCAGGTGGTGTTCGGGACCTGGGGACAGAAATTGTATTCTCTGAATCCCGCCGACGGAAAGATTCAGTGGGAGTGGAAAACTCCTATGAATTCCCGGATGCATTCTCCCGCCGCTACCGTTCCCGTGAAATCCAACGGCCGCATTTTTATCGCTGTTCCGGACAGAAAGGTTTATGCGATTGATGCAAGTAACGGAAAAACACTGTTCTGGGTTAACGGAGGCCGTGAGTCGATTGGCCTTTCGGCCGATGGAAAAACGGTTTATGCCAAGACTATGAATCACCGCAGCTATGCGTTCGACGCTGCAGTGGATCTTGCCAAGGTGACTGCAGAAGGCGAACTCCCGCAGACTGCCTTGAAGTGGGACGTTGAAAATACGATGGGTTACGAAATTTCACCCACTCCCATTGTCGAAAGCGGAAATCTGGTTCTGGTTCCTTCCGATAAGGGCAACTTGTTTGCGCTGGATAAAAGAGACGGGCATATCGAGTGGATTCACAAGTCTTCGATAGCTCTTATCAATCCCATCCAGACCTGGATAGACAAAGACACTCACTATATCCTCCTTTCTACTATGGATGGTAAAGTGGAGTTACTGAAGTATTGATGCCATAACGGACAGAGTGACATACGAAGAGTATATAAACGAACTTTTCGTCCGGTTCCCATCGGTTCAGAAGTACGGTTTCACCCGTTCTTCCTTCAAGGGGGGACTGGACGGAATGCTTTATCTGGACGGGATTCTGTCCCATCCCTGGAAATCTTATCCCTGCGTACACGTTGCCGGTACAAACGGGAAAGGATCGGTGTGCTCTATGATTGCCGCCAGCCTCTCGAATGAAGGATTGCAGGTGGGATTATATACCTCGCCTCATATCCTGGATTTCAGGGAGAGAATCAAGATTGTCCGGGACGGCGGATATGAGATGATTTCGAAAGACGAAGTGGTGGAGTTCCTTGACAGGTATCTGCCACAATCAGGCAGTTTGTCTTTCTTCGAGATAACTACGGGAATGGCTTTGTGGTGGTTCCGAAAACGCGGGGTTGACGCCGCTGTAATAGAGGTCGGGCTCGGAGGTCGGTTGGACAGCACCAATGTGATTGTTCCGCAGGTTTCGGTTGTCACAAGTATCGGGCTGGACCATTGCGCGCTTCTGGGAAATACCCGTGCAGAGATTGCATCCGAGAAAGCGGGGATTTTCAAATCCGGAGTGCCGGCAGTGGTAGGTTTCAGGGACAGTGAAACCGCAGGGGTCTTTGAAGAGGCTGCCGCCCGGGCCGGTTCTCCTCTGCATTTTGTGGACGGGAATTTCGGATGGGTACAGGAAAACAATGCTGCAACCGCCGGCTGCGCCTTGCGGCTTATGGGCCATATTCCGGACAAGGGGGCCATCGGCGCTATGGCGCAAATCACCGGTTTGCACTGCAGATGGGAAAAGATTCTTTCCAGTCCCGAGGTGATTGCCGACATCGGACACAATATGGCCGCATTGAAGCGGAATTTCGATCGTCTGGAAGCTTCCGGAAGGCCTTTGTTCATCGTATATGGTATTATGGCCGATAAGGACCTGGACTCGATAATCCCTGTCCTGCCTGCCGGGGCGCGCTATTTTTTCTGCGCTCCTTCCATTCCACGGGCTCTGGAGGTAGAGCAGCTGTACGGCAGGGTGAACTCGGCCCGACCGCAGTTGGACGCCGTTCAGTGCACTTCGGTGGCATCTGCCTTGGAACAGGCTCTCGGGGCTGCACGCGAAACCGGTCCCGAATCTTTGGTTTATGTCGGAGGAAGCACCTTCGTTGTGAGCGAAGCTTTGCAGTTTTTAAAAATTAATTGCTAAATTTGGAAATCGTTCGGTAGTGTATGGTATCGGCATTGTTTTCCAAATACGTGATAGACGGGGTGGCTCAGGAACTTACCCCGGCCCGTATTCTCGGGGACCTTACCCCGGTTCAATGTGAGGAGAAAATCGTGGATGAGACGATAGACTCTGCTCCGGGTCTTCTGGAAGTGGACCCCTCTAAGGTTGAGCAGTATCTCAGACTCTGCGAAAAATTCAGCGGCCGGAGTTTTCCGGTTCCGTTCGCTGCAGAATATACCAGGGCCGTCATAGCCGCTGCTTTGATAGACTCTCTGTTCCGGGAGGGTAATTTCAGGCTTGACGATTTGTCTGTTACACTCAAATGGACTTCCTGTGACAGCAAGATAGGAAATATGGCAGCGTTCTACCATTCCGTGGTGGCCGCCGCGGAGTATGCCGATGCCCTTGACGTAAATATCCGCCGGTATTCTTTTGCGGAAGGGGAACTTTCCCTCAAGGCGGATACGCCGTATTCGGGAGCTCCCCTCAAAATAGGAAGTAAGCTGCTTCCCGACCCTTCGAGTTGGATTGTGTATATCCCGTTCGAGACCAGCGAATACCGATTGGGAGGCTCTGCCCTGGCACAGGCTCTTGGCCTCGGAGGAGGTTGCGCTCCACAGTTGGATGACCCGGACTATTTCATCGACGGATACGAAATCGTAAGAGAGTTCGTAGAGGACGGAGTGGCCGTTTCGGGAATCAGAGTTGGCAACGGGGGCTTGATTCGCGCTCTCTACAATATGCGTGCGGAAGACGTGGGAATGAACGTGGATATCTCGGGAATACTGACGGCAGCGCAGGAGAAGAACGCAGTCCGGGTATTGTTTGCCGAGGTCCCGGGAGTGCTGCTTCAGATAAAGGATTCGGATTTCGACTATATCGATGCCGAATGCCTCCTGCAGGATATTGCCTTTTTCCCCGTCGGGCATCCTGTTCCCGGCACTTCTGACGTGCGTATCATATCTTCCGGGAAATCGGGAATACAGAACATACTCGAGTCTCTTATGCATTATGCCGAAGGGGAGGATTAAGTTTGTTGAATTCTTTAATTTTTACTATTTTCGCGCCGCGAAATTTATAGGTTATGTCAGACAATAAGAAAAGAGTTTACCGTTTTGGCGGAAAGACCGCCGAAGGGGATGGTTCTATGAGAGAACTGTTGGGCGGCAAAGGTGCTAACCTTGCCGAAATGAGCAAGTTGGGAATGCCTGTTCCGGCAGGTTTTACTATAACTACAGAATGCTGTGCAGAGTATTATGAACTTGGAGGCGGTTACCGCGAAGAGTTAAAGGAAGAAGTCGCAGCAGCCCTTGCCGATACCGAAAAGATTATGGGCAAGAAATTCGGTGATCCCTCGGATCCCCTTCTTGTAAGTTGCCGCAGCGGCGCGCGCAGCTCTATGCCCGGTATGATGGATACCATCCTCAATATCGGCCTGTGTTCGGCAACCCTTCCGGGAATGATAGAAAAGACGGGCAATCCCCGCTTCGTTTACGATGCCTACCGTCGTCTGATTATGATGTATTCAGACGTTGTAATGGAAAAGGCAGAGGGGATCGAGCCCGCAGACGGCCAGGGAATCCGCCAGCAGCTCGACCGTATGATGGTACAGCTCAAGGAAGAGAAAGGTTACAAGTCCGATACCGAAATTACAGCAGAAGAGCTCAAGGACCTTTGCGCCAAGTTCAAGGTTAAGGTTAAGGAAGTTCTCGGTGTAGAGTTCCCCGATACTGCTGAGGCTCAGCTCTGGGGCTCCATCGGCGGAGTTTTCAAATCCTGGAACGGAAAACGCGCAATCGCATACCGTCGCATCGAGAAAATTCCCGATGACTGGGGCACTGCCGTAAACGTGCAGTCTATGGTATTCGGAAATATGGGAAGCACCTCGGCTACCGGTGTGGCATTCTCCCGCAACCCTGCCACCGGAGACAATAAGTTCTACGGAGAGTGGCTTATCAACGCACAGGGCGAAGACGTGGTTGCCGGTATCCGTACCCCGAACCCTCTGAACGAAGCTACGAAGAACGAACACAACAAGAATCTCGAATCTCTGGAAACCGCAATGCCGGAGGTTTATAAGGAGCTGGACGAAATCCGTACCCGTCTGGAAAATCACTTCCACGATATGCAGGATATCGAATTCACCATTCAGGAAGGTAAACTCTGGATGCTGCAGTGCCGTATTGGCAAGCGCACCGGTCTTGCCGCTCTGCAGATGGCAACCGATATGCTCGGCGAAGGAATGATTGACGAGAAGACAGCCGTACTCAGGGTTTCTCCTTCCCAGCTCGATGAAATCCTCCACCCTGTACTCGATCCCACTTCAGAAAAGAAGGCAGAGGTGATAGGCCAGGGCCTTCCCGCTTCTCCCGGTGGAGCTGTAGGAAAGATTGTCTTCACTCCTGAAGATGCAATGGAGGCTGCCGCAAGAAAGGAAAAGACCATCCTTCTGCGCGAAGAGACTTCTCCCGAGGATATCGAGGGTATGAGGGCTTCGGCCGGTATTCTTACCCAGAGAGGAGGTATGACTTCTCACGCAGCGCTGGTTGCCCGCGGATGGGGCAAGTGCTGTATCGTAGGCTGCGAGGCTCTCAAAATCGACTTTGCTGCCAAGACTGCGTCCCTTAACGGAAAACAGCTTAAGGAAGGTGACTGGATTTCTCTCAACGGATCAAAGGGTCTTGTTTACGGCGAGAAGATAGAGACTATGGATGCCAGTGAGAATCCTCTGTTCGTCAACTTTATGGCCATCGTAGACAAATACCGCCGCCTGGGAATCAGAACCAATGCCGATACTCCCGAAGATGCAGGCAGGGCTCTTAAGTTCGGAGCCGAGGGAATCGGTCTGTTCCGTATCGAGCATATGTTCTACGGAAAGAATTCCGAGACTCCTCTTTCAAAGCTTCGCAAGATGATTATGTGCGATACCGACGCAGAGCGTAAGGCTGCCCTGAACGAGCTTGAACCTTACATCAAGGCTTCTGTAAAGAGCACTCTCAAGGTTATGGACGGTAAACCGGTCGTTTTCCGTCTGCTCGATCCGCCCCTGCACGAATTCGTTCCCAGAGGAGAGGAAAAGAAGTCGGAACTCGCCAGCGAACTCGGAATATCCGTTGAAGAAGTTGAAAAGAGAGGCGACAAGCTTCACGAGGTGAACCCTATGATGGGACACCGTGGAGTACGTCTGCACGTAACATATCCTCTTATTGCCGAGACTCAGTACAGAGCAATCTTCACTGCAACCGTGGAACTTATGAAGGAAGGCCTGAATCCTATGCCTGAGATTATGATTCCCGTTACAGTTTCTGCACGAGAGATTGAATTCCAGAAGGCTCACTGCGAGCGTGTACGCGTAGAGGTTGAGGCTCAGACCCAGACCCAGATAAAGTACAAGTTCGGAACAATGATCGAGATTCCCCGCGCCGCCCTTACGGCAGACCGCATGGCCCGTACCGCAGAGTTCTTCAGCTTTGGAACGAATGACCTCACACAGATGACATTCGGTTTCTCACGCGACGACATAGGAACATTTATGGGAGATTACCTTGGAAACAAGATTCTGGATTCGGATCCTTTCCAGACCATCGACGTCAAGGGTGTCGGCAAGCTCGTCGAAACAGGACTTAACGGCGGCCGTTCCAAGAGAGCGGATCTGCAGTGCGGTATCTGCGGTGAGCACGGTGGAGATCCCGATTCAATCAGTTTCTTCAACAGAATCGGCATAGACTACGTAAGCTGCTCGCCTTTCCGTGTTCCTATCGCCCGCCTTGCAGCGGCACAGGCAGCCATCAAACAGAACAACTGATAATATGAAAAACGATTTGCAGATATTCGACCTGATCCGCAAGGAAGCGGACCGCCAGGCCAACGGCCTTGAAATGATTGCGTCCGAGAACTATGTTTCCGACCAGGTCCTCCAGGCAATGGGCTCCGTATGTACCAACAAGTATGCAGAAGGATACCCCGGAAGAAGATACTATGGCGGATGTGAAATTGTGGATCGGATCGAACAGCTTGCAATCGACCGTATCAAGACAATATACAATGCGCAGTGGGCGAATGTACAGCCTCACTCGGGAGCTCAGGCCAATATGGCGGTCACAATGGCAATCCTTAAGCCCGGTGATACTTTTATGGGCCTGGACCTGAGTCAGGGAGGGCATCTTACCCACGGCTCCCCGGTAAACGCTTCCGGTATCCTTTACAATGCCGTTGCATACGGCCTCGATGAACAGACCGGCCTTGTAGATTACGACAAGATGGAGCGTCTTGCCCTGGAGCACAAGCCGAAACTCATCATCGGCGGAGCCTCGGCTTATTCCCGTGAGTGGGATTATGAGAGAATGAGGCGGATAGCCGACAGTGTGGGCGCCGTCCTGTGGATTGATATGGCTCATACCGCGGGTCTTATCGCAGCGGGGCTGCTGAAAAATCCCGTGGAGTATGCGCATATAGTTACTTCTACGACTCACAAGACATTGCGCGGGCCGCGCGGAGGAATAATCCTTATGGGCAAGGATTTCGATGATCCTCAGGGACGCAGGGATACAAAGGGAAACATAAAGAAGATGAGCCAGATTCTGGATTCAAGCGTTTTCCCCGGAGTACAGGGCGGTCCTCTGGAGCACATTATCGCCGGTAAGGCAGTTGCCTTCTACGAGGCAATGCAGCCGGAGTTTGTGGATTATCAGAAGCAGGTAATGGCCAACGCCTCTACCTTGAGCCGGGCATTCATTGACAAGGGCTATAAGGTTGTAAGCGGAGGAACCGACAATCATCTTATGCTTATAGACCTGCGTACCAGGTTCCCGGAGGTTACGGGAAAACTTGCTGAAACCCAGCTCGAAAAGGCAGGCATCACTCTTAACAAGAATATGGTTCCCTTCGACTCCCGCAGTCCGTTCCAGACATCCGGGCTGAGAATCGGTACACCGGCAATCACTACCCGCGGATTCGTGGAGCAGGATATGCTCCGCATCGCAGGACTGATAGACAGGGTGCTTGAATCCTGCAGCAGGAATGTATCGGCGCTGAGCCTGAAGAAAGGCGAACAGCCCGACTCTGCTCAGCAGTCTATGCTTGATGAGCACGATGGGGTTATAGCCGAAGTCAGGAAGGAGGTACTTCAGATGACGGCAGGGGTTCCTTTGAATAAGTATTGATTTGGACAGGAAACTTTTAAACAGTGAATTGCATCGACTCACGGTGCAGGAATATAAGACGAGGCCCGAATCCGGCCTCGTTCTTATATTGGATAACGTTCGCAGTGCATATAATGTAGGAAGTGCTTTCCGCACAGCCGATGCCTTCGGGGTGGACAAGGTCTTCCTATGTGGCATCTGCGCAGCTCCTCCATCGGCCGAAATCCATAAGACTGCCCTTGGGGCGGAAGATTCCGTGGAGTGGGAGCACTGCGACAGCACTCTTGAAGTGGTGAAACGGCTCAAGGTCGGTGGCTTTACCGTTATAAGTGTGGAACAGACCCGGAATTCCGTGAACCTGAGCAGATTCAAACGCAAAGCCGGGGAAAAGATAGCTCTGGTTTTCGGGAATGAGGTTGACGGGGTTCAGCAGGAGGTTGTAGATGAGAGTTCTTTTGCTCTGGAAATCCCTCAGCAGGGAACAAAACATTCGCTGAACGTGTCGGTGAGCGTCGGAGTTGTGCTCTGGCAGATTCAAGGTTGACAAATTGTCAGTGGCACAGACATTGCCATCTTCATAAGCAGAAATTTTTCAAAAAAAGATATTGTTATGATTAAACCACTTGCAGACAGAGTTTTGATTGAACCTCAGGAGGCTCAGACCAAAACAGCGGGGGGACTCTATATTCCCGATACCGCAAAAGAAAAACCACAACAGGGTAAAGTTCTCGCTACCGGTCCCGGCAAGGCGGATGAGCCTATGGAGGTTAAGGCGGGCGATGTTGTCCTGTACGGAAAGTATGCCGGAACGGAGGTCACCGTCGAAAACAAAAAATATCTTATCGTAAAGCAGTCTGACATTTTAGCAATTCTGTAATTATGGCAAAGGAAATTCAATTCAATACCGAGGTCCGCTCCAAGATGAAAAACGGGGCTGATGCACTTGCAAACGCAGTTAAGGTTACTCTTGGCCCTAAGGGTCGCAATGTCGTTATCGATAAAAAGTTCGGAGCTCCCGCCGTTACAAAGGACGGCGTTACCGTAGCGAAGGAAATCGAACTCGAAGACCGTTTCGAGAATATGGGTGCGCAGATGGTTAAGGAAGTGGCTTCCAAGACCAATGAGCAGGCCGGAGACGGAACAACCACGGCCACTGTCCTTGCGCAGGCTATTATAAACGTTGGAATCAAGAACGTTACTGCAGGTGCCAACCCGATGGACCTAAAGAGGGGAATAGACAAGGCTGTGAGCGCAGTCGTTGCAGAACTCAAGAAGCACAGCCACAGCGTGGGTAACGACTACTCCAAGATTGAGCAGGTAGGCACCGTTTCCGCCAACAACGATAATTATATAGGTAAGCTCATTGCTGATGCAATGTCCAAGGTCAAGAAAGACGGAGTTATCACTGTCGAGGAAGCAAAGGGTACCGAGACCGAAGTCAAGGTTGTCGAGGGAATGCAGTTCGACCGCGGTTACATCTCTCCTTATTTTATGACCAACGGCGATAAGATGGAAGCCGAACTCTCCAATCCTTATATATTGATAACGGACAAGAAGATCAGCACGATGAAAGATCTGCTGCCTCTGCTTGAGCCCATCGCCCGTGAGGGAAAGGAACTTCTTATCATTGCAGAGGATGTGGATGGCGAAGCTCTTACGACCCTGGTTGTAAACCGTCTTCGCGGTTCGCTCAAGGTAGCTGCTGTAAAGGCTCCCGGATTCGGTGACCGCCGCAAGGAGATGCTGCAGGACATAGCTGTCCTGACCAAGTCTCAGGTTATTTCAGAGGAAAGAGGTTTCTCTCTTGAGAATGCGACTCCCGATATGCTCGGTAAGGCCGAGAAGGTTACCATTACAAAGGAGAATACGACCATCGTAGGCGGTGCCGGCAGCAAAGCCGATATCAAGGACAGGGCAGACCAGATCCGCAAGCAGATCGCTACGACCACTTCCGACTACGACAAGGAAAAACTTCAGGAACGTCTTGGCAAGCTCGCCGGGGGAGTAGCCGTTCTCTATGTGGGTGCTACTACCGAGGTTGAGATGAAGGAAAAGAAAGACAGGGTTGAAGATGCTCTCAATGCAACCCGCGCCGCTGTAGAGGAAGGATACCTTCCCGGAGGTGGTGTCGCTTACATTCGCGCAGCTTCCTGTCTGGAGAAACTCAAGGGCGCCAATGAGGACGAGACTACCGGAATCAGGATCATTGCCAAGGCAATCGAAGAGCCTTTGAGGCAGATTGCGGCAAACGCCGGAGTTGATGGCGCTGTCATTGTGCAGAAAGTAAAGGAGGGTAAGGGTGACTTCGGATACAACGCCCGCAGCGATGAATATATTAATATGTATGAGGCCGGAGTCATAGATCCAACCAAGGTTGCGCGTGTGGCTCTTGAAAATGCTGCAAGTGTAGCAGGTATGTTCCTTACAACGGAATGTGGCATTGTAGATATTCCGGAGCCCGCTTCAGCCGCTCCTGCAATGCCCGCAGGAGGTATGATGTAGGACAGAAAAAAAACTTTTTTTAAAAAAAATTAAAAAAAATTTGTCAATTAAAAAATAAGTACTACCTTTGCAATCCCGTTCGAACACCGAGCGGGATTTTCTCTCAAAAAGAGAAAAAAGTTCTTTGAGAATATTGAAAGGAAAGTACAAGCAAGAAAGTACCAAGAACTAGGAAAATCGAGAGCGTTAATTCTTTTAGGAATTAAAGAGTGCCAAGGATCAGCTGGAAATT